>CAZZJN010000080.1:5629-13191 GCA_964654505.1 uncultured Ardenticatenaceae bacterium | reverse complement strand
ACGGATCTCTACCATCTCGCCGTGTGTAGTAAACTTTTGAGCCATCCGCAGAAAAGCCGATGTCTCGCCCATCAAAACCAGCGCTGATCACTACAGGATCTTCCCCATTGATCGGTTGAAATCCAAGTGTTCCACTAGAACTCCTGAGGAGTATCAAATTCCCGTCGGGTGAGAAACTCTCGAAGTATAGATCCCCCGTGTTAATGCTCCGCGTGATCTGCCAGTCTTCGGTAACGGCGTGAAGCCCATTAAGGGTCATCAGAAAGCCTTGATTGTTGTTCACTTGGTAGCTGGCAAACCAGTCATAGTAATCGCCCAGAATCTCTTCTAATCGGGTTCGTGATAGAATCTGAGTGAGTTGGGAACCATCTGACTGGATGCTCCACACGCCGTCGATATCACTTTCGGGTTTGCCGCGCCACGGATTTATGGAAAAGATAACAACGCCGTTCCCTCCCCCCATCGGCGTCGGCGTAGGCGATGGCGTCTCCGTGGCCGTCGGCATCGGCGTCAGGGTCGGCGTCGCCGTGTCGGTCGGGATGGGCGTGGCAGTCGGCGTTGCCGTCGGTGCAGCCGTGGCGGTGGCCGTGGGCGCGGCGGCGGTCTGGGCGGTGGTCGTTTGAGTGACGGCGGCAACTTCCGTCGCAGCCGGATCGATTTGCGAACTCCCGCAGCCCATCATTATAAAGCTCAATGCGATTAGAAATGCAAACCATATTTGTCTCACGCTGATCACCCTCCGTTTTGACCGGTTCACCAAAGACTTGTCGAGTTGACGACGTGGATCATATGAAACTGCCCCGACCGGGGTCAAGGCAGCTCTAACTATCAAACTCACAGTGTAGCACATACGCAAAAAAAAAGAGGCGGCAACCTTAAAATATGACTCTATATCCATGAGATATACGGCCGCGCCCGGCAATATTACTTGACCCGACTGGAGCATGCCGACGATCTTGGCACGGAAGGACAGATCGACGTTAGCTGCAACGAACTCCATGAGCGATAATCCCCAACAGGCGGTACGGTCGGACAATCAAACTATTTTCTCCTTGAATTTCTATGAAGCCGCTTCGCTCCGCATCGAGAAAAGCGCTATACTTTGAGAGTGGAATTCGAATGGGATCCCAACCAGGCAGCCGCGGATTTGCGCAAGCATGGCGTTTCTTTTGATGAAGCCGCGACGGTTTTGTCGGACCCATTATCGATTACAGTCCCTGACCCGGGTCATTCGAGTGAAGAAGATCGATACATTACGGTTGGTCTATCAGCCAATCAACGCTTGCTCATTGTGGCCCACTACGGAGCGCGACTTGCGTATTCGGCTCATTAGTGCGCGGGAATTAACCGCGATCGAATGAAGTGCATATGAACACGGAAACTTCTGACATCGATGATGATTTGCTTCCCGAATACGACTTGACCATTTTGCTGGCGGGTGGAGTTCGCGGCAAATATGCTGACGCCTATGCTCGAGGTACGAACCTCGTACTCCTGGCCCCTGATGTGGCAAAGGCATTTCCAACAGAGGAATCGGTGAACGAGGCATTGCGGCTCGTCATGCGATTGGCCGAGTTGCCTGTTGCTCGGCCGTAACTTGTCGATTTCCCCTTTCCCCCTCCCTGGTCAGCCGAACAATTGGAGGCGGCCCGTGGCCGAACGTGGCAAGATATTGCGACCTGGTTCTTCATATCCTCCTCCTCGCCATCCCTAACTCCGACGGCCGCCACGCGACAATCCCACCCGATGAAACGTCTCTTCCTTCTCCTGATCATCATGTTGGCCATCCTGCCGGCCTGTCGACGAGCCGCTCCCGCCTTACCGGCCGGACCGAAGACCACCCCTGCGACCCAAACGGCCACGGCCGTCCCGGCGCTGCCCACGGCCGACAGGCCGCAGCAGCCGACCGCGCAGGCCTCCCCCCTCGACGCATCGCCCGACGACCGCAGCGTCTACGCCTCCGGGCTGGTCACCGCCGAGCGGGGCGTGCTGGAGGCCCTGCCGGGTGCGCCGGTCTATCATCTGGAGTTCACCATCGCCGACTCCCTCGACGCACTCGAAGGGCGACAGACGGTGACCTACACCAATCGGGAAGCTGTGACTCTGGAGGAGGTCTACTTCCATCTGCATCCCAAGACGCTGGGCGGGGCGATGGCCGTCAGCGATGTCACCGTCGATGGTCAGGCGGTTCAGGCCGCGGTGGAGGATACCGTCTTGCGCGTGCCGCTGCCCGCGCCACTGGAGCCGGGCGAGGCGATCGACATCGCCATGCGTTTCCAGACGACCGTGCCCACGGAGATCGGCCGCAATTATGGCGTTCTGGCCTATTTCGACGATATCCTGGCCCTGGCCCATTTCTACCCCATGTTGGCCGTCTACGATGACGAGGGTTGGAATATCACTCCGCCGGACATTCAGGGCGATTTGACCTACAGCGACGCCGCTTTCTATCTGGTGCGCGTCACGGCTCCGGCGGAGCTTGTCCTGGTCGGCTCCGGCGTGGCCGTGGCCGAGGAGAGCGACGGCGACCGGCAGACCATCACCTACGCTCTCGGCCCGGCCCGCGACTTCTTCCTGGCCGCGGGCGACTTCGCCGTCATCAGCGGCAGGGTGGGCGAGACGACGGTCAATAGCTACGCGCCGGCCGCTCTGGCCGAGGGCGCGGCCGCGGCCCTCGACGTGGCTTTGGCGGCCCTGTCGGACTTCAGCGAGCGCGTGGCTCCTTATCCTTACACCGAACTCGACATCGTCACCACGCCGACGAGCGCCCTGGGTATCGAGTATCCCGGCCTCATCGTGGGTACGTTAAGGATGTACGATCTGGACGGCGCGACGGCGGACGGCCGCCCCTATGTGACCAATCTGGAATCGACCACCGCCCATGAGGTAGCGCACCAATGGTTCTATAACCTCGTGGGCAACGATCAACTCGACGAGCCGTGGCTGGACGAGTCGCTGGTTTCCTACTCCACCTATCGCTACTTTCTGTCACGCTATGGGGCGAGTGTGGCCGATAGCTACTTCCGGCGGTACTACGATCGATTTGCCCAGGCGAGTGAGGATATGCCCATCGGCCTGCCGGTGGCCGCCTATCGCGGCGGCGAATATGGCGCGTTCGTCTATGGCCGTGGGCCGGTCTTTCTGCGCACGCTGGAGGAGTTCATGGGGCGCGACGTCTTCGATGCCTTCCTGCGCGATTACAGCCGTCGCTACCGGTGGCAAATCGCCGACACAGAGGCGTTTCGCGCGCTGGCCGAGGAGCATTGCGGCTGCGACCTGGGCGCGATGTTCGCGGAATGGGTCTATAAGTAATAATACTCAAGATAAATGACGGATTTTGCGGATATACAAAATGCCCATTCCGATCTATAAATTGCTCTGTATCTTGTTGTGGATTTTGGCCATAGCAACCAACAACGAAGTCACATCAAGGCCAACATAGCAGCATCAATACAACAACATCGACGCCAACCAGAGCGCACACGAGATATAAGAAGACCGGGCATAACCCGGCCTTTTTATTTTCCGATCTGGTCCCGCCCCCCGCTACGCCGCCAGATGATCGAGCAGGGCCATCAGGCCCAGCCGGTAGCTGTGGCGGCCGAAGCCGCTGATCTGCCCCAGGCAGACCGGCGCGATGACAGAGTTGCGCCGAAACTCCTCGCGAGCATGGATGTTGGACAGATGCACCTCGACCGCCGGCAAGCCGACCGCGGCGATGGCGTCGCGCAGGGCGTAGCTGTAGTGCGTCAGCGCGCCGGGGTTGATGAGGATGCCGTCGCCCCAGCTCTGCGCGTCCTGTATGGCGTCGATGAGCGCGCCCTCGCTGTTCGATTGCAGGAACCGCAGCTCAGCGCCGGCGGCCCGGGCTTGCTCCAGCAGCATGTCGTTGATCTCCGCCAGCGTCGAGCGGCCGTAGATCTCCGGCTCGCGACGACCCAACAGGTTTAGGTTGGGGCCATGCAGGACAAGGATGCGCATCATGTATCTCCTTAATTGCGGTCAGCGATCGGCCGTGGCTCGCGTGACCTCCAGCGCCGCCATCACCAATTCATCGGGCACGTCGCCGCGCACGAATACCTCGCCGATGTCGTGGATGAGAACGAAGCGCAGGCGGCCCGACTGCCGCTTCTTGTCCGTGCCCATCGCCGTGTGGAGCGCCTTCGGGTCGAGCGCGCGAGGGATACGCACCGGCAGGCCCAGGCGGGACAAAACCGCCTCCACCTCGCCCGGCAAGGCGGGGGACGACTCCCCCAGCGCGGCCGACAGATGGGCCGCGGCGACCAGCCCCATCGCCACCGCCTCCCCGTGCCGGACCGTATAGCCCGACACCTGCTCGATGGCGTGGCCGAAGGTGTGGCCCAGATTCAGCATGACCCGTCGCCCGGCCTCAAACGGGTCTTCCTCCACCACGTCACGCTTGACGCGGATGGCGCGGACCACCAGCGATTGCACGTCGGCGCGCAAAAGCCGGTCGTCGGCAAGCCGGCGCGGGTCGATGGCCCAATCTTCGGCCGTCAATCGCTGCCACAAGACGGGATCGGCGATGAGGCCGTGTTTGGCCACCTCGGCCATCCCCGCGGTGAACTCAACGGCCGGCAGCGTCGCCAATGTGGCGATGTCGGCCACTACCAGCCGCGGCTGCTTGAACGCGCCCACCAGGTTCTTGCCTTGCGGCAGATCGACGCCGGTCTTGCCGCCGATGCTGGAATCGACCATCGACAGCAGGGTGGTGGGGCAAAGCACGAAATCGACGCCGCGCAGGAAGGTAGCGGCCACAAAACCGGCCACGTCGCCGGCCACCCCGCCGCCCAGGGCGATGATCGTCCCGTCGCGGCCGATCCCGGCTTGCAATAGCCCGTTATAGAGCGCGCGAACGGTGTCGAGATGCTTGTGGCCCTCGCCGGCAGGGAAGGTCAGGACGGGCGGCCCGGCGTTGTCCCCTCGCCGGATGCGTGCCGCGTGCAGCGGCCCGACCTCGCTGTCGGTGATGATCGCCACCGGCCCGTCGACGCCCGCCCGCTCCAGGACGCGCTCCAGCAATCCTTCACCGACGACGACGTCATATTGACCGCCCGGATGGCGCACCGGAAGCGTGTCGCGCAGCCCGCCCGCCAGCGCGTCGAGGATGGTCTGGGCCACGTCGCCCGCCGCCAGCCCGCCGGTGTCGATGGCGCGGAAGCGGGCGTAAGCGGGAGCGCGTTGTCGCAGCAAGGTCGCGATATTCGACGCCGCGTCGCCCACGGCCAGCAGCGGTCGCGGCTCCTCCCCGGCGGCTGCTCGCTGGAGGATATCGGCCGGATCGGCCGAGAGGCAGAAGACGGGGCCGGTTGCGCCCAATGCGGCGACGTTGGCCGGGTCGAGCATCAGGCCCCCGCCGGTGGCGATGACCAGTCCACGCCTGTGCGCCAGCTCGACCGCCGTTTGCCGCTCCAGTTCCCGGAAGCGCGCCTCGCCGTCCTCGCGGAAAATGGCGGCGATGGAGCGGCCGTCACGCTCGACGATCAGCGCGTCGGTATCGACGAAGTCACGGCCGAGTCGTTGGGCCAGCTCGCGCCCGACGGCCGTCTTGCCGGTTGCCATGAAGCCGGTGAGGATGATGTTGTCGCTCATCCGCGGCCGTCACTCCACCGTCAGCCCGGCCACCAGCAAATAGAGCGCGGTCAGCAGGTCGGCCTTGCCCGTTTTGGCGTCGACGTCGATGTCCAGCAGGCGGCCGTAGATTTGCTCCAGTTGCGGCAGGGTGTAGTTGCGGGCCTGCCGCACCAGCTTGTCGGCCACAAACGGCCGTTGCTTCAACTGTTCGGCGATCCCTGCCGGGCGTTCGCCCGCTTCCAGCAGTGATTTGGTCTGGAGCAGCAGCCGGAACTGGCGAATGAACATCGAGAACAGGTAAAACGGATCGACGCCCTCGTTGATTTTCTTGTGGAACAGTTCGGCGGCGCGGGCCGCCTGGCGATTGCCGAGCGCATCAACCAGCTCAAAGATATTGCTCTCGGCGGCATAGGGGGAGAGCAACTCGACGTCGGCCGCCTCGATGGTCCCTTCCTCGCCCTTGTAGAGCACCAGTTTCTCGATCTCGTTGGTCATCGCCGGCAGATCGCCGCCGACGTTGACGGCCAGCATATTGACCGCCTGAGGGGTGATGCGGCCGCCGCGCTCGGCCACGTGGTCGCGCACCCATCGCTCCAGCTCGTTCCCCTGCGGCAGCTCGAATTTCCTCACATAGCCGATGCGCTCTTCTTTGGCCAGCCGGATGATGCGATGCGAGTCGGACAGCGCTTGCGACTCCAGGAAGATCAGGCGCGTCGTCCCCGGCAACCGGGGCAGATAGGCCTCCAGTTTATCCATGAACGCCTTGTCGGGGATGCTCGTGAACAGGTTTTCCACCAGCACGACGCGGACCCGGGCCAGAAACGGCATGGCATCGCAGGCGCCTTGCAGCTCGGAGAAGGTGACCCGGGCGTCCAGCCGGGTCGTATTGAGCGACAGCATGTCGGCGTCCCCCTCCTTGGCCAGCAGTCCGGCCAGTGTTTCCCGCTGCGAGTATCCGTCCGGACCGTGAAAGAGGTGGAACATGGCGGCGAGAGGTTGCCCGGCTCAGTCTTCGCCGCCGGCGGTCTGGACGAAGTACGATTTGGCCTGAAGCGCGGGGTTGCCGCCGGTCAGAAGCAGTTGAAAAAGGCGGGTGATGGGCGAGGGCGGGATCCGGCGCACGGAGATGACCTCCAGATCGCGCAGGTCGCCGTCGACGGTGTAGCGTTCCTGCAGCTGGACGCCCAACGGCCGCCCCACGATGAGGGCGACGACGACGGCCACGATCGCGCCGGGCATGGCGTTGAGGAAGGATACCGGCCCCACTCGCCCCGCCTTGGGTTCGCGCCAATTCTCGACGGCCAGGACGGCCTGCGCCGCCAGCGTGGCCAGCGCGGCCGTCGTCACCAGCACCGTGCCGCAGTTGGGGTGCACCGCCAGATGATGCTCGCCCGCGTTCAGGCGGCGATGCGCTTCGGCGACGGCCGCGGCCACTTCCGCCTCGGTCACATCGCCGTAGACGTTCAGATGGAAGCCGCGATGATCGGAGTTGCCCTGGGCGCTGAAGCGCTTTTGGCCCTCCGACAGGACGTGGATGGTGGCGTGTTCCAGGCCGTGGTTACGGCGGATGCGAGAAAGGACCGACATGATGGTTGTTACTTGACCAGCCTGGCGTTCAGGGTGATCTCCGAGACGGCCGCCAGCGCCTTCGACACCGGGCAGTTCATCTTGGCCCTGTTAGCATACTCCTGGAACGCTTCGTCGTCCAGACCGGGGATGTCCGCCTCGACCTCAAGGTCGATTTTGGTGATGGTCGGACCTTCGCCCAGATGAACGGACGATTTGGCGTCGATGCGCGTCGGGGTGATGTTATCGCGGGTCAGGATGGCCGACAGGAACATGGCATAGCAGCCGGCATGGGCCGCGCCGACCAGTTCTTCGGGGTTCGTGCCCCGACCGTCGGCGAAACGGCCGGCCCAGGTGTAGGGGCCGGAATAGACGCCGCTCTCCAGGCTCAGGTAGCCGCC
>CAZZJN010000080.1:0-5529 GCA_964654505.1 uncultured Ardenticatenaceae bacterium | reverse complement strand
GATTTGTGAATAATTGCACAAGCGGGGTAAGATTCGCCCAAGGCAAGGCATCAAGCGGATAGAGGTAACGATGAGATCATCCCGGCCCGGCCCATTCGGCGGGGTCGCGAAGGCAGAAGAACGATGAGTGCGAAACGAAAAGATGAAGTCGTGATTATCGGCGGGGGCTTCGGCGGTCTGTATACGGCCCACGCCATGCGCCATGCGCCGGTGAATGTGACCCTTATTGACCGGCGAAACTTTCATTTGTTCCAGCCCCTGCTATATCAGGTGGCGACCGGCGGCCTGTCCCCCGAGGATATCGCCTCCCCCTTGCGCGCCGTTTTGAAGAAGGCGAAAAACACCCGCGTGCTGACCGGCCAGGTGGTCGATATCGATCCGAAGCGACAGGTTGTGGTGCTTGAGGATGGCGATGAGATCGCCTACGATGACCTGATCGTGGCCACGGGATCGAGCCACCATTACTTTGGCCGGGATGCCGAGTGGGAGGGGCTGGCCCCCGGCCTGAAGACCATCGAGGACGCTATCCGCATTCGCCGCCAGGTATTGCTGGCGTTTGAGGCGGCCGAGCGCGAGCCTGACCCCGATCGGCGGCGGGCTTTGCTGACCTTCGTCATCGTCGGCGGCGGGCCGACGGGCGTCGAGCTGGCCGGCGCGATGGGCGAGCTGTCGCGCACGACCTTGCCCGGCGAGTTCCGCACGTTCGACCCGGCCGAGGCGCAGATATTCCTGGTCGAGGGGATGGATCGCATCCTGACGGCGTACCCGGAGGATCTGTCGGCGGCGGCCACCAGGGCGCTGGCCGGGCTGGGTGTGACGGTCAAAACCAACACGCTGGTCACCGATGTCACCGAGGATTACGTCATTGTGAAGGACACGCGCTCGGAGGAGCGGACGCTCATCCCGACGCGAACGGTGCTGTGGGGCGCGGGTGTCAAGGCGTCGCCGCTGGCCGGTGTGCTGGCGCGGCGGGCGAACGCCGAGCAGGATCGCATGGGGCGCGTCATTGTCCAGCCCGATCTGACCCTGCCCGATCACCCCAACATCTTTGTCATCGGCGACCTGGCCCATTATGCTCACCAGACGGGCGAACCGCTGCCGGGCGTGGCCCAGGTGGCGATGCAGATGGGCGAGTATGTGGCCGACGTCTTGCGGCGGCGGCGTCTCGACAGGAACGTCCGGCCGTTCCATTACCGGGACAAGGGGCTGCTGGCGGTCATCGGCCGCAACAAGGCGGTGGCCGACATCGGCGATCTGCACTTCTCCGGCTTTCCGGCCTGGCTCATCTGGGTTTTTGTCCACATCCACTTCCTGATCGAGTATGACAACAAGCTGAAGGTGATGACCCAGTGGGCCTGGAGCTATCTGACGCGGCGGCAGGGCGCCCGGCTCATCACCGGCGAAGCCCACCCGGTGTGGATGGACCTGCCTATCGAGCATGTTCACCTCCCCGAAAAGGTCGAGGTGGCGTAGGACGAGCGCCGCCGATTAAGCCCTCTCTCATGCTCCGCGCGAGTTTTGGTATTAGCCCCTAACTGCTGCTACCATAGCGTGTTGCTTATTCGGGCGTTCAGAACGACCCATCCGGCCCGCCACCCGTCTGTTGACCAAGGGAGCGGTCCTTATCGAGGAGATTAGGTAGTAAAATGCGCAAGACATACCTGCCGCTTTTGGCTGCGCTTGGCCTGCTGTTAGCCGGCCTGATCACTTTTACCGGGCCTGCCCAGGCTCAGGACCAACCGGCCCCCACCGCGGTGCCGGGGACGCGCCCCGACGGATCGATCGTCCATGTCGTGAAGGAAGGCGAATCGCTGTGGTTGATCGCCATCCAGTATGCCGAGGTGTTGGGCATGACGGCCGAGGACGCGCTACCCTACCTGCAGGAACTGAACAACAACCCGGCGTTCATCAATCCGGGGGATGAGATCCTCATCCGCGCGGCCACCGCCGCCGCCCCGACGGAGGCCAGCGGGGGAGAAGCAACCCCCGAGCCGACCTTGGCGCCCCCCACCGAGGTACCCACCGAACCCCCGCCCACGGAGCAAATCGCCGGGACCATTTGCGTGGGCGCCTTCCACGATGCCAACAGTGACGGCCAGCGCAATCAGGACGAGCCTCTGGTGGCCGACGCCGCCATCGCCATCTCCCGCACGGGCGCGACCGTCTCCACCTATATCACCGATGGCGAGAGCGAGCCGTTCTGCTTCGAGCTGGCGGAGGCCGACTCGTATCAATTGCAACTGTATCCGCCCGCGGGCTTCACGGCGACCACCGAGGATAACTGGGCCGTCTCCATCGCCAACGGCGAATCGTACACGGTCCTGTTCGGGTTGAGCGATGTCCCGGCCCCGGCCGATGCAGCCCCGACCGACGCGGCCGATCCCGGCCAGACGGCCCCGACCGGGGAGGCTGCTCCGGCCGCGAGCGGCGGCTTGCCCGGCAATCTGGGGCTGATCATCCTGGGTGTGGTGGCCGTGCTTGTGGTGCTGGCAGTGATCGGCGTGGTGTTGCTGCGTCGCGGGTGAGTTGGTTTTGCGCTAATAGCCGGATCGATTCAAAGGGGAGCCTTCGAGGCTCCTCTTTTTATTTACCCAAATTCAGCGATGAAATTACAAACCGGTCATTTCATCGCCTTAGCATCGACTAAACGTTTCCCCGGCGCATAGCAGCACTTCATGCTATCTTCTACACTGGAAGATGGAACCAATTGACCTGCTTAATTCGTCTCTATCATGATGCAGAATAATCCTCAACCTCCCGTTCAATACATCCCTGCCACGCCGCCACCGGCGCGCCCGAAGCGCGGCTGCGGCTGCGTAGGCGGCGCGATTCTGGGTATCATCGCCCTGATCCTGATCGTCGTGGTCGGCGGCGGCGCGGCCGCCGGTGGCCTGGTCTATGCCAACTGGTCGCGCGAGATCGAGTCCGGCATCGCCGCTCTCGACACGGCTCGCGACCGCGAAACCTTCGAGACGACCCGGATCACCGACCGCAACGGCGAATTGTTGTGGGAGATATTCGGGGAGGGCAAGCGCACGGCCGTCCCCCTCGACCAGATTCCGGCCCATCTCATCGCCGCCACCGTATCCGTGGAAGACGACACCTTCTACGAGAATATCGGCCTCGACGCCCCCTCGCTGGCGGCGGCCATCCTGGCCAACTTCCGCAATCCCGACGGCCGGCCGGTCGGCGGCAGCACCATCACCCAGCAAATCGTCCGCCACATCGCCTTCGATTATGAGGAGCGCACTTCCGTCTCCTATGAACGCAAGATCAAGGAGATCGTGCTGGCCTGGATGATGAACCGGGACTTCACCAAGGACGAGATCCTGGAGATGTACCTGAACGAGATCTATTACGGCAACCTGGCCTATGGCATCGAGGCGGCTGCCAACACCTACTTCGGCAAGAGCGCGCGAGACCTGACGCTGGGCGAGGCGAGCTTGCTGGCCGGGCTGCCGCAAAGCCCCGTCGAGCTGGACCCGTTCACCAATCTTGAGGGAGCCAAGGAGCGCCAGTGGCTGGTGCTCAATCTGATGATCAGCGAGGGCTATATCGATCGGGCGCAGGCCGAAGCCGCCTATTTGGAGCCGCTCCGGTTTGCGGCCCAGGAAGTCAGCCTGGACGCGCCGCACTTCGCCATCTACGTGCGCCAGTTGCTGGAGGAGCAGTACGGGGCGGAGATGGTGGCCAACGGCGGCCTGCGGGTGACGACGTCGCTGGACATGGGTTTCCAGCGTCTGGCCGAAGATCTGGCGCGGCAGCACGTCGGCGCGGTTGACCCGGTCAAAAATTTGAACAACGCCGCGCTGGTGGCCATGAAGCCGGGCAGCGGCGAGATTCTGGCCATGCTGGGCAGCGTGGATTATCGCAACGAGGCCATCGACGGCCATGTGAACGTGACCTTGTCCCCCCAGCAGCCGGGCAGCGCCATCAAACCCCTGACCTATGCCGCGGCGCTGTCGCCCACGGACCCGGCCGGTCCCGCCGGCGGCGAGCCGCGCTGGACGGCGGGCGACATTCTGTGGGACGTGCCGGTGGAGTACAAGCAGTTCAACGGCGAGAGTTATGCGCCAGTCAACTACGACGGCGTTTTCCACGGGCCGGTGCGGCTGCGCGCGGCGTTGGCCAACAGCTACAACATCCCGGCCGTGCTGCTGCTGCAAGATATCGGCGTGCCGCGCCTGCTGGAGTTCGGCCGCTCGCTGGGCCTCGACTCCTGGACCGGCGACTCCAGCCAATATGGCCTGTCGCTGACGCTGGGTGGCGGCGAGGTGACGCCGCTGGAACTGACGACGGCTTACGCGGCCTTGGCCAACGGCGGCATGAAGGTCGCGCCCGTCGCCATCCTGCGCGTGGAACGCACCAACGGCGAAGTCCTCTATGAGTACCAGCCGGCCGAATCGCAACGGGTCATCGACGAACGCGTGGCCTACCTGATCGGCAATATCCTCGACGACGACCGGGCGCGTATCCCGGCCATGGGTTCGCCCAATCCGATGGAGCTGCCCTTCCCGGCCGCGGCCAAGACGGGCACGACCAACGACTTCCGCGATAACTGGACGATGGGCTACACGCCGGGGCTGGTCGTCGGCGTGTGGACGGGCAACACCGACAACAGCCCTATGGTGGGCGTTAGCGGCCTGGAGGGGGCGGCCCCGTTATGGGGCAGCTATATGCAGGGGGTGTACAGCAATGGCGGCTTGGTGGCGCGGCTGGAGGTGAACGGGCTGGTGCCGCCGACGGAGTTCGTCCGTCCGGCAGGCGTCGTCGAACGGCCGCTTTGCGCGCTAACCAGTGCGACCGTCGGCTCATTTGACTGCCAACCCGGAGGCAATGAGCTGTTTCTGGAGAGCGCCGCGGTCCCGACGCCGGTGCCGACCGTCGATCGGCCGTCGGCTTTCTGGGAGAAGCTCGACCCGGCCATGTGGCGCGCTGTGGCCGTGCCGCTGCCGCCGCCCACGCCGGAACAGATAGCGCTCATCCCGCCGGAACAGCTGGAGGACCAATTGCCGCCGCAGCTCTTCTGCCACTTTGCCGAGGGCACGGCGCTGGAACTGTTGCCGCCGGAGGCCGTGCCGCAGGTCTTCCTGGTCCCGCCGCGCAACGAGGAGAGCCTGAAATCGGCCCACGAATGGGCGCAGGCCAACAACATCGCCATCCTGCCGGCCTCGATCTGCACCGAGGAGTTGTTGGCGCAAGGGGTGGGGGAAGGGCAGACGGCCGTGTGGCGCATCACCTCTCCAGCCAACGGCGATACCGTCAGCGGTGACGTGCCCATCATCGGCACGGCCAGCTTCGACCCAGCCGTGGTGGAGTTCTACAAGGTCGAGTTGGGCATCCCCAACGGTGGGGAAATTCAGTGGCTGACGCTGGGGGAGACGCACAACACGCCCGTGGTCAATGGGGTGCTGGAGGTGTTGCAGTCGGGCGGCCTGGCGCCGGGGGTTTATTACCTGCGGCTGATCGTCATCGATGACAGCAATTACGTGGGCGAACCGCACCAGATTCAGATTATGGTTGAGTAGG
>CAZZJN010000079.1:0-13192 GCA_964654505.1 uncultured Ardenticatenaceae bacterium | reverse complement strand
ATCAGGGGCACGGCATCATTGTCATAGCGGCTCCCATCAGTCCGCGTGGCCGGCAGGCGCTCCCCGGTGACCGGATCATACACCCCCACCCATAAAGTGACTTCGCCGGGTGGCGTATTGTACGGTATCTTGACGAATTTTAGATCGACGACGCGCTCCCCGTCTTCCCAGATCGATGTGGGGTAACGGCCTTGCTGCGGCGGCGCATCATCCTGCGCCAGCAGCCTCCCCTCCGCATCGATGAGGTGGACAAAGATAGTGTAGTCGCGGCCATCAGGACGCTCCGCTTGCCAGAGCAGTTCCGGGGCGATCGTCCACCCCGGCTCCATCGTCTCGGCTACATTGTCGTACCCCAGCAAACGGAAGCGGCCGCCGAACAAGGCGTCGACTTTTTTCGGCGGCTCCAGCGTGACGGGCACGGAGGGCGTGATCTTGAGCCTTGCGACGTAGGCCTCGTTGCCCACCGGCGTATCGCCCACGGTCACCGCCAGCGGAGCATCCGGCTCACCGCGCGGATAGATGATGACCAGCAGCGAACCCAAACCCGGCGCGGCCGAAGTCGATACAGGTGGCAAGCTGATCGAATCGCGAAACACCTTGCCCGGCTCCCAGACGGCCGTGGAATACCGGCCGCCGAAGGGCAGTTCGTCCACACCGGTGGCGACCCGCCCCTCGGCATCGAGGATGCGCGTGGCGACCACGTAACTCTCCCCGACAGGCGCCGTCGCTTGCCAATACAGCGCCAGCTCCAGCGGCCGGTCCGGTTCCGTCGCCGCGGGCAATTCGTAGCCGACCAGACGGATGGCTTCGCCGAAGCGAAAGTCGGTCGGATTGGCAACGGTTTCCGGGGCGATCGGCAGCGGCTGGGCGAAGGCCGGGCGGAGGACCAGCGTCGGCATGGCCGCCGCCCACATGCCCAGAATGACGACGGCCGTCGTCGACACCCAGTGGCGGCGGCGACCGTCGAACGCGGCCAGCCCCACGGCCGCCGGCACGCCCAGCGCGGCGATAGCCGGAAACAGCAGCCGTCCCTGATTGGTGGTATCGATCAGGCGCATCCAGCGCAGCAGGAACAGGAACACCGTCAGGCTCCAGATCATCAGAATCAGGAAGGCGAACTGCCTCGGGCCGCCAACCGTCCGCCAGGCACGAAGCAGATATACGATCAGGCCAACCAGAGCCACGGCCATGATGATCGTCGTCATCAGGTAGAAGCTGTCCGGCGCGAGCACGCCATAGCCGAAGGCAGCCCAGTAGGATTGGCGCAGGAAGGTGGCATAGCGCAGCGTGTCGGGCCAGGGAAGCAGCTCCGGCCGCACCAAGGCCCCGGTGACCGCCAGCATCTCATCCCAGGCCAGCGGGTCGCCATAGAGTTGCCAGTTGCGCAGGAACCACCAGCTGCAGACCAGCAGCATCGTGCCGCCCGTCAGCGCCCCGCCCAGCAGCAGCGTCCGCCACGACCGCTCGCGTCGGGCCAGGTAGAGCAGCGTCAGCCCGATGACCAGCCCCAGCGTCAGCCCGGTCAATTTGGCCAGCACCGCCGCCCCCCAGACCAGCCCCAGCAACACAAACCAGCCGGTTCGCGCGCGACCGTCGGCGGGCAGCCCCTTGATTAAAGCCCTGACCAGCAGCCAGATGACCACACTGCACAGGGCGATGACGAGATTGTCGTTATTGACGGCCGCACTCATGAAGATGAATTGCGGGTTTAGAGCCACCAGCGTCGCAGCCACCAGGGCATAGCGGCGGGCGCGGTCATCGTCGGGAAAAAGGAGCCGGGCGATGGCATACGCGGCCAGGACGGTGATCAGGCCCAGCGCGGTCGATACGAGCCGCGCCACATGAACGGTCAGGGCCGCGCCGCGAAAGGGAAACGACTCGGCCGCCGTGTGATAGTGGGCCAGACGGCTAAGCCCAGCCTGCCAATCCTCGCTCAGCGGCGCAATACTGTCCAGTTCGGCGCGATCCAGCGGCGCGATGACCGCGGCCACCAGCGCGTAGTACAGCGGCGGCTGCCAGATTTCGCCGACCTCCTCCCGATCGGCGACAAGGTGGGGAAAGCCGTTGCCGCCCGCAAGCCAGCCGGTGTAATCCACATGGTCCCGCTCATCAGGCGCCTCGTACAGCGGCGTCGCAACATTGTAGGCCAGGCACAGGGCCACAAACAACCCGACGAGGGCCACAAGGCGAGAGTGAACTAACGGACGCATAGGATCGAGACGGATTAGCTCCTGATGATTTGTCCCTGTTATAACCTGTCAGCGACATTTCGGCATTGATCGTTAATCATACCCGGACGGACGGTCGGGGGTACAATTCGAGCCATGCGTTTTGTCCGCCAACCTCTATGGCTCGTACTGGCCGCTTTCGTCCTGCTGTGTGCCGTCTACGTCTGGTCCATCCCGCCGCTGGAAGGCTCCGATGAATATGAGCACTTCGCCTACGTCACCTGGCTGATCGAACAACGCAGCTTCCCCATTCAGGGCGAGGCCGGGTGGAACAGCTCCGTCCGGCAGGAGTCGGGACAGCCACCGCTCTACTATTGGCTGGCGTCGCTGCCGGCGCGTCTGGTCGGGACACAACCGCCGCTCGTCTTTCGCCCCAATCCGTACTTCCGTTATGATCTCAATCCGACCGTTCCCGACAACCGAAACACCGCCCTCCACTACCCCGACGATACCGGCGGCGGCTGGCGGGCGCTCCGATTCGCCCGCATCGCTTCAGTGGCATCGGGCGTGCTGCTCATCCTCTGCATCTACGGGTTGGCGCGCGCCGTCTTCCCCAACCGGCCGGGCGCGCCCCTGGCCGCGGCCGCGTTCGTCGCCTTCATCCCGCAAGTGGTGTTCCATAGCGGCCACGTCTCCAACGATATCCTGGCCGCGGCCTTCAGCGCGCTGGCCTTATGGATGCTGGTCCGAATCATGACCGCCGATGCAGCCGGGCCGGGCGTCAACTTCAAATCGGGCTTGTGGCTGGGCGCTGCCCTGGGGCTGGCGGCCCTGGTCAAGGTCAACACGCTCGTCATCGGCCTGCCCGTCGCTCTGGGCTTCGTCTGGCTTCTGTGGAACACAATCCGGTCGGGCCAACCTCAAATGAACGCGAACGCGGTCACCGGACGGATACATCTATCGACTTTAACTCCAGTCCTTATCTGCGCCTTGGGAGCGGCTCTGGGCTTCGCCGCCGTGGCCGGGTGGTGGTTCGTGCGTTCCCGTCTGCTCTACGGCTCCTTCCTGGGACTGGATACCCATTGCTATCAGGAGCTATCGACCTGTGGCCCGATCAGGCTGGTCATGCCCAATCTGTTTGCCTGGCGCGACACCTTCCGCTCGTTCTGGGCGGCCTTCGGCCTGGCCAACATCCGGCCCCATGACTGGGTATACGGGTTATTCGCGAAACTTATCCTGCTGGCGGGAGCCGGTCTGCTACTGCTCGTCGCGCGCCGCATGCAGGCGGGCGGCAGAGACGCGGCCGCGGCCGAACCCCATCTGCCCATCCTGCTGGCCCTCATGATGAGCGCCGTGGCCGGCAACCTGCTGTTGCTCTATATCTGGCAGCAACAAATACTGGCCACCTACGGCCGCCTGCTCTATCCCGTGCTGGGGGCCTTCGTCGTCTTGCTCATCGCCGGGCTATGGGAGCTTCATCCGCGATTGGCCCGATGGGCGTGGCTGCTGCCCGCCGTTCTGGCGGTCATCTCCCCCGTCTGGCTCATCCGCCCGGCCTATGCCATGCCCCGTTTTCTGGATGAGGCCGCCGTGGCCGCGCGAGGCGAATCGCTCGACTGGCGTTACGGCGACGTGGCCGAGTTGCTCAGCGTCACCCCGGCATCGCGCTCGGCTTCGGCCGGCGACATCCTGCCGGTCGAGATATGCTGGCGCACCCTGAGCGCCACCGACACCAACTACACCGTCTTCCTCCAGGCAGTCGGCCCCCACGAGGCTGTCGTCGCCGACCGCTACACCTTCCCCGGCCTGGGCGCCTATCCGACCGCTATCTGGGAGCCGGGCGTGGTGTTCTGCGACACTGTTCAGCTCCTCATCCCGGCCGATCTGGCCCGGACGCTGGTCTATCGACTATCCGTCGGATTGCTTGACGACGCGATCGATGAGCGGTTGCCGGGCGTGGACCCGGCCGGGAATCCCTTGCCGCCTTTTGTCGGGGCGGTGTGGCTGGAATCAGGAACGTCCGTATTGAACGAGCAACCTCCGCCGGGCGATGCCCCCATCCGGCTGGGGGGCGCGGATTTTGCGCCGGTCTGGCGAGCCGGCGACGACAATCCGGTGGCGTTGCAATGGTTCGCATCCGAGGTCGTCGCCACCGACTACACCGTCTTCCTCCATCTGCGCGACGATGCCGGGCAGATCGTCGCCCAGGCCGACGGTCCACCGCTGGAAGGCTGGTATCCGACGTCGTGGTGGGTTCCGGGCGAGTGGGTGATCGATGAGCACGCCTTCGCGCTCCCGGCCGATACGCCGACGGGCAACTACCGGCTGGTCACCGGTCTGTATGACCCGACGACCGGCGGCCGCCTGGGCGATGAACAACTCCTGGGTTCGGTTGAAGTGATCGCGGCGACCGCGCCCTGAACCGGACAACCGCCACCGCGGCCGGCCGCAGCGGGGTCACTCAGCTGTTGTCGCTTTTCTCCGTATATCGGGGCTTGCCATAGAGCCACCAATATTCCGACGAGGGGTAGGCGGCCGTCCATTCAATCGGCCAAACAAAGTCGCCGTGCTCGAAACGATTCCGGAGTCGCGTGTCGAGGGCGGCCAGGTGTTGCCCGGATCGCGCCGCGATTCGATAGGGCGGCTGGCCGAGACGATCGACCAGGGCCTGGATGATGGCTCGCACATCGACAACGTTGGCGTAATTGCTGCTGGAATCGAAAGTACCGCGCTCCATGTCCTTGAGCGACTCTTCCCATTGTCGCAGCCGGGCTTCCAGTTCGGTCTGGGCTTTCTTCTCGAAACGAACCACGCGGCCGGCCAGCGCCTGGTTGAATTGAGCCACGGCCGCGCCCGCCTCCACCCGCTCCCTGGGGGGGAGCAAACCGGACAGGGTCAGCAAGCGATGTTCACGAAGCAGATAGCCGCCCAAGGTCAGCGCAGGCATCCCCCCGCGAGGAGCCGGCCAAAAGATCGTATCGCTATCGAGATACTCCGGCATCTGTTCGGCCATGGCCGCCAGAATAGCCGCGTCTTCCGCCAATCGTTCGATCCCGTCATTCATGGAAAGCCTCCACTTGTAGAATTGCGTCATCGGATATAATAGACCTCAGCTTGGGCCGCGTCAAACCTTACCGGCCGCGCGCCGGGAAAGCCGGCGCGAGCGAGGGAAACCATGAAACAAATGAGACGCGCCGCAATTCACAAACTGGCCGCGGCCGCGCACGAGATGGACCTCGATGTCATGAGCGGCATCCTCCATCGCGAGGCCGACGGCCGCTGGCGGATTGGCGACCACGATCTGGTCAGCTGGCTCAACGCCCACGACGGCGAAGAGCTGGTGCTGGTGCTCGGCTCGCTGGCCGATGAGCGCGACGTGCAGGTGCGCACCTGCCGGACATGCGGCCGCGACTATATGGAGCTGGAATGCCCCTATTGCCGCGCCAATCGCATCCGGTTGCGGGGCCACGCGTGAGCGCGGGACCACGCCTGAACGCGGGGCCATGCTAAACCAACCTGCCTGTTATTTACCTTCCAACCTATCTGTTACCCCTATGCAAAACTTGATCCGTCTCTTCAATTGGTTGATTATCGTCCTTGTGATCGCGGGCTTCATGGCGGCGGCATCACCCGCGGCCGCCCAGAATCAATCCACCCAGCTCGATTCGCTGACCGTGGAAATGTGGCCGGATTACGATCGGCCGTCCATGCTGGTGTTGATGACCGGCACGTTGCCCCAAAACACCCCCTTGCCGGCCACTCTGACTATTCCCGTGCCGTCGGGCGCGGAGATCCACGCCGTGGCCAGTTTTAACGCGACCGGGGCGCTGATGTCGGATGTGGATTACACCGTCATCGGCGGGCAGATGACCATCACCACACCCTCCCTGCGCTTCCGCGTGGAATATTACGATCCATACCAGGCGGACGGAGATCGATACACCTACACCTTCAATTGGCAGGCGGCCGACCTGTCCGTCGCCACCATGAGCGTCATCGTGCAACAGCCCATTGCGGCATCCGATTTCAGCGTCACCCCCGCGGCCGCTTCCACGACCGCCGACCGGGGCGATGGCCTCACCTACCACAGCCTGCCGGCACGGCCGGTCGGCGCGGGTGAGCTGTTCACCGTCGTCATCGCCTACACCGCGGCCGCGCCGGTGCTGTCGGCGCCGTCGCCCGAGTTTGCCCTTGGCGATGAACCCGCGCCGGTGACGAAAACGACAACCGTTCCGTCAGCAGGCATCGACCCATTGTGGTTCGTCGCCGCCGCCGTCGCCGCTCTGGCCCTGATCGGCGGGGCCTGGTATCTTGGCCGCCGACCGGCCCACGCCGCCTCCAAAGCCCGCAAACCGCAACCCGTCCGCCCGGCCAAAACGAAGCCCGCCAAAACCGCCAATGGAGCGACCCGCTACTGCCACCAATGCGGCAAGCCCGCCCAGGCCGGGGATACATTCTGCCGCCATTGCGGGTCGCAGCTCAAGGGGGATTAAAAACCGGGCAATATCTCGTCATCTCGCCATCGAACGGGCGACGACCATCCAGCTACCCTCCACAAAACAGTCGCCTCGCCGAATAAAAAACGGCCCGCCCTGGTGATACCGGGGCGGGCCGTTTGGTTTAGCTTGCAGCTATCGGGTTTTTTTAATTGCCCAACAGATAGGCCAGAATGTCAGCCATGTCCTGCGGGTTCTCGCTCATGCGGGAGCCGAAGTTGGCTGGCATGACGCTGGGCGGCCCGGCACACGGCCCCGACGGGCACTCGGGGGCGATAAAGTCGCTGGGATACAGGATCGAGTGATAGACGAATTGCTGGGCGTCCATACCCGGAACCTGATTCCCGCCAACCGTCTCGATATCGTCCAGCGCCGGACCGATGGCGGCGGCTACAGAGCCGTCGGGCACGCCGTGGCACGCCGTACAGCCGTAGGTGACGGCGAACAGGTCCTTGCCGCGTGCCGGGTCGCCGGGACTGGTCACATCCGAACCGGACAGGAAGTCCGTCGCCAGTTCAGGCCACGTGTAGGTCTCAACCGGCGCGGCACAAAGCGTATCGCTCTCAAAGTTGAGCACGAAGTTGGCGACGTTCTGCACCTGGTCGGGCCGCAGCGGGCCGCCGAATTGATCCAGCCAGGTCGGCATGGCGCCGCGACCGGCGGAGATGGTCGTCAGAATGTAGTTGGCCTTGGTGCCGGTCCAACTCATGTCCGTCATACGCTGCGAGACATCGCCGCACAACAAGGCGTTGTAATTGAGCGGCAAGCCCTGGCAGGCGATCTGATTGCCGGCAGAGTCAAAACACTTCTGCGCGGTGGCGTCCGTACCGTGGCAGGTCGCACAGTTGTTGGCGAACACTTCCGAGCCGGCTTCGATGGAGCGTCCCAACTGGGCATTGGTAAATCGATCCATGCGTGCCGGCTCGCGCAGGGTCGAATAGCCCAGGATCATCATGGTTAACATAAAGGCGACTGTTCCAATGACAATTTTAATCTGCATCGGTCATCATTCCTCGTTCGTGGTGGCGAGGCCGAGCTTGATAAACCCGGCCTCGCTCATCTCATCGGCTAATGCGACAACCGTCAGTCGGTCACGCAGGGCTTGTTCAGGAAGCGACATTCTTCCTCGTAATTGGAGTAGGCATGTCGCGGCCGGGTCCATTCCGCCGTATTCACCTGGCCGGTATCCGGGTCGGTGATCTCGTAGTGCAGCGTCAGTTCCTTCAGGTTCGGTTGAATTTCCTCGATTTCGAGGTGAGCAACCGGGTCAGGCATGGCGTCGTTGGTGAAGAAGTTGCTGAAGCGGCGCGTGCCGTTCTCCAACACACTAACCTTGCATTCGGGCCATTGCGGGTTGCCCACCAGCGTGCAGCTCTGCTGATACATGGCGCTCTGGAAGAGGGCCAGCCCCCGGGTCAGGAACGGATTGCCGTCAATCACTTGCCCGGGCGTATAGGAGCCTTCCGTCAACTGCTCATAAGGGATACCCTTCAAACCACCAGGGCCTTCTTCAGGTAGCAACTGGATACTGACTTCCCGGTCGGGCGACGACTGCACGCGAAACTCCGGCGAACCCATCCAGTTGGATACAAGCATCAGGGCGATGAACAGGAAGGCCACCGACAAGCCAACCCGACGGTCGGCGTAGCGACGGCTCTTGCCGACTTCGATGTAGGGCATGACGATAAACGCCACCAACAGCAAGGGAATGAACCCGACGACCAAAGTCTTGTCGGCCAGCTTCAGCCAGCCCTGTGACCAGGACAGATACCATGGCGCGACGACGTGAAGCGGCGTGACGACCGGGTCGGCGTGGGTTTCCAAAGGGGCGTCCCACAGCCACAGCGCTCCGGCCACCAGAAACAGCGTGACCAGGGCCGACCACATCAACTCGCTGGTCAGGATATCGGGGGTGAAGTAGGTGCGCTCATCGCGCGGGACACGCTTGGCGGTGTCCTCGCCGATCTCCTCGCGGCCGGGGGGCAACGAGATGCCGTAGAGCACGACCTTGTAGTAGTGGACAAAGAAGAAGATGCCGGCCAGGAGGGGCAGCAACAGAACGTGCAACAGATACCATCGCAAAAGTCCACTAGCGCCCAAAGCCGGACCACCCTGCAGAATGAGCAAAATGGTATCGTTGATGAAGGCCGGAGCCGGGGCGGCCGCGCCACCACTAATGAACACCGTCAAAGCCCAATAGGCCAGCTGGTCCCATGGCAACAAATAGCCGCTAAAGCTCAGGAAGATCGTGAACAGCAACAGCAACATGCCGGTCACCCAGGTGAACTGGCGCGGCTTTTTATAGCTGCCGGTGATAAACGTCCTAAGCATGTGCATAGCGACCACCAACACCATCACTTCCGCTCCCAGGCGATGCATATTGCGGAACAATTGGCCCAGGGGAATATTGCCCAGGATTTCCCACATGTTGGTGTAGGCCACCAGCGGGCTGGGAGTGTAGGGGATCATCAGGATGAGGCCGGTGACCGTCTCCCAGACCAGCATAAAGGTCGCCAACCAGCCCAACCGGAAGGTGGGATAGATGTTGGTAACGCCGGTGTGGTAAAAGCTGGGGCGAATATGCAGCCAGAAACCGTCGGCGTGCGGCCGTAGACGCGGATTTGGCCGGCGCGGTTCGTCTCCACGAAGGGCCGCCCGAATGTCGGTGATGTTCATCCCGGCAGTGAGGCGTTCGACAGCCTCATCAGCCTTCGTGACGACAGCTCGCTTGATCCCCATTTCGCGGACTTGTTCGACGAATGTGGTCATAACAACTCCTAGATACTAATTAACTCAAATAATCAGAGTGCGCTGCAAATCAATATTGCGATCTCGCACCGGCTACGGACAATTACCCTGGAACTCACACAGCAACGGCTGTGAAGGGCCATTTTTACGATTACCGGTATCCACGCGAACGAAAGCCGTCCCGCTGGGCAATACCAACGGATCGTAGAAGTTGTTCACCAGACCGGCCTCAGCCAAAACGGTGGTTTCGTCGTCAGCAATGGCCTGGAGGAGGAAACGATCGAGCGTGCGCGGCGCCGGCGACTCGACCCGACGGCCGTCAAGCCGATATTTCGAGCCGTGGCAGGGGCATTCAAACCGGCTGTTGGTCGGCGTCCAGGAATAGATGCAGCCCAGATGGGTGCATACCTTATAAATCGCGGCCACGCCCTGGATCGGATTCGGCTCGTCGGACGCTTGGTACATCAATTCGTTGGGTTGGGTGCTGTCCAGATTGACCAGCCAGAACCGACCCTCGGCGAAATTGACCGGCGTGGTGTTGATATCGGGCACATCATCAACACTGATAGTGAAGGTTCCGCCGAATTCACCCTCGCGAAAACGGGGGATCAGGAACCATACGAGCAACCCCGCGCCCTGCAAGGTCACCAGCGCGATCGACGCCCCCCAGATGTAATAGAGGAATTCACGCCGGCTGATGCCACCGGGTGCGTTTGCCGTTCCGCTGTCTGCTGCTGCCGCTTGACTGGCCATTTGGCTGTTCTCCTGACTCTTTTTTTACCGCCTTCCAAAGCCGGCACTACGCGCGAACCTGGTGTCTGTTCGCCGAGCGGCCGCTTGAAAGTCTCATGTTATCTTTCGTTACGAGCGCGAATTATAACAAAACAACCCAAGTCAACAATGATGAGGCACATAGCCTCAAGATGGGCGCTGAGGGACTCGAACCCCCGACTTCTTCGGTGTAAACGAAGCGCTCTAACCAACTGAGCTAAGCGCCCAAATCTGCGACGGAAAGTCGGATGGACTCAACAGGGCAAAATTATAACGTTTGATGAGGAATCAAGCCAATTTTAATCGCCAATTTCGGAAACCTCGCCGGCCTGCCCTGGGTAACGATCTCGCCGCACCGTTGCTGATTCCTGTCATGAAGTATGGTCAAGTCGCCAAATTGGTGCGATCTATAGATGTTTTCTTCCATAAACTATTGTATAAATGGGCCGCCGTAAAGGGCGGATCAAATTGATCTATCTCAAGGGTTTGCTGCAATATCAATGATACGCTTTTTAAGCGATATATGTGATCAGAGGTGATACAGATGAATCAACGAAGATTGGATCCTATTCTTGCAATCGCTTTGGCGGTAATCGGTATATTGCTGGGCGGTTATGGTTTGGTCCAGTACACAAGAATACAGGCCGACATGGCCGCCTTGTCTGCCAGTTCGCAGGCCAACATGGACGCCATGGCCGCCACCGCAGCCGCGGCCGTCAGCAGCGTCGGCGTGGCCGCGACGCCCGAGCCGGCCCACCCCACCGACGTGGACACCGTAGCCCATGACCCGTCCGACCTGCCGCCGCCGCTCAACCGCACCGAGCCGGAGACCGTCAAGATAACCCTGACGGCCCATGAGGTTACGGCCCAATTAGCCGACGGCACGACCTATGATTTCTGGACTTTCGACAATAAAGTGCCCGGCCCCATGCTGCGCGTCATGGTAGGCGACACCGTGGAGCTGACGCTGGAGAACCCGGCGGAAAACTCCGTGGGGCATAATATCGATCTCCATGCCGTCAACGGCCCCGGTGGCGGCGCCAACGTGACCAACGTGATGCCCGGCGAGTCGGCCACGGTCACCTTCAAGGCGCTGAACCCCGGCGTCTACGTCTACCATTGCGCCTTCGCCCCGCCCCAGCACCACATCGCCCAGGGCATGTACGGCGCGATCCTGGTGGAGCCGGTCGGTGGCTTGCCGCCGGTCGATCGCGAGTTCTACGTGATGCAGGGCGAATGGTATACGGTCGCTCGCGGCGGAACCCAGGGACATATGCTCTTCAGCAGCGAAAAGGCATTGGCCGAGGAACCGGAGTACTTCACCTTCAACGGCCACGTGAACGCGCTGACCACTATCCAGCCGTTGGAGGCTGAGGTCGGTGAAGATATCCGCATTTTCTTCGGCGTCGGCGGCCCTAACGTCGGCTCCAATTTCCACATCATCGGCGAGATATTCGATCGCGTCTATACCGGCGCGCCGGATCATGTCAATGCCGTGAATGAAGAGACCTGGTACGTGCCGCCGGGTTCCGTGTCCACGATTGAGCTAGGTCTCGACGAACCGGGTGATTATCTGCTCGTCGACCACGCGCTCTATCGTACCCAGAAGGGCGCGGCCGGCATCCTGCGCGTGACCGGGGATTGGGATCCCGAAGTGTACATGCCCGAAGCGGCCCCGGGCGGCCATTGATGCGGGACTGAAGCGTGTAATAACGGACGAGCGATCCATCGCGGACGCTCGTCCGAAATAGCCGAACAAAAAAGGCGGGGCCGATTTCGACCCCGCCTTTTCTCATGGCTTAACCGCTTTTCTTAAGAACGGGCAATCCGTTCTTTGATTCCGCCACCTGATACCCGGCCGGTACTGCGTTCAACGCGCCCTCGCCCGGCTCCTTGGCAAAGAAATAGAGAGTTTGCGAACGACCGCCTTTCAGCTCAACGGTTCGTGAATGGAGGAAGTAGGTCTTCCCCTTGCTGTTTGTGACTGAATATGCCATCTCGGCACCTCCTATGCGAGCAGATAGATTTTCAAAACAAAGGCGTTGGCCCGTTGCCGGGTTCGACGCCCATTTCAGGGCGGGTCGCTCGCGCGACATCAGATTCGCCCGTTTGTTCTATCAATACTGCATGATTCCCGGAAAATTTGCGAATTTCTGAGAAAAAATTAAAGGAGGACCAGAGAGACGCCGCGCTCAACCCGGATCGCGGCGTGTCCACAGTACAAAGAGCACCATCAGCAACAAGGCCAGCCCGACCATGATCCAGCCGACAAGGCCCGGCAGCAGGACAGCAATGTCCAGTGGGTTCTCGCCTTGAGCCGCCGCGGGCATCGCCGTCACAAGCATGGTCATCCCTGACAATATAATTAAAGCCAAACGTCGCATCATTCTTACCTTCCTGTCAATCGTGATCAATATGATTCGTATCACGATCAGACTCTTGATCCACACCCATTATAGAGAGTTTTCGGGACTGCGCACTTCATCATCTGCGACTATTAAGACGACCAAAAATCCGATCGCGCCTTGTGTGGAAAGTCCTGTTGCCCGCCCCGGCAGTCTATGCTACTATGACGTCAACCCTGCTGTGTGCGAGAGTGTCTCTAGCGTTGAGCCACTTTGATTCCCTTGGGAATTGGGATACGAAAGAGGGGATGTAGTAGCCGCAAGGCAAGGCAGTGTACCTCGAGACAAAATTCCCACCTGCGATTGCAGGTTCACACAATAGAACATTCACGGCATGGCGGGGGCGCAATCATATTTTTCTCTCATATCCTCTGGTAATCGATCAATCGATCGCAAGTTTCACCGGGCTTCCTGATTTGATATAGGAAGCGCGTGATGAAACGTCGTCTGGTCACCTGTGACCACCTGTGATGGAAGAATTAGCCTTGTCGGGCGTAGGCTCAGAGCGTATTGCAGGTATACAAATTAATTAGGGGTAGGGGCGAGGCAGCGGCGAAAAAAACAACCTTTTTAAGAAACACCCACAATAGCCCCAACCTACCCC
>CAZZJN010000078.1:7199-13363 GCA_964654505.1 uncultured Ardenticatenaceae bacterium | reverse complement strand
TGGCATCACCTCCGAAAACGTTGACAGCTTCCTGGGCGGCGAAGAGCCGGTCATCCAGAACCTGCTCGGCGAGACGGGTGACCTCGGTGTCGCCATGGGCATCAGCAACGACTTCTGCTACCAGATCGTCAAGCAGGTCGGCAACTACGGCGAGATCTACGCCCGTAACCTCGGCCCCGACACGCCCTTCAACCTGCCGCGCGGTCTGAACGCGCTCTATACCGACGGCGGCATCCTGTACGCGCCTCCGTTCCGTTAATCGTTTATTGTGACTGACAAGGCATGGCCCGGCATTGCAGCCGGGCCATGCCCTTTAATAAATCAAAAGAAACCCCGGCCATCTGCAGCCGGAGCGTGCAAGAGGAGGCGCGTCCATGACTGAACTTACGCCCCAGGCACCCAAACGATCGGAGTCAGTGCCGTTTTGGCGGGACATCCGCATGCTGGGCATCCTGGCGCAGATCGCTTTCCTCATCGCCGTCATACTGGGCTTTTTGTGGCTGGCCCGAAATGTGACCCAAAACATGTCCACCCTGGGCGGCAGCCAGTTTCTTTGCCGGGATGGAACAAGCAACTTTCGTTGCGCCTTTGACTTTCTTCAGCTGGAATCCCAATTCGCCATCTCGGAGACCCTGATCCGGTACGACCCCAGTGACTCATATGCTCGCGCCCTGTTGGTCGGAGCGCTCAACACGGTCAAGGTGGCGGCTCTGGGCATCGTCCTGGCCACGATACTGGGGACGCTAACCGGCATCGCCCGCCTGTCATCCAACTGGCTCATTCGATCCGTAGCCCGGTGGTATGTGGATATCATTCGCAACACGCCGCTGTTGCTGCAATTATTCTTCCTCTTCTTTGCCGTAATTTTGGCCTTTCCGGCCATTCGCGAGGCCATCCAGCTTTTTGGCCTGCCGATATACCTCAGCCAGCGCGGCATCGATCTGCCCTGGCTGGTGCGCATGCCCTCCTTCAGTGCCTGGCTGATGTATATTGTCGCCGGGATCGTCCTGGCCGCCGTCGTCTGGTGGTGGATCGGTCGCCGCGAGCAAGAGTGGGAGCGCGACGTCAATCGACCGGTCTGGGCATTGGGCACCTTTCTGGCGGTCGCCCTTCTGGGTTGGTTCCTGGTCTCGGTCACGGCGGCCGATAATCAGGCGTTGCTGACCCCCGAAGGCTCCGGCATCACAGAATTGGCCGATATCCGCTTGGCCGTGGGTGATGAACTGGGCCTGGAGAACCTGGGCGAGATCGACGAGGCCCTGGCCGACGGCTCGTTGAGCCAGGAGCAACTGGACGCGGCGACGGTCACCGTCTGCGTGGTCAAGGGCGACCACGCCGAAACAAACCTCGCCGCCGAATTCAGACGAGCCAACGTACCCTTCGCCATGAAGCGCGGCAACAACATGACCAAGACGGTCGCCGCCTATACCGCGGGTGATTGCGACCTGATGGCTGCGTCGACCGCGGCTCTGTCGGCCGAGTTGCCGGCCATCAACGAATCCCTGCCCAGCGCCATGGTACCCGTGCCTGAAGTCCCCCTCCGGCTTTCAATCCCCCGCATTGAGGGGTTGAACTTCGTGGGCGGCATCAAGCTCTCGCCCAATTTTGCCGCCATCCTGATCGGCCTGACAATCTACACCGGCGCGTTCATCGCCGAGATCGTCCGCGCCGGCATCCAGTCGGTGGCCAAGGGGCAGACGGAAGCGGCGCGGGCGCTGGGCCTGTCAGAGTCGCAGCGGCTTCGCCTGGTCGTATTGCCCCAGGCGTTGCGGGTCATCATTCCCCCTCTGACCAGCCAATACCTGAACCTGACCAAAAACTCCAGCCTGGCCATCGCCGTCGGCTATCCCGATCTGTGGTCGGTCGCTTTCACAACGCTCAACCAGTCCGGTCGGGTCATCCAGGTCTTCCTGTTGGTCATGGGGACCTATCTGGTATTTAGCCTGGTGATATCCTTTTTCCTGAACTGGTATAACCGCCGCGTTGCCCTGGTGGAGAGATAAGATGACAACGCTCTATCAAAACTTCCAGACATTTCTGCGCGGAGATACGGGGCAATTTAGCTGGCAGGAATTCTTCCGCGAGCAGGTATTCCGGAGCTGGTGGTTCGTCCTCTGGCTGGCGATCCTGTCCTTCATCCTCTTTCGCGTTGTGGCGGGGCAAATGACGGCCTCGCCCATCTTGACGGTCGTCATCGTGCTCATCTGGGTGGCGTCGGTGATGGCCACGGCCGTCGGCAATGTGCTCCACCGGCATACCCCCTACACCCATTGGCTGAGCAATAACCTGTATAACTCCATTTCCGGCGCTCTCATCTCGTTGCTGCTGGTGCTCCTGATCGTCGCCGGCGTGCGCGGCTTCATTGGCTGGGCATTCATCCGGGCCAGTTTCACGCCTGATTCGGTGCTTGCCGCCCAAAACTTAAGCCAGTGGGAAAACCCCGGCGCGAATTGGGGCGCGGTCGTCAACAACTTCCGCAACCTGATGGTCTTTCGATTTCCGCGCAGCGAGGATTGGCGACTGTGGTTCCTGATCCTCTGGAACGTCGTGTTGCTCGTTCCCACCACTTACGTCTTCAGCCGTGAAGTATTCCGTCGCTCCCGAATACGGCGTATCCTGACCGGTTTGTGGCTGATCACACCGATTATCGCCTTCATCATGCTGGTTGGGTATGGGACGGACGGCCCCATTCCCCGCATCAACCCCGATATCGCCTGGGGTGGCCTGCTGTTGACGCTCGTCACGGCCGTCTTCGGCATTCTGGCCTCGTTTCCGCTGGGGCTGATGCTGGCGCTCGGCCGCCGCAGCAAGATCATGGGCGTGCCGGTGTGGCTCACATGGCTGATCATCGCCCCATTGACCGTCTATCTGCTGGTGACGCAGACCGTTCCGAGCCTGCGAAGCGCCATGGGATTGGGCCAGCAAGTTCTGTCCTTCTGGCCCCTGCTACTGCCCGTGGCCGCTTTTCTGTTTTTGCGATACTTCCAGGGCAATGTTGTCGCCCTGATGAGCACGATCTATATCGAGTGCGTCCGCGGTGTCCCGCTGATCACGATCCTGTTCATGTCGATCATCATGTTCCCCATCTTCCTGCCGCCGGGGATGCAGGTGTTGGGGACGTGGCGCGTGCTGGCGGCCGTCACCTTCTTTGCCGCCGCCTATCTGGCCGAGAATGTGCGCGGCGGTCTGCAATCGATTCCCAAGGGACAGTTCGAGGCGGCCGATGCGTTGGGGCTGAGCACCCCGCGCAAATATGGACTGATCGTCCTGCCCCAGGCGCTGCGGGCGGTCATCCCGGCCATCGTCGGCCAGTTCATCGGCCTGTTCAAGGACACCACCCTGGTTGAGACAGTCGGCCTGATCGAGTTCCTGGGTGTGGCCAACCTCATCTCAGCCCAGCCCAACTGGCTGGGCGTGCGGCGCGAGCCTTATGTGTTCATCGCCATCGTTTACTTCATGGGCAACTTCATCATGGCCGCCTATAGCCGCCGGCTGGAGCGTCGCCTGGGCGTGGGGGAGCGTTAAACGGCCCCGTTAACGGCCCCGTTAACGGACCACGGGCAATCATTTTTGGAAGGGATTATCAATGGAACATAACACGGAAAACACCCAGTCTCATACGATGGGTCACATCCATACCCACGGCCGGGAGCAAGCTACCGACGAGATCATCATCTGCCACGACGTCCACAAATGGTATGGTGATTTCGAAGCCCTTCGCGGCGTCAGCCTGACGGTCAAGCGCGGCGAGGTGATCGTCATTATCGGCCCGTCCGGCTCCGGCAAATCGACATTCATCCGCACCCTCAACTGTCTGGAGGAGCATCAAAAGGGTGAGATCGTCATCGACGGAATCGTGCTGAGCCACGACATCCGCAACATCGCCGAGATCCGTCGCGAGGTGGGTATGGTGTTCCAACAGTTTAACCTGTTTCCCCATCTGACCGTGCTGGAGAATATCATGCTGGCTCCCGTCAACGTGCGCAAATGGACGCGCGAGCACGCCGAGCAGCGAGCCATGCACTGGCTCAACCGCGTCGGCATCCCGGAGCAGGCCAACAAATATCCCGGTCAGCTATCGGGCGGGCAACAGCAGCGCGTCGCCATCGCCCGCACGTTGTGCATGGAGCCGCACATCCTGTTGTTCGACGAGCCGACGTCGGCGCTGGACCCGGAGATGATCAAGGAGGTGCTCGATGTCATGCGCGACCTGGCTCTCTCCGGCTACACGATCATCGCCGTCACGCATGAGATGGGTTTTGCCCGCACGGTGGCCGACCGGGTGATCTTTATGGACGGAGGGCTGATCGTCGAGGAAAACACGCCGGACGAGTTTTTCGCCAACCCCAAGAGCGAGCGAACGCAACTGTTCCTGTCGCAGATCCTGAGCCACTGATCGGCCGTACTAGTGGCCGAACCAGCGGATGGTTGACGCGGGATTTGCCGGCGAATTGCCGCGCAATGCCTCATCCAGTTGTCCGCGCGAAAATGTGTCGTGACTCCCGGGCCAAACGGGCTGGGCCGTTCGGAAGGCTTGCAGCGCGGCCGTCTGCAACGGTTGGGGCAAACTCTGCCAGTACCGCGCCTGTCTGGCGATCGATTGCCGGGCGGGCACATACCTCAATGTGCCGTTGAGCGGCTGACGCGATAAGAATACCAGCCAGCGCCATACGTCGCGCGGCCGTTCGCTGCGGCGATTGATAAAGCTGCCGTGTACCCACAATGGCGTGGAACCGGCGGGGAAGGGGGATATGCCAACCGGCCACATTTGCAGATAGTGCTCATAGTTGACCGCGTCATCGACCCAGACGGCCGCCCGTCGGGGCACGCCTTGCTCGTTGGCCATCAGCCTTAGCCGGTCCGCGGGCGGCGAGGCGGCCAGGTCGGGCGCGATTCCTTCGTCCAGGATGGTCTGATACCAATCGACCGTGTCGCCAATCTCCTGCCCGGTCAAAACACAAGGCACCGGCCGCGTGGCGCAGTCGGCGTTGGCATAGGCATGAGCGAAGAGGATGTCCCGGGTGGCATCCAGAAAAGCCCACTCGCCGTTCCAGCCGTCAAATGTGGCGGTTGTCATGCCGTGCAGCGCCTCGATATCGCTCTCCAGATCGCTCCATTGCCGGTCCGGTGACGGTTCCGGCAGTCCGGCCAGTTGATAGGCGTTACGATCGTAGTACAGAAAGCGCATCTGTCCGGCATGGGGCACGAACCACAGGTGATTCCGCCATTGCGCGCCGGCTAACAGCGGCTTGTAGAAGTCGGCCGATTGGAAGTCGGGGTCGCCGACGGCATAGTCGGTCAGGTCCAAAACCGCCCCGGCGGCGATCATGGCCGCCGAGGGGGGATAGGCCGCGCCGTCGTAGGCGAGCAATGATTCGTTGGTTTCCTCGGGCAGGAGATCCAGCGTTTCGATCTGCACGATGATGTCAGGATTTTGGCGCATGAATTCGGCCGCGGCGTCGTCGTAGAGGATGGCCTGGTAGGGCCGGGGAGGCACGGCAAAACGAATCACGCCCGGTCTCAGGTGGGCGGCCAACTCCGTCGAAATCGCTTCCCAAAACGCCGGTGGCGGGTTGCTGTTGGCATCCAGCCCCAGCAAACGGGGGGAGGGCACGTAGAGCTTGTTCGGTGCGATAGTTCGGCGAAAGTTCTGATGGATCTCCAGAGTGAAGGGTTGCGCGCCGTCCCGACAGCCTCCATCCGCGCACAACGCTTGCACCTTCTCATCGACGAAAGCGACGATCCGCGGGGTGAACGGTTCATCGATCTTCCTGAAGATAAGCTCGTTTCCGCCCGACAGCGGCAAGACGTACCGCTTGCCCCAGTAGCCTATCGGCGGCGTGGTTCGTCGCGTGCCGGCGTTCGTCAACTGGAAGTACGACAGTCGCCGGATGTCGTCGTCGCCGGTCAATGTGGCCACATAGCCAGTGTCCACCGGCTGCAAATCCACTATCGACTGGCCCGCGCAAATCGGCTCGTAGAATTCGGGTTGCAGCAGCGACGCCCGCCAGGCCCGATCGCCGGTCTGCAGGGAGAAGAGCAGTTCCTCATCGCCCGCGCGGCAGGCATCGCGGGCGACGTCCAGCGCGAGGCGGATGGTAGCCGTCGCCTCGATGGTTGCTTGCCGCACCACGACGGCATACCCGGCCGCCAGGACGACGACG
>CAZZJN010000078.1:4933-7099 GCA_964654505.1 uncultured Ardenticatenaceae bacterium | reverse complement strand
CCGGCCGCTTTGGCCAGCTTCTCGACCGCCTTCTCCAGCTCGTTCATCGCCGTGGCGATGGTGAAGCGCACGTGCCCTTCGCCGCTTTTGCCGAAGGCTCCTCCCGGAACCGAGGCGATCCCCGCCTTCTCGATGAGCGCCTCGGCCAGCTCGGCGCTGGTCTTCGTGCTGTTGGGGAAGCGCGGGAACAGGTAGAACGCGCCCTCGATGTTCATGCACTCGACGCCTTCGATGGCGTTGAGGGCCGGTACCATGAAGTCGCGCCGTTGTCGATAGGCGTCGGTCATGGCCCGGGTGGTCTCTTTCGGCCCCTTCAGCGCGGCCACGGCGGCGTGCATGGTGAAGTTGGCCGCCGACGACACGGTCTGGCCGTTCATCTGGGCCGCCAGCTTCATGATCGGCGTCGGGCCGGCCAGCCAGCCCAGCCGCCAGCCGGTCATGGCGTGCGACTTGGACAGGCCGTTGATGGTCATCGTCCGCTCGCCCATCCCCGGCGCGGCCGCCAGCGAAAGATGCTTGCGGCCGTCGAAAATGATCGTCTCATAGATCTCGTCGGCGATGACGTAGAGATCGTATTCGAGAGCGACCGAGACGATCTCGTCATACTCTTCCTGAGTCAGCACGCGGCCGGTCGGGTTGTTGGGCGTGTTGATCATCAGCGCCTTGGTGCGCGGGGTGATCTTCTCGCGCAACCGGTCGGCGGTGATGCGGAAATTATCGGCCGCGGGCAGGGTGACGGCCACCGGCGTGCCCCCTGCCAGGGTGATCATCGGTGGATAGGAGACCCAGACCGGCTCCAGATAGATTACCTCATCACCGGAGTTGATGACGGCCGACAGAGCCAGAAAGATCGACCATTTGCCGCCGGGCGTGACGACGATATCCGAGCCGGGCTTGACCACGACGCCGTTGTCTTCCTCCATCTTTTGAGCGATGGCTTCCAACAAGGGGGTAATGCCCTTCATCGGCGCGGGATAATGGGTAGCGCCGTTTTCGATGGCCTGGAATGCGGCCGCGGTGATGTAGTCGGGTGTATCAAAATCGGGATCGCCCCCGGCCAAAGCGACGACGTCGCGCCCCGCTGCCTTCAGGGCCTTGGCTTTGTCGCTGACGGCGAGAGTTTCCGAGGGTGGAATACTGCTGACGAGACGGGATAATTCTTTCATGACCGTATTTTATCAGAGGCTGTTATCTTGTCGAAAGGTGGATGAGATCGGGCATCCCACATCGCAGCCACCCGTCATCTTCGTGTTCATCCGCGTTAATTCGCGTTAATTTGCGTTCATTCGCGTCCCAATATTCTTCATGCGATTGCCCTGGACGGCTACAGGTGCGGCGCCGAAAATGGGGTTACAATCCGCCCCATGGACAAACAGGGATCATCAGGCGTCTCGGCCGTCGTCCTGGGCATCATGCAGGACGCCGGGCTGCCCCACGCCGGATGTCGTTGCGCCCGCTGCCTCGACGCCTTCGCCCACCCCGAACGTGGCGGCCGCGCCGCTTGCCTGGCCCTGGTGGACGAGCGGACCGACCCGACGCGCGTGTGGCTCATCGACGCCACGCCGGATATCGGCCGGCAGTTGAACGACCTGGCGTACGCGCTCGGCCCTCATCCGCATCGCGCCGATCGCCTGCGGCCGCCGGATGGTATTTTGCTGACCCACGGCCACATGGGCCACATCGGCGGCCTGCCGCAACTTGGCCCCGAGGGTATGGCGGTGGCGGGTCTGCCGGTTTACGCCTCGGACGGGCTGGCGGCCGTCATTCGCAAATCGGCCGTCTGGCGGCCGCTGATGGCCGGTCTGGAATGGCGGCGGCTGGTGGCCGGTCGCCGGTTTGATCTGGCCCCGTCCCTGACGGTCACTCCGCTGGCCGTGCCTCACCGCGACGAGTGGGGGGCGGGCACGTTCGCCTTCAAGGTCGAGGGGCCGACACGGACGTTGCTCTACGTGCCCGACATCGACAACTGGGAGCAATGGCCGGAGGCGCGGGCGGCCGTCGCGGCGGCCGATGTGGCTCTGGTGGACGCGACCTTCTACAGTGTGGCCGAGCTGGGCGGACGGCCGCCGGTGGCTCATCCGCTCGTGCCCGATACGCTGGCTTTCTTCGGGGAATCGGCGTCGAAGCTGGCGCTAATCCACATCAACCACACCAACCCGCTGCTGG
>CAZZJN010000078.1:0-4833 GCA_964654505.1 uncultured Ardenticatenaceae bacterium | reverse complement strand
TTGTCTCTTTATATCCCAACATTCCTTCAATCATGAGAGACAGGCTAACAGTCCGTGAGAAACCGTTTTCGCTCTCCCTAAAAAAATCCTGCAATTCGTGCCATGTCGTGTGGGCAATGATACTATTGTCGCTCGCTGCCCGAATCGGGTCGGGGGATGTGACCTCTTGATCCGATTCGGGCAACCGACAACTGACAGGAAGTAACGCAATCAGATGTTCAATCGACGACTATTTGTGATTCTCGCGGCCGCCATCGCGCTCCTGGCCATGCTCCTCGGCCGTCCGTTTGCCGCGCACAGCGATAACGGCTTGTTCGCCCCCCGCGTTGGGCGGGCTGCCATCAAGCCGGGCGACGTCAACCGGACCGACGACGCGCTCCGGCTTCGCGCCGTAGACATCAACTGGGGGGCGATCACGCCGCAGACAGACGAGATTAGCCTCAATCTGTTCCCCGATGTCACCCTGAACGCGCGGATCCGCCGGGTGGATGAGATGGTCAATGGCGGTTTCGTCTGGGTGGGCGACGTGGAAGGCGACCCGGGCGGCTCAGTCACGCTCTCGGTGCAGGACGGTATCCTGGCCGGGAGTATCTACCGTGGCGGTATCGAGTGGGGAGCCATTCGCTATGCGGCCGGGGCGTTGGGTGACGCGCATCTGGTGGTAGAGCTGGACCCCCACACCACTGAGCCTTCGGGACCGGATTATGTGATCCCGCAACCGTCCACCGGCGAGCTTCATTTCCTCAATACGGCACAGGCGGAGACTTGCCAGGAGGACGGCTCGAAGATCGGGGTCATGATCGTCTACACCCCTGCCGCCCGGAACGCGCTCGGCGGCAAGGCGGCCATCGAGGCGCTCATCAATCAGAGAATCAGCGAGATGAATAGCGCCAACGATGTTAGCCTCGTCAACTTTGACTGGCGACTGGTTCACACCATGGAAGTGGATTACGCCGAATCAGCCAGCCTGCAGACCGATCTGGTTAAATTGCTGACGATCGGGGACGGCGTTATGGACGAGGTTCACACGGCGCGCGATACCTATAAGGCCGATCTCGTGGCCATGCTGGTAGATGAAGGCAACAACGGCGCCTGCGGTATGGCCTATCCGTTAACCGAGATGGTATCCTGGTTTGCGAGCTATAGCTTTGGCGTCGTTGCCCTGGATTACCCCGGCGAAGATTATACCTGCAGTTCGATGGCCTTGACCCACGAGTTGGGACACAATCTGGGTAACGCTCACGATCGAGCCAATTCCGGCAACACCCAGGTGCTTTTCCCGTACTCCTATGGCTACCAATCGCCCGCCGGAAATTTTCGCGACATTATGTCCTATGATTGCCCCGGTGGCTGCCCGCGCATCAACCAGTGGGCCAATCCGCACGTGTTGTTTCAGGGCGAGCCGACGGGGGTTGACTACGCGGTCAATCCCCGGAACGCGGCCGATCTCGCCTCCTCAATGAACCAGTCACGCATCCTGGCTTCCAACTTCCGCGCCGATTGCTCGGCCCAGGTGACGCCGACTTCAAACCCGACGAACACGCCCAAGCCGGTGGATACACCAACTTCGACGTATACGCCGACCCCGACGTCCACGCCGGCCCCGCCGAATACACCAACTCCGACCTATACCCCGACTCCGACATCTACGCCGTCCCCGACGTCCACGTCGACCCCGACGTCCACGTCGACCCCGACGTCCACGTCGACCCCGACGTCCACGCCGACGAAAGAGGCCGGCATCACGCCCAGCCCCAGCGCCACCGCTGTCCCCAGCGCCACCGCTGTCCCCAGCGCCACCGCTGTCCCCAGCGCCACCACGGAAGGCAACGGCAACACCCGCCGCCTATTTCTGCCGGTGGTGATCGAGGATTAGCCCGCCGGTTGGGCGAGGCCGGCGATGACCGCCGCCAGTCGGTCGAGGGTGTCCGGGTCAGAACAGCGTAGCAGGTGGGACTCGCCCCGCGCGTCGCTCGCGCCCAGGCCGGGCGCCAACGGGACGACGCCGGGCATGGCCGACAGCTGCCGCGTCAGTGCGCCCTCCAGACGCGCCACCGCGCGGATGACCATGATCCGGACGATCTCGATGTCGATCTCATCCAGCAGGTAATCGATGTGCCAGTGCAGGCGCTTGGCGGCGGGCGGCCGCAGACCCGGCGCGCCCAGTCCCACCCTGACGCACTCGGCCGCCAGTGCGTCGCGAATGGCGTGGGGTGGGCGACCCCCTGTGCGCGTGGCGTGGCGCAGCAGTCGCCCGGCCGGCGCCGAAGCCCCTCGCTGCCCCATGGCCGACCCGACGTAGGCGTACCAGCCGGGGGGTATGGTGATCGGACGACCGCCCTGGAGGCGGCCGAACGAGACTGATGTCTCCCGTCGCGCCAGCATCCACAACAGATACGTGCCGCTTTGGCCGGAATCGCCCTCAATGATGATTTGATTCATGTGACGATATCAAGGCAATCGCGTTAGAAATCAATCGCCGCCGGGAATGTGTGGCACAACCAGCCCCACCGCCCCCCACAGCGGGGCGTCATCCCCCAGCCCGGCCGGGACGATGTCGAAGACGACTTCGGGCAGGGCCGTCGCGCGCGCCGCGCGGCGCACTTCTTCCCACCATATCGAGCCCGCCTTCGTCACGCCGCCGCCGAGGATGAACCGTTGCGGGTTGATCAGATTGGCCGCGTTGCCGATGCCCACGCCCAGCGCCCGCGCCCCGCGCAGCAAAATCGCCCGCGCCGCCTCGTCCCCCGCCGCGGCCGCCTCCGCCACCTCCTTCCCGGTAACCGCATCTCCCCTGCTCCCCCTCTCCCCTGCTCCTCTGCCCCCTTGCTCCTCCGCCCAATCAGCCGCCATATACGGCCCCGACGCCAGCCGCTCCACGCAGCCCCGCTTGCCGCACAGACACAGCGGCCCGGCCGGATCGACGACCGTGTGGCCGATCTCGCCCGCCATACCGTCGTGCCCCCGCCACGGCCGCCCGCCCAGAATCCAGCCGCCGCCGACGCCGGTGCTGACGGTGATATACATGAGATCGGTTGCACCGCGACCTGTGCCGAAGCGATGCTCGCCCAGCGCGGCGACATTGGCGTCGTTATCGACCGCCGCCGGTGCGCCGAACTCGCGTTCCAGCGTCTCGCGCAGCGGCATAGTCTCCCAGCCGCGGACATGGTGGGACAGGCGGACGGTGCCGGTCGAATAGTCCACCGGGCCGCCGAAGCTGACGCCGACGGCCGCCGGGGCGCGACCGCCCGGCAGCATCTCCCGGGCCATGGCCAGCATGGCCGCCAGCTCATAAGCGGCATCGGCTCCGGCCGGCGTCTGGCGGCGACGATGGTCGCGCCATTGCGGCCGCGCATCTTGCAGCGCGTCGCGGCCAACGACGGCCGCGCTCAGTTTCGTGCCGCCAAAATCAAGGGCCAGGATCAATTCTTCGTTCATCGGCGCAATCATAGCAGCCATGTCGCCCTTCATAAAATGCTCACGGTTTGATTGGAACCCGCTTGCATCACGATGTGACAGACTGCGCAAAAACGGGTGACGGATGACACTGCTACACGGAGGTTGCATTTGCAATAATGGGGGTGTTCGGTGGTGGCGTCCGAGCGTGGCCCGTCGTTGGCGCGCCGGATGACCCGCCGGAAGTCGCATGGTCGGCCGGGCGTTAGATTGAGCAAACTAGCCGGCGACATCAGGAGAAATGAATGACAAAGGATATGGAGTTCTATCTCCAGGATTTACGGGCACGCCGGGCCTCGGCCGCGGGCAGCGAGAAAGACGCGGCCACGCAGCACGGCAAGAATCGCCTCACCGCCCGCGAAAGACTCAACCTGTTGTTTGATCCCGACACGTTCACCGAAATCGATACGCTGGTGTTGCCTCGCCACGAGAGCTATCCCGGTGGCAAGGGTTCCAGGCTGGGCGACGGCGTCGTCACCGGCTTCGGCCAGGTGAACGGCCGCCGGGTGTTCGCGGCGTCGCAGGACGCGGCCGTCATGGGCGGCTCGCTGGGCGAGATGCACGCCAACAAGATCGTCAAGGCGATGCAGATGGCCCTCAAGTATGGCTGCCCGTTCGTGGCCATCAACGACTCGGGTGGGGCGCGCATTCAGGAGGGCGTCGACAGCCTGGGCGGTTACGCCCGCATCTTCGACGCCAACTGCGAGGCCTCGGGCGTCATCCCCCAATTGTCGGTCATCATGGGGCCGTGCGCGGGCGGCGCGGTTTACTCGCCCGCCCTCACCGACTTCGTATTCATGACCGAGAATAGCTACATGTTCATCACCGGGCCGGATGTCGTGCGCTCGGTGATGCAGGAAAACGTCAGCTTCGAGGAGTTGGGCGGCGGCATGATGCACAGCGCCGAAAGCGGCGTGTGCCACTTCCTGACCACCGACGACCGCGAATGTCTCGACCGCGTGCGCGGGCTGCTCAGCTACCTGCCCGGCAACAACCAGGACGACCCGCCCTGGGTGCCGCCGATGGACGACCCGGAGCGACGGTGCCCCGAGCTGAAAGAGATCGTGCCCACCGACCCGTACAAGGCCTATGACGTGCGCGCGGTCATCGGCAGCATCGTCGATGACGGCCAGTTTTTCGAGGTTCACCAGCTGTGGGCCGAGAACATGGTCGTCGGCTTCGCCCGGCTCAACGGCTACGTCGTCGGTATGGTCGCCAACCAGCCGATGGTGCTGGCCGGGTGCATCGACATCAAGGCCTCGATCAAGGCGACCCATTTCATCCGCATTTGCGACGCCTATAATATCCCCATCATCACCCTGCAGGATGTGCCCGGCTTTCTGCCCGGCAAGGAGCAGGAGTACGGCGGCATCATCC
>CAZZJN010000077.1:0-13372 GCA_964654505.1 uncultured Ardenticatenaceae bacterium | reverse complement strand
CGCCCTCGCCGTCCTTGCCCTCTTCCCAGGCGCGCACCTGCTTGCTGGCGCTCAGGGTTTCGCGCACGGCCTGGCGCAGACGACCGGTGCCCTTGCCGTGGATGATCCGCACAAACGGCAGCCGGGCCAGAAAGGCCGAGTCAATGTAGCGCTGGAGTTGCTCCACGCCGTCCTCCACCCGCACGCCGCGGATGTCCAGCTCGATGCCGGGCGAGGGGTGCAGGTTGGCAACGGCTTCGACTTCCCGCTCGTCCGACGGCCGCTCCCGGAACTCCACGTCGTCGTAGCCCGCGCGCATCTGCAGGCGACCAACAGCTACCATCACCTCGCTCTTGCCCAGCGAGACGATCTCGCCCTTGACATTGAGCGAGCGCACCTGGACGATATCCCCCACCTGAAGGGCGCGTCGCTTGCCGCGGCTGACCTCCGGCTCCCCGGCCGGCTCCGGCGCTAATGCTGCCTGCTGCTCTACTTCCAGATCAGCCGCTTGCTTGCTCAGCTTCTTAACCGCGGTAAGCGAGGCGGCGTCGCGCAGCTTGCTGCGGGCCTGGCGAATCTCGGCCTGGAGCAGTTCGATCTGTCGCTTCATCTCCTGGCGGGTTTCCTCCAGGATGCGCTCCCGCTCGACCTCGACCTCCTGCTGTCGCCGGCGCAGCCGCTCCCGCTCGGCCTCGGCCTCGCGCAAGACCTTGCGAGTTTGAGCTTCTTCAGCCTCCATCTTCTCGCGCAAGGTGTAGATGGAGTCGAGCAAGTCCTCGGCCTGGTGGCTGTCGGCGCTCACCTGGCGCATGGCATCGTCGAGGATTGTCGAGTCCAAACCCAGGCGGCGGGCGATGGCAAAGGCATTGGACCGGCCGGGCAGGCCAATGGTCATCTCATACGTGGGCGACAGCGTCTCCATGTCGAACAGCAGCGAGGCATTGGTCGCCCCGGGCATCTGGCTGGCGTAGATCTTTAGCTCGGGGAAATGGGTGGCTACGAAGGTCGTCGCCCCCTTGTCGCGCAGGAAGTTGACCACGGCCTGGGCCAATGCCGCGCCCTCCGTCGGATCGGTCCCCGATCCCAGCTCGTCGAGCAGGACGAGGGAGCGGTCGTTCACCTGGGCGAGGATGCGCACGATATTGGTCATGTGGGCCGAAAAAGTGGACAGGCTTTGCTCAATCGATTGTTCATCGCCAATGTCGGCGAAGATGGCATCGAATACCGTCAGTCGCGCCTCATTGGCCGGCAGATGCAGCCCGGACTGAGCCATAGCGGCCATGAGGCCCATCGTCTTCAAACTGACCGTCTTGCCTCCGGTGTTGGGGCCGGTGATGAGCACGAGGAAGATATCCTCATCCAGGGTCAGGTTAGTGGGCACGACCCTGGCCGGATCAAGCAACGGGTGGCGCGCGGCCTTGATCCAGATGCTCGAACCGGGGTGAAGGTCGGGCGGTGGCGGCGTCCAGCCTTCCAGCTGGTTGCGATGACGGGGAGGCCGCGCTTTTGGTGATTCGCGCCAGGGCACGAAGACCGGCTCGACAGCGTTGATGGCCAGGGCATAACCGGCGCGGGCAAAGATGAAATCGAGCTCGGCCATGCGCTCGACGACCCGCTTGACGGCGTCACCCTGATCGGCCACCAGATTGGACAGCTCGCGGAGGATGCGCTGAATCTCCTCCTGCTCCTCCAGCAACAACCCGCGATACTCATTGTTGAGTTCGACCGTGCCGAGCGGCTCCACCCAGAGCGTCGCCCCGCTGCCGCTCTGGTCATGGACGATGCCTTTCAGTCGCCCCTTGGCGTCGGCCCGCACGGGAACCACATAGCGGCCGCCGCGCTGAGTGATGATCGGCTCCTGAAGGAATTGGGCCATGCTGCTGTTGAGGATGCGCTGCAGCTTGTCCTGGATGCGGCCGTGGACCATTCGCTGGGATTGGCGCACCCTGGCCAGAGAAGGGCTGGCGCTGTCCAGCACGTCGCCGCGTTCGTCAAGTGCGCCGGTGATGGCGCTAACGATGCCGCGACACTCTTCAATGAGATTGGCGACGGCCGCCAGATGGGGCACGCGGTCCTCCAGGCGCAGCAACTGGCGACGCAGGTTACGCCCGGCCACGATGGTCGCCTGAATGGCCAGTAAATCCTCGGCCGGCAGGACGAAGCCGCGCATGGCGTTGTCGGCCGCTCGACGCACGTCGCGCGCGCCGCCGATGGTCACGCCGCTATCGGTCTCGAACAGCGACACCGCCTCGCGGGTTTCGGTTTGCCACGCGCGGGCCTCCGCCATATCGGTCGTGGGCTGCATGGCCAGGGCCAATTCGCGGCCGCCGCTGAAATTGGCGTGTCCGGCGACAAGCTCGCGGATTTTATTGAACTCCAAAATTGAGAGAGTCTTCTGATCGATCATTGTGTTCCAGCATTCCGTACGGCGGTTGAAATTTACGCCGACATGCTATACTATCCGCGCGCCTATGAGTATGCAAAGCCAACCGGCCATCCGGTTAAGGAGCGTCAGCAAGCGCTTCACCTTCACCCGGGACACCCCGCGATCGGTTCTCGAATGGTTGATCGCCCTGTTCTCCCGCCGCCATAAAGAGTCCAAAGATCTGTGGGCCGTCCGCGACGTCTCCTTCGATGTCATGTCTGGCCAGTGCGTGGGCATAGTCGGTCGCAACGGCAGCGGCAAGAGCACCCTCCTCAAGCTCATCGCCCGCATCATCCAGCCCACCTCCGGCGAGATCATGGTTCGCGGCCGAATCAGCGCCTTGCTGGAGCTTGGCGCGGGTTTTCATCCCGATCTGACCGGACGCGAGAATATCTACCTTAACGCTTCCGTTTTGGGGTTGGGGCGGGAGGAGACCACGGAACTCTTTGATGAAATCGTGGAGTTCTCCGAATTGGGCGACTTCATCGATATGTCCGTCAAGCATTATTCATCCGGCATGTATATGCGCCTCGGTTTCAGCGTCGCCATTCACGTTCGGCCCGACATCCTGATCGTCGATGAGATTTTGGCCGTGGGTGATCAGTCCTTCCAGGCAAAATGTCTGGACCGGATCATGGAGATGAAACGAAACGGCACCACCATCCTCTTCATCAGCCATGATATGGATAGCGTGGGCCATCTGTGCAGCGATGTCGTCTGGCTGGACCGTGGCGAGGTGCGCATGGCCGGTCTGACAGAACATGTGTTGGCCCATTATAGTGATAGCGTTTTTCAACAGGTCGGCGACCGGTTGGCGGCCGCCAACGAAGCAAGCGAGTTTCAACGGTGGGGAACCCAGCAGATCCAAATTACCGATGTCCGGCTGGTGAACGAAGTCGGTGAAGAGGCAACGGTCTTCGGCACAGGCGATTTGCTATCCATTGAACTGAATTACATCGCCCACGAACCGATCGATGAACCTGAATTCAGGCTGGCCATCCACACGCTCGACGGGATCCATATTGTTGGGACAAGCACTAGCGCCGGCGGAATGACCTTCGGCGTCGTCGAGGGGAAAGGCGTGGTTCGTTATGACATTCACCGGCTGCCGCTGGTGGCGGGACGCTATCAGGTTTCCGTCTCCGCTCACCATAGCGTCGAACCCGTCACCTATGATTATCACGAAACAACCTATCGCTTTCAGGTGACCGATGACGGCATGGAGGAGAAAGAAGGCCTCATCAACCTGGACGCGACCTGGGATTGGCAGCCGGAACAACTTCCATTGGCGCCGGCCCTGTCCCCGGCAGGGTAACGCTCCCGTCATCCTCGTCATCCTAGATAAAAAATCAAATGATACTGGAGATATCCTCGATATGAATGAAAACCGAACCTTGCATCTGGTCCGGGTCAGTTGTTGTCTGATCATGATAGTTGGCGCGTTGCTTGTCGCCAGCGTTGCCCAGGCCCGCCCGGCCGTCGATACGACCGAAACGGTTGCCGCGCAGGCCGACCTGTCCAGGCTGTGCCGATACGGTGTCAACTCAGTGTTGCATCAATCTTTGGGGTTTGTGGGGCTGAATACAGACCCATTGCGCCTCGGCTATTATTCCAATTACTATCCGACCAGGGCATACACCCAGCCTGCCGGCCTGGAATTCATGCCGACCTTCCGTTTGAAACAGGTCGGCGCCAATGGTTATATCGTCCATATTGGGGGTAAGGAGCTAAGCGCCCAACAGATAAATGCTGCTATCACTGCCAACCCGGGGGCCAAATGGTTGATCGGCAATGAGCCGGATCGACGAACGTATCAGGATGACCTCGAGGCCCACGTCTATGCCACCGCCTACCATGACCTCTATTACCTGATCAAGAGCATCGATCCGACTGCCCAGATCATCGCCGGGACTATCGTCCAGCCGACGCCGGTTCGTCTACTATACCTGGACATGGTGCTGGATAGTTACCGCCGGCAGTACGGCAATGGGATGCCGGTCGATGCCTGGAGCATCCACAACTTCATTATCGACGAGGTGGGCCAATATGGCGCCGAGCTTCCCCCCGGCATCGACAATTTTGTGGGAGAACATGTCGAGCTTAAGGACCATGACAACATGGATATCTTCAAGGAGAGGATCATCCGCTTCCGCACCTGGATGAAGGCTCGCGGATATGGCAATACTCCGCTCCACGTAACCGAATACGGCATCCTTGTACCGCCCGACTATACGGATGAGAATGAAAATGACTTTGGCCCTCAGCGAGTGAACGCATTCATGAATGCCACATTCACTTACATGACCGCCGCAACAGACCCTGTAATCGGCTATCCGGCCGACGGCTATCGCCTGGTCCAATCGTGGTCCTGGTACAGCCTGGATCATGATGACCCCGAAAAAGTGAACGGCTGGTTATTCCACATGAAGACCAAGCTAATCTCTGAAATGGGGCAAAATTTCGCGGCCTATACGGGGGCCGTCACCCAGGCCGTCGATTTCCTCCCCTACGCCGTCTCGACCATTCCGGGCTCGCCCATCTATGCTGGGACGCCTCTCTCGTTGCAACTGACCGCCGACATCGGCAACGCCGGTAATCTGGCCGCCAAGACGGGGCCGGTGGTGGTACGCTTCTACTTGGGCAATCCAGCCCAGGGTGGCGTCCAGATCGGCGGCGATCAGTCGATCAGTCTGGCCGGCTGTGGCAATCACGGCCGGGTCAGCGTCCCCTGGAACGGCGTCGGCGCGGGAACGCATCGCATCTTCGTGGTGGTTGATCCCGCTAACGCCATCGCCGAGACCAATGAGGGTAACAACACCCGGGAATTCACGGTCTTCGTGGGCACAGAACAGAACTTCTTCCCCCATGTGGGACGTTAATTCAGAGCGACCGATGAAGAACCTCATGGAGTGATCGCATGGCCAGCTTGACCGTCGCCATCGTTATCGCCAACCGGAACGGCCGCGCCTGCCTGGAGGAGTGTCTGCGCGCACTCTTCGCGCAGACACGGCCGCCGGAGAGCGTCTTGCTGGTGAATTTCGGTTCAGTGGATGATTCGGTGGCTTTCGTTCGCGAGCGCTATCCGCTAGTGCAAATTCGGGAAAGCGACAGCAACTTGAGCATTGCGGCCGGTGTCAACATCGCCCTGCACAACCTGGCCACCGATCTGGCCCTGCTGCTCGACTCCGGCGTCATCCTCCCACCCGACTCCCTGGCGGCCATCGAGAAGATCATGGCCGACGATCCCGCCATCGGAATCGTCGGCGGCGACCTGCGGTTTCCCGATGAGACGACTGCCCGGCTCTCCGGCAATGCGGTGATGGCCGTCCGGCGCGATCTATTCGAACGAATCGGGCCACTGGACGAGGAGCTGTTCGCCTTCGAGGATGCCGATCTGCGCGCTCGCGCAACAGAAGCGGGATATCGCGTGGCTCCCCTGCCGGTGGCGACGATCACTTGCTCCGATCCGACTGCGGCCGGCCAGGACAACATCGCCCATCTGTATCGCTTTCATTGCAGCCGGTGGCGCTATCTATTGAAGCACTCCACCATCGAGGAGATCGCCAGGGTAATCCCGGCCGATGAATCAGCCTGGCTGACACAAACCAACCCGGTCGAGAGGCGAGCGGCCGGTCTGGCCTATCTGACAATACGATGCCGGCTGCCGGAGATCTGGTCGGCGCGCGAGCGGGAAGGGACGGGAGCTATCCCACCTGAAGCACAGCAAACGGTGGCCACTGCTCTGGCGAACCTGCAGGCGGCCGCGCGACACAACCCGGCCGATTCGGAAGCGTTGGGTCGCCTATCGGCCGCGGCCGCGCTGCAGGAAAAACCCTTCGCCTCCCAGGTTCCTCTGTTGGGGCCACTCATCGTCTGGTTTCGCACCATCTGGAACAACATCGCCTCCCGCTGGTATGTGATGCATTATGTGACCCAGCAAAACGAGTTCAACCGGCTGGCCGTGGAGCAGATCGAGCGTTACGAGGCCGAACTGGATGAGATGATGACACTGCTGGATGAGCAGGTCGTCATCACGGCCGAAGCCCAACAGCGCGTGCGGGAACTACAGGCGCGGTTGGCGACGTCGGATTCGCCTCCACAAACTGGCCGCCAGGCTGTTTTCTAAGAAGAATCTAACAAGCCCGTCGTATAACTGGTTCATGCCGACCGTGTCACGGCCGGGGCGAATCATCTTTACTACCGTGGAGAAAGTGATGGAAAAGCAATATGCGCTAGGCATTATGGGAATGGGCGTCATGGGCCGCAGTCTGGCCCTCAATTTCGGGCGAAACGGCTATCCGGCCATCGGCTACGACCCCCACCCCCATCTGCCGGAGGGCGTTTCGGTCGATCTGGCGGAGACGCCGGCCAAGCTGGTCGAGTCACTTTCGACACCGCGCGTCATATTGATGATGGTGCCGGCTGGGGCGCCCGTCGATACCGCCATCGATTCCCTGGTGAGCCACCTGCAACCCGGCGACATCGTCATCGACGGTGGCAACTCCTACTTCGTCGACACCACCAGGCGCGCCAAAGAGTTGGAGAGCAAGGGCATCCACTTCATCGGCATGGGGGTGTCCGGCGGCGAGAGCGGCGCGCTCTGGGGGCCAAGCCTGATGCCCGGCGGCTCTGTGGCGGCCTGGGAGCAGGTGCGGCCGATGCTTCGCGCTATCGCCGCCAAGGCCGACGACGGCGAGCCATGTGTAGCCTGGATGGGGCCGGAAGGCGCAGGCCATTATGTCAAGATGGTTCATAACGGCATTGAATACGGCGATATGGAGCTGATCGCCGAGATCTATGACCTGCTCCATCGCGGGACGGGGTTGTCCAATGCCGCCCTGGCCGGTATCTTCGAACGCTGGAATGGCGGCCCGCTACGCTCCTATCTGATCGAGATAACCGGCAAAATCTTGCGCCATATCGACCAGGCATCGGGCCGGCCGCTGGTCGACCTGATCCTGGACGAGGCCGGGCAAAAAGGGACCGGTCGCTGGACAAGCCAGAACGCCCTGGAGATCGGCGCGCCGACCCCCACGATCGACTCAGCCGTCGTCATGCGTGTGGTCTCGGCCGGGAAGGACAAGCGCGCGGCCATCGCCAAGTCATTGAGCGGAACACAGCCCTATGCCGGCGATACCGACAAGCTGGTGGCGGCGGCCGAGGCGGCCCTCTATGCCGGCAAGATCACCACCTATGCCCAAGGCATCGACCTGCTGCAAACGGCATCCAAAGAATACGGCGGGAGTCTGAATATCGCCTCAATCATGCGTATTTGGCGCGCCGGGTGTATCATCCGGGCAGCGCTCCTGGATGACGTCGCTGACGCGGCCGAACAGCAGCCGGATTTGCCCCATTTGTATCTCGACAAAACCTTCGCGCAAGCATTACGGGATCGTCAGGCCGAATGGCGCGAGGTGGTCAAGGCGGGTGTCGCTCTGGGCATTCCCATGATGGCTATCGGCTCCACCCTGGCCTATTTTGACGCGATGCGTTCGGAGCGCTTGCCGGCCAACCTGATCCAGGCCCAACGCGATTTCTTCGGCGCCCACACCTTTCGCCGGATCGACAAGGAAGGCATTTTCCATGAAGAATGGGAGTAGAGGCCGATTCACCACCAGTCTATTATTTTGAGTAACATATCATGCAAGAAACCAAACAATTACAAGATCAGGCCATCAACACCATCCGGTTCCTGTCGGCCGATGCCATTCAAAAAGCCAACTCCGGCCACCCCGGTTTGCCGATGGGTGACGCAGCGATGGCCTATGCCCTCTGGACGCGCCACTTGCGCCATAATCCGACCAACCCGCACTGGGCCAATCGCGATCGCTTCGTGCTGTCCGGCGGCCACGGCTCAATGCTCCTGTATAGCCTGCTTTACCTGACCGGCTACGATCTGTCGCTGGACGATATTAAACAATTTCGGCAATGGGGCAGCAGGACCCCCGGCCACCCCGAATTTGGGATGACGCCAGGTGTGGAAACAACCACCGGCCCGCTGGGGCAAGGGTTCGCCAACGGCGTGGGGATGGCGATGGCCGAGGCGAACTTGGCGGCGACGTTCAACCGCCCCGGCCATGACATCATCGATCACCATACCTACGCCATCGTCACCGACGGTGATCTGATGGAGGGCGTATCCTCCGAGGCGGCCTCGCTGGCCGGACATCTGCGGCTGGGCAAGCTCATCTACCTGTATGACGACAATCACATATCCATCGAAGGCTCGACGGATATAACCTTCACGGAAGACCGCGGCAAACGATTCGAAGCCTACGGCTGGCACGTGCAGTACGTGTTCGATGGCCAGGATGTTGCCGGCATCGACCGGGCGATCACGGCCGCCAAGGAAGACCCGCGGCCGTCCCTGATCGTCGTGCGAACCACCATCGGCTACGGCTTGCCCACGCGAGCCGGCACTTCCAAAGCTCACGGCGAACCGCCCGGCGATGCCGAACTGAACGGAGCCAAGGAGGCCCTGGGTTGGCCGCTCGAACCGCGCTTCTACATACCCGAGGATTCACTCAGTTTCTACCGCCAGGCGCAAACCATCGGAGCAGAACGAGAAGCGGCCTGGAACGCCCAATTCGACGCCTACCGGGCGGCCTACCCTCAGGAGGCGGCCGAACTGGAGCGTCGTCTGGCCGGTGAACTACCGGCCGACTGGGACGATGGCTTGATCCATTTCCCGGCCGACGAAAAGGGTATGGCCACGCGAGCCTCATCGGGCAAGGTACTCAACGAGTTGGCGGCCAGACTGCCTGAGTTGTTCGGCGGCTCGGCCGACCTCGCGCCTTCGACCGACACCTGGCTCAAAGGCATCCCCTCCTTTGGCGATGATCCGGCGGGGCGCAACGTCAACTTCGGCGTACGCGAGCATGCGATGGGGGCGATCGTCAATGGGCTGGCCTATCATGGCGGAATCATCCCCTTTGGGGCCACCTTCCTGGTCTTTTCCGATTACATGCGGCCGCCCATCCGGCTGGCCGCCCTGTCACATCTTGGCTCGATCTATGTCTACACCCACGACAGCATCGGCGTGGGCGAGGACGGCCCCACTCACCAGCCAGTTGAACAGGCGGCCGCGTTGCGAGCCATCCCCAATCTGCTCTTCATCCGGCCCGCCGACGCCAACGAGGTACGGGAGGCGTGGAAGGTGGCCATCGCCAACCGCCACCGCCCCACCGCGCTGGCTTTCACCCGGCAAGCCCTACCCACGCTGGATCGCTCGGTCTTCGCCGCGGCCGAGGGCCTGAAGCGCGGAGCCTACGTGCTGGCCGACCTGGGCGAGGGCCGACCGGAGATCATTCTGATGGCCACCGGCTCCGAGGTATCGCTCATCGTCAAGGCCGGGGAGCGGCTGGCGGCCGAGGGCACGGCCGTGAGACTGGTGTCCTTCCCCAGCTGGGAGTTGTTCGAGGATCAGGACGAGACCTATCGCAACGAGGTTCTGCCGCCCGATATCAAGCCGCGACTGGCGGTCGAGGCCGGAATCTCGCAGGGCTGGCATCGCTGGGTGGGTGACGACGGCCGAATCCTGGCGCTGGATCGCTTCGGGGCGTCGGCTCCCGGCAAGGTCGTCTTCGAGAACCTGGGGCTGACGGCCGACCACGTGGTGGAGTTGGCGGCCGAATTACTGAACAAATAAAGCCCGTCCACCCGCCACCGAACCGCCAATAATAAAAGGCCTCGATCACAGTCGAGGCCTTTTTTGTTATCGATCATTCGCTACGGTCGCCCCGCTCAGACCTCGCCGGTCTGGACACGCCACAGGGAGGCGTAGATTCCCTTATTGGCCAGAGCCAATTCGATATGGGTTCCCTGCTCACGCAGTTCGCCATTTTCCAGCACGAAGATGCGGTCGGCGTTGCGCACGGTGGACAGGCGGTGGGCGATGACTATCATCGTGCGCCCCTTCGAGATACGCTCCATCGAGCGCTGGATGGCGGCCTCGGTCTCGTTATCCACGGAGGATGTGGCCTCGTCCAGAATGAGCACCGGCGGGTCCTTGAGCACGGCGCGAGCGATGGAAATGCGCTGACGTTGGCCCCCGGACAGCTTTTGGCCGCGCTCGCCGACGATGGTGTCGTAGCCGTCGGGCAACTCCATGATGAAATCATGCGCTTCGGCCGTTCGGGCGGCGGCGACGATCTCGTCCAGGGTAGCGTTGAACGTGCCGTAGGCTATGTTTTCGCGTACGCTGCCGTGGAACAGGAATACGTCCTGGCTGACCAGACCGATGGAGCCGCGCAAATCGTCGAAAGTCAGGTCGCGTATATCATGGCCATCCAGGCAGATTCGACCGGCCTCGACATCGTAGAAGCGCAGCAACAGCTTGACGACGGTTGTCTTGCCCGAGCCGGTGGAGCCGACGATGGCCGCCGTCGTGCCCGCCGGGATGCGAAAGGAGAGGTCGCGCAGCACGCGCGGTCGGCGGTCGGAATAGCCCTCGTAATCGCGCCACTGGTAGCGGAAGCTGACATCCTCGAAGACGACTTCGCCGCGAACGCGCGACGGCAGCCGCGTGGTGCCTTCGATAACTTTGGGCTTCACATCCAGCAGGCGGAAGATGCGGCCGGTGGAGGCCATGGCCCGCTGGTAGAGGTCGAGCGTCTCGCCCAGGCGGGTCAAAGGCCAGAGCAGGCGCTGGGTCATGAAGACCAGCACGCTATAGATGCCGATATTGAGTTTGCCGTTGATGACCAGCAAGCCGCCAAAGATCAGGATGGCGATAAAACCGGCCATGATGAACATGCGGATGATGGGTACGAAGGCCGAGCTGAGACGGATGGCGGCCGTATTACGTTGGCGATATTGGTCGCTTTCGACGGAAGCCCGGCCGACCTCATACGCCTCAGCCGTATAGCTCTTGACGGTGGCGATGCCGCTGAGGTTGTTGGACAAAAAGCTGTTGAGGATGCCCACCTGCTCGCGAACGGCCGCGTAGCGTGGCGCCAGTCGTTGCTGGAACTTGAGCGAGCCGTAAACGATGAAGGGGATGGGCAGGATGGTCAGCCAGGTGACCGACGGCGCGGTGATGGCAAAGCCGCCAATGACGACGACGATGGTGGTGACAAGCTGGATGATCTCGTTGGCCCCGATGTCGAGGAAGCGTTCCAGCTGGTTGACGTCATCGTTAAGGACGGACATCAGGCCGCCCGTGCTCTGCTCCTCAAAATAAGCCATGTCAAGTCGCTGGACATGATCATAGGTGTCCAGTCGCAAGTCGTGCTGGATATCCTGGGCCAGGTTGCGCCAGCCGACAGCCTTGAGGTAGTCGAAAAGCGATTCGAAACCCCAGAGGACAGCCGTGATCAGCCCGACGCCGATAAGCTGATGGGTGACGTCGACGATGCCGAAACGAGCCAGGACGGAATCCTCCCGGGAGACGACGACATCGACCGCCATGCCGATGAGCACCGGCGGGGCCAGATCGAAGATCTTGTTGAGAATGGAGTAGAGGGTGGTCAGCAGGATGCGGTGGTTGTATTGGCCGGCGTATTGCGACAGCCGCCGCATGGGATGAGCAGAGGTGGTTGCGGTAGACATCCCCCGATCATAGCAAAATTATTGAATTGGGCGGAATCAATCAGGGCTTTCTGTTTCGATGCAGCCCGTTAATCAACTGGACCTGTTTATCGCATCACGTAGCATCTGGTGGAGTTTGGCGTCCTTGCGGGCCATATAATCCATCACATTGGCCGGCGGACGATTCCGGCGCAGTTCACCAGCCATAAAATCCATGGCCTCGCTGATGTGGTGAAAGAACTGTTTGTATCCCGAGCAAAGGTAGTTCAGTCCCGGTTCGCCGTCCGGTGTGAGGATGAAACGGTCCTTGGGACAGCCCCCGTGGCAGGCGAAGCGGATGTCGCAGGCCAGGCAGTAGGCGGGCAAGCGCTCGTACTTGTCCCGGCCGAACTGGCGCTGCCTGTCTGAGGCCACCAGCTCAATGAGATGTTCCTGATTGATATTGCCGAGCCGATAGGCAGGTTCGACAAAATGGTCACAGGAATAGACATCGCCGTTGTGCTCCATGGCCAGGGCCGTGCCGCAGGTTTCGGAGTGGATGCACAGGCTCGATGGCGCCCCTACCCAGTTGGCCAGGGCCACATCGAACATCTGCACATAGACCCGGCCAACATCGCGCCGCACCCACTCGTCAAAGATGACGCTGAGGAAGCGGCCGTATTGCTCGGCCGTCACTGATCGCTCGGTCACCCGGTCGCCGGACTGGGTATACAGCGGCCGATCGCGCCACGACGCCCAGACCTTGCCCGCGGCTTCCGGCGTCAGTCGCTCGACGATGGGAATGAATTGCATGAACTCAGCCTCTAACTCGTCGCGAAAGAAACGGTAGATCTCCAACGGCCGTTCGGCATTCGTCCGGTGCAGGGTGCACAGGATGTTCCAGTCCACGCCATGCCGTTTCAGCACATCCAGGCCGCGTATGACTTTGTCGAAGGTCGGTCTGCCCCCCTTGTCATAGCGATACAGGTCGTGCATCGCTCGCGGGCCATCGATACTGATACCCACCAGGAAACGATTGGCGGCCAGGAACTCGCCCCATTCGTCATTGAGCAGCGTGCCGTTGGTCTGGATCGTGTACTCGAAGGTCATCCCCGGTCGGCGATACTTCTCGGCCAGCTCGACAGAGCGCCGGAAGAAGTCGACGCCCATCAATGTCGGCTCGCCCCCTTGCCAGGCGATGATGACATGAGACGTCCGGTGAGCCTCGATGAGCTGGCGGATGTAGGTCTCCAGTAGCTCATCAGCCATGCGGAAGCGGCTGCCGGGGTAGAGCATCTCCTTGGACAGGAAGAAGCAGTAAGCGCAGTCGAGATTACAGGTGGCGCCGGTCGGTTTGGCCAGGAGATGAAAGGCAGGGGGCGCGTCGGATGGCAGAAGCGGTGACATTTTGTCTATCACGTTCGAGGAGTGTTAACAGGGTCTCGCGTCCAGTATATCGTT
>CAZZJN010000076.1:11828-14112 GCA_964654505.1 uncultured Ardenticatenaceae bacterium | reverse complement strand
CGCAATGGTACCTGTTGTTCAACATCATCGCCGGAGCCAGCGCCATCCCGCAAGACCTGAAATATACCACCGAGCTGATGCATCTCAGCGGCTGGCAACGTTGGCGCGTCCTGATCCTGCCGGCCATCTTCCCCTACCTGATCACCGGCGCCATCACCGCCAGCGGCGGTGCCTGGAACGCCAGTATCGTGGCCGAATACCAGCACTTCGGCGGCAAAACCCTCTCGATCACCGGCATTGGGGCCACGATCGCCGAGGCCACCGCCGACGGAGATTATGCTCTCCTGTTGGCGGCCACGCTGGCCATGGTGCTGGCCGTCATCCTGATCAACCGCCTGCTTTGGCGACGCCTCTACCTCCTGGCAGAAGAAAAATATCGTATGGAGTGATCGATGAACGAGACCTTGTTGCAACTGGAAAATGTCCATCACGCTTACGGCACGGGGATACGCCGCTTCACGGCCGTCGAGAACGTCAACCTGTCTCTGGCCGACGGCGAGTTCGTGGCCCTGCTCGGCCCTTCGGGCTGCGGCAAGAGCACGCTGCTGCGCATCATCACCGGCCTGCAAGCCCCCTCGCAGGGGCGCGTGCTCTATCGCGGCCAGGAGCTGCGGGGCGTCAATCCCCACGCCTCCATCGTTTTCCAGACTTTCGCCCTCTTTCCCTGGCTGAGCGTCAGCGAAAACGTAGAGCTGGCCCTGAAGATCAAGGGGGTCGATCCCGACCGGCGCGTTCAACAGGCGGAAGATTTGCTCGACCGCGTCGGCCTGGGTGGGTTCGAGACAGCCTTCCCGCGCGAACTGTCCGGCGGCATGCGCCAGAAAGTCGGCTTTGCACGCGCCATGGCGGTTGAGCCGGAACTGCTCTGTCTGGATGAGCCTTTCTCGGCCCTGGACGTCCTCAGCGCCGAATCCTTGCGCGGCGAATTGCTGGAGCTATGGACCGAGGGCAAAATCCCCACCAAAGCCATCCTGATGGTCAGCCACAATATCGAGGAAGCGATCTTCCTGGCCGACCGGATCGTGGTGATGGACAAGGAGCCGGGCCGCATCATCGCCGAGCACAAGGTCGATCTGCCCCACCCGCGCCAGCGTAAATCGAAGGAGTTCCAGGCCCAGGTGGACCTGGTGTACGCCACGCTTGCCGGGCAGACGCGGCCGGAGAAAGAGGAATTGGGCAGCGCCCCGGGCGAAGGCGGCCGTACGCGTCAGCTGCCCGAAGTCGTCATCAGCGATCTGGCCGGCTTGCTGGAGCATCTGTCCGAATCGGAACAACCCCGACACGACATCTATATTCTGGAAGACGAGTTGGGCGTCAGCGCCAATCAGCTGCTGAGTCTGACCGAGACGGCCGAGATGCTCGGATTCGCCGCCATCGCCCAGGGCGACATCGAATTGACCCCCCTCGGGCAGGCCTTCGCCGAAGCCGGCATTTTGGCGCGCAAGGCGATCTTCGCCGCTCGTGCCCGGCGGCTACCCATGATGAAGTGGTTGTTGTCCATGCTCCGCGCCGCCGAGAAGCAGGAATTGAAGCTGGAAGTGATCGAGGCGGCTCTGGGGCTGGAGTTCCCGCCCGACGTCGCTGAAAACCAGATCGATACCTTGATCAACTGGGGTCGGTATGCGGAACTGCTGGTCTATGATGACCATACGGAGATCATCGCGCTGGAGACAGAGGCGGCCCGGGCCACCGCCGGTTAACGGCATGGATCGACGGAGGACCGATTATAATGAGAGGTGATGACGGCATGAGCAACGGCCGGCTGCAACTAAACGAACGGGACCAGGCCATGCTGGCCGGCGAGATGGGCGAGGCCACGCGGATGGCCATGCGTATCCTGGTCACGATGGCCGGCGTCTATGGCGCAGACCATCTGCTCGACATCGAATCGGCCCACATCGACGGCTGCCTCTACCACGGCTACTCCGGCCTGGAGTTTGCCGAGCGACTGGTGGCCGGCGGGGCGGCCGTCGCCGTGCCGACCACGCTCAACGTGGGGGCGATGGACCTGATCAACCCCGACGTGTTTCGCGGGGACGCGCAATTGGGGCAGTGGGCCACGCAACTGATGCAGGCCTACGAGGCGATGGGCTGCCGGCCGACCTTCACCTGCGCCCCCTATCAAGCCCAGCATCGGCCGTCGTTCGGGACGCAGATCGCCTGGGCCGAGAGCAACGCCATCGTCTTCGCCAACTCCGTGCTTGGCGCGCGCACCAATCGCTACGGCGACTTCATCGACATCTGCTGCGCCATCACCGGCCGCGCCCCGGCCATGGGCCTGCAC
>CAZZJN010000076.1:0-11728 GCA_964654505.1 uncultured Ardenticatenaceae bacterium | reverse complement strand
ACCCCCGAAGCGCCGACGCTCGCGGCGGCCTTCCGGGGCCACGTCCCGGAGCGGGTCGTGGAGATCACCCTTGACGATCTCAAGGACACCCTCGCCATCCTGTCCACCGCGGCCGACGGCCCCATCGACGTCGTGGCTCTGGGCAGCCCCCATTTTTCGATGACCGAATTTGCCCAACTCCTGCCGCTGGTGGAGCGCTTCCCGCCCCGGCCGGGTGTCGAGTTCATCGTCTGCACTGACCGGCTGGCCCAGATAACGCTCCACCGGCGCGGTTGGCTGGAGCGATTGCGCGCCGCGGGCGTGCAGATCGTCGCCGACACCTGCATCCTCGGCACGCCTATCATACGCGCGCAGGAGGGCGTGCTGATGACCAACTCCGGGAAATACGCCCACTACACGCCCGGCAGCATCGGCCTGCAGGTCGTCTACGGCAGCCTGGAGGAGTGCGTGCGTTCGGCCGCGGCGGGCGAGGTGTGGCGCGATGTCTCTCTTTGGGCCGGGGAGCGTGGGGACGTGACAGCGGAACAGCCGGAGAGCGACGAAGCGAAGGAGCAGGCGAGCACGGGCGAAGGCTATCGGCTTCTGGTTCCCGGGGAGGCGGCCGGCCCGGCGCTCGTCCTCGACGCCCCGCTCAGCCTGTGGGGTGGGCTGGACCCGGTAACGGGAAACATCATCGACCAGCGCCATCCCCAATGGCAGGCCAACGTGACCGGCAAGGTGCTGGTGATGCCGGTGGGTCGAGGCAGCAGCAGCGCCAGCAGCATCCTGCTGGAGGCCGTGCGTCGGGGCACGGGGCCGGCGGCCATCGTTCTGGCCGAGGCGGACGCGATCCTGGCCCTCGGCGCGGCCGTGGCGCGGGAGCTATACGGAGCCGCCCCGCCGGTGCTGGTTATCGACAGCGATGCCTATGCGCGGATACGGACGGGCGACGAAGTAACCGTCTCCGCGGATGGATTAACCGGCGCTCCTCTCCCCGCACAGAAAGGCGACTGAGTCATCGCGGCTAACCGACAACCGGGCAAAACGCTCCAGGGCTAAAACTCAAAAGCCAGATAGGCGCGCCGCTTGTCTCCTTCTCCACGCTCAATAAACGAAGCCCTGACCGGGCGGCCGATCCATTCGATTTCCGGCCGCAGGCTATCCACCCCGATGATCTGACCACTGATGCGCGGCCCTTCTTCCAGCTCGACGATCCCGGCGATATAAGGGTTTGACCGGTCGTAGCCGGCGTCGATCATCGCCGACGTGCCGATGTAGACCGAGGTGAAGGCGGCCAGCTTGCCCCGGCCGGACAGCTCCACCCACTCCATGTCGTCGCCGTGGGTGCGCGGGTCGATCGGTCGCGGCGGCACGAAGACCTCCCCCGTGTCGCGATTGCGCGACCCCATCAATTTGCCCTCGTTCATGAAAAACTGGAAAGAAGCCGCCGTGAACGGTTGTTCGATTGTTTGTTCAGTCATGGTTCTACCCTTATCGCCGCTCATAGATATGCACAACGCAGGTCTGCCCCGTGCCGCCGACGTTATGGGTCATGGCCAGATCGACGTCGCGGTCAACCTGTCGCTCGCCGGCCGTGCCGCGCATCTGCTTCCAGATTTCGACCGCCTGGGCCGCGCCGGACGCGCCGACCGGATGCCCCTTCGACTTGAGGCCGCCCGACGTGTTGATCGGCTTGAGGCCAAAGCGCGCCGTCAGCCCTTCCTCGGCCGCCTCGTGGCCCGTGCCCGGAGCGAAGAATCCCAGGTCTTCGGTGGCGATGATCTCGGCGATGGTGAAGCAGTCGTGGACCTCGGCGATCTTGATGTCGTCGGGCGTCACCCCGGCCATGGCATAGGCCTGCCGAGAGGCGAGTTGCGCGGCGCGAATGCCGGTCAGCTCCGCCCGGTCGTGGAGCGCGGCCGCGTCGCTGGCTTGCCCGCTGCCGATGATATAGAGCGGGTCATCGGTGAACTGTTTGGCCAGCTCCTCACCGACCAGCAGGATAGCCGACGCGCCGTCGGTCACCGGCGAGCAGTCGAACAGTCGCAGCGGCCAGGCGATGAGCGGGTTGGCCTTGTCGTCGTGCATGAAATCCATTTCCGTCCGCCAGGTGGGGACGGGCAATCCCTTTTGCTGGGCCTTGGCGATGCGCCCGGCCATCAGGTCGGCGATGGAGGTCTGGAACTGGGCCTTGGGATTGAGCTTGCCGTTCTCGTGGTTCTTGATGCCCACCTGCAACAGGGCATCGGCCGACGCGCCGTAGCGTTTCATGTAGGCGGTGGCCATGGCGGCGTAGAAGCCGGGGAAGGTGAACCCGGCGGGGATCTCGAACAGCATGTCCCCGGCCGTGGCCAGCGCGTCGGTGACCCCGGCCGTCGGCAGGTTGCTCATCTTCTCCGCGCCACCGACGAGCACCATGTCATAGGCTCCGGAAGCGATGGCCAGAATGCCCTGACGCAAGGCGACGCCGCTGCTGGCGCAGGCATCCTCGATGCGTGTCGCCGCGCGCGGAGCCAGCCCCACCCAGTCGGCCATGATGGGCGCGATGTGCCCCTGGCCCTCAAATAAATCGCTGCTGAAATTGCCGATGTAGACGGCTTCGATGTCGCCAGGGTCGAAGCCCTTGTCGACGGAGAGGCTCATATCCTGATAGGCCTCGACGAACAAGTCGCGCGTCGACTTCTCGGGGAAGGAGCCAAACTTGCACATTCCCGAGCCGACGATGGCGACGCCTCGATTGAGTTTTTTCATTACCTGCCTCCAGTGGCCGGCTCATGAAGACCGGCCGGCGGTTCCCGCCCAATTCGTGTAGTTTTATCCGCGCTCCTGTATGCCAATCTGCCGGCATAATAGCGCGTGGTCAACCACGATATTCATCTATTATAAAAAGCTAAAGGAGCAATTCGGTTACAATTATCTTATCATCTTAACCCGGCACTATCCACACCCAGGGGAGCTTGTACGGGCGGGACAACCGGCGGCATCTACGGGATTCTGCAAAGAGGAGGCCCATCGGCCGCCTTGTCCCACCCGTACGACTATTTGCTATATGTGATTGCCCTGTATCCATACCTGACCGAGCCGGATACCTCCCAGGCGACCAGCCCGCCCTCTCATCCATTCACCAACAAAATGAACCGACCATGAGCGAACGCCCCACCAGCGACGGGAACCATTAATATGCTTCAGGCGTCTATGAGTTGAGACGCCTGTTACCGGATGAACAACAAGATTATCAATTCCCATTCCACGTATTTTTTGGTCCGGCTTGTGGCCGCGATGCTACTTTTGGTCGCGGGGCTGTCGCTGGCCGCCTGCCTCTCAACGACGACGCCATCGGAAGCGCCGGCGACGCTGCTGCCTACGCCCCCGGCCGAGGTCGAGCCGGAAACCCTGGCGGCCGCCTATCCACCGCCGGACGCCGCCTATCCAGGACCGGTTGAAACACCGGCCGATATCGCTTCGGCCGCCTATCCCGCCGCGCCGTCGGCATCGCCGCCCGGCATTTCTCCCGCAGCCACATCATCGGGCGAAACGGCGGCCGCTACCGGCGATGCGGTCTATGCCCCATGGGTCGGCATCGGGCAACCGACGGCCGCTCCAGCGACGACAACCACGACAACCGTACCCCCTACGGCAACCGCGACCCCAGCGGCAACCGTGCCCCCCACGGCAACTGAAGCGACGGCCCTGGGCGCGTTGCCCACGCCCATCAGCGTAGTCGATTTCGCCGCCGTACGTGACGACCTCGCGGCTCAGGGCAAGCAGCTGGCCTACAACAAAATCGGTTTCCACGTCACTTTCCTCGAAGACCGCGACGAACTCGACCCGTATATGCAGCGGCTGGACAGCGAGGGCGTGCCCTTCTTCCTCAAGAGCGTCGATAATGCCGAACCCGTCTACCGCGCGCAGGAGTTGATGAAGCGGAGTGGCGTGCCCCATATCCTCGTCTACCGCTCCACCCAATACGACGTGCCCGACTACAGCATGGACCCCATCGCCGCGGCCGAGGCGTATTGGGAGCTGGAGAAAGCCATCTGGCCGCCGGAACTCGATCCGGGGCTGATCTGGTTCGAGACGATGAACGAGCTGGACAAGACTCGCTCGGAGTGGCTGGCGCAGTTCTCGCTGCGCACGGCTCAATTGGCGCTGCGCGACGGCTACAAGTGGGCGGCCTTCGGCTGGGCCTCGGGCGAGCCGGAGCCGGACGACTGGACATCCCCGGCGATGCTCGATCTGCTCAGGCTGATCGCCGAAAACCCCGACCGGCTGGCCATCGCCCTGCATGAATACAGCTATGTGGCCGACGACATCGGCCATCAGTTCCCCTACAAGGTCGGCCGCTTCATGGAGCTTTTCCGCGTGGCTGACGAACACGGCATCCCTCGGCCGACGGTGCTCATCACCGAATGGGGCTGGACGTATGATCACATCCCGCCCGAGCCGTTGGCCATGGAACACGTGGCCTGGGCCGCCCGGCTCTACGGGGCCTATCCGCAGGTGCTGGGCGCGGCCATCTGGAATCTGGGCAAGATCGACGGCGCGCTAACGTCGCTCAACGGGGAGGTGCAAGGCCTGGTCGACAACATGTTGGCCATCAGTCTCGACAGCGCCTTCTCGGCCCCTATCCCACCGGAGCAGACGCCGCTTGATCCCGGCCTGTTTCCGCCACCGGGCCATTGAGGCCGCTCCCCGGCGGGTACACCCTACAGATTACAGACGACGCGGATGTCGCTCAGCAAGGTGACGGCGCGGTTGACCAGCACCTTGTTCTCCGGCCGGTTGTACCACAGGCTGACCCCCGAAGGATGGGGCAGCGGAACGACAAAACGGCCGCCGGCCGATCGCTCAATCAGGGACGAGAGGTAGGAGGCGAGGGACAACCGGTCGCCCGCCTCGTTTGTCACCTGTAATCCATCCTCCGTCTCTTCATCCTCCGGCACGATCATCCGCGCCTGCGACAGATCGAAGTTCAGCGGATTGGACGCGAGCGCTTCCGGCGGGAAGTAGGCCGCCGTGCCGATGATCTCATTCAGGCGCGTGTTGGCCGGATAGAGGAGCTTGATGGCCAGGCCGCCGACGAGGAGGATCAGCCGCGGGTTGACGAGGCGTATCTCCTGCTCCAGCCAGGGGCGACAGAGCGCTTGCTCAAACGGCGTGGGGACGCGGTCGCCCTTGCCGCCGATGTTGGGGCCGGGGTAGCATTTGGTGACGGCCGTCATGTAGGCCGACTCCCGGAACTCATCCTCATCCCAACCGGCCGCGCCGAGCCATTGGAAAAGCCGCTTGCCGCTGCCGGCATTAAACGGCCGCTTCACCTGCCCTTCGGTGATGCCCGGCGCTTGCCCGATGAGCATCACCTCCGCCTCCGCCCCGCCGCTGAACACCGCCCCCGGTACGATCCAGTACCCCTCTTCCAGGCAATGGCGACAGGCGCGCAGTTCGGCATGAAGGGTGGTCAGTTGTTGAATTGTGTCTTCGTTCACAAGATGATATTAGCCAATGGACGGGAATACTCAAGGGCGCGAGCGGTGTGAAATACGTCTCGGGGAATTTTCCGGGGAAAAACGCCGGCCGCGCGCTCACCAAAATCGATCTCCGGAACGCGCGTGCCGTGGCGAAACCGGCTCAATAGACCGGCAGACTCGGGTCTATCTCCAGCGCCCAGCGGTTGATGCCGCCCTCCAGATTCAGGAGCTTGCCGAACCCGCGCTGCTGCAGTTCCATGATGACGGCCGCCGATCGGCCGCCGGACCGGCACTGCACCACGATCTCCCGCGTCGGGTCCAACTCGTCCAGATGCTCCAGGACCTGTCCCATGGGAATGAGCACAGCCCCCAGCCCGCCCAGATTGCTGATCGCCCACTCCTCCGGCTCGCGCACGTCGAGGATGAGCAGATCGTCGCCCCGGTCGAGCCGCCGCTTGAGTTCGCCCGGCGTGATCGACGGGACGCCGCTGTTGGTCCGGGCGGCATAGTCGCTATGGTCGTGGGCCGGCATGCCGCAGAACTGTTCGTAGTCGATGAGCGCAGTGATCGTCGGATGCTCGCCGCAAGCGGGGCAATCGGGGTTCTTGCGCAGCCTGATCTCGTCGAAGGTCATCGCCAGGGCGTCATAGAGGAGCAGGCGGCCGATGAGCGGCTCGCCAATGCCCACGATGAGCTTGATCGCCTCGGTGGCCTGGATGGTGCCGATGATCCCCGGCAACACGCCCAGCACCCCGCCCTCGGCGCAACTCGGAACCAGCCCAGGCGGCGGCGGTTCGGGAAAGAGACAGCGATAGCATGGCCCGGCAGTGGCATGGAACACCGACGCCTGCCCCTCAAAGCGAAAGATGCTGCCGTACACGTTGGGTTTGCCCAGCAGCACGCAGGCGTCATTGACCAGATAGCGCGTGGGGAAGTTATCCGTGCCGTCGATGATGATGTCATACGGCCTGAAAAGCTCCAGCGCATTGGCCGATGTGAGCGGAACCTCAAAGGTTTCGACCCGCACGTGGGGATTGATGTCGAGGATGCTCTCCCGAGCGCTGTCCAGCTTGGAGCGGCCGACGTCCTGCGTGCCGTGGATGATCTGGCGGTGCAGGTTGGAATCATCCACCGTGTCGTAGTCGATCAGGCCGAGGCGGCCAATCCCCGCCGCCGCCAGATACAGGGCCGCCGGCGAACCCAGCCCGCCCGCGCCGATGAGGAGGACGCTCGCCGCCTTGAGCTTCCTTTGCCCCTCCATGCCTATCTCAGGCATGATCAGGTGGCGGTTGTAGCGCCTGATCTCCTCGCCCGACAGGCCGACACCTGCTACCGCCGCCGGATCGATCAATTCGTGAGCGCCCATTGTCTCAGGATTCAAGTTCGGCGCCGGCGTCCCGCGCCCCCTGGGCGGCTGCCAGCGCAGCCAGCCCCTTGGCGATCATCTCCTCCCCCACGACCGTCATCGCCTCGCTGTTGGCCGCCGCCGCGTCGGCCAGATCGAGCCGCGCCGCGCCCTCGGCCACCTCTTCCTCGCCCAGTTCGGCCAGCTTCTCGCCGGTCTCGTCGATCTCCATCGTCAGGGCGCGCAACGACCCGTAGCGCAGGATATTATCGACGGCCAGCTCGCGCAGCCGTTGGCCATGATCCAGCAGAAAGTCGGCCAGCGTATCCAGCTCCATCGCGGCCAGCACGTCGGCGATGACCGACAACTCGCCGGAGATGGAGCCGATCTCCATCGCGTCGTCGAGATCCTCGTCGTGAAGCAGATGCACGGCGGTCGTGATGGCCTCGATGTCCTCGGAGGCGGCCAGCATGTCGGCTCCCTGCCGCATGTCGTTGATGCCCGCGGCCGTCTCCAGGTCGCTTTGTTGCGCGCGCCGTTTGGCCAGATAAAGGGCGTCGGCGCCGCGCGTCAGGCGATGGGCCACATAGGCGGCCGTGGTTGCCGCGTCGGCCGTTTCCGGATTGGGTGGTTGCGGGGATTCCTTTTTCTTGCTCATGCGTTTCTCCTAATGCCAAACGTTTGCCGTTTGAGTGGCGAGATTATAAACCCGCGCGGCAACGAGGCAACGTATTATGCCCCTCGCAAACGAGCCAGAGCCAGGCCGATGGAATAGACGATGAGCATCTGCCCCGGGCCATAGGTCAGCCAGATGACGTCGCTGATGAGCGGGAAGGTGAGGCCGCCGAATCGTTGCCCGGCCAGGATGAGGTCGCTGAACAGGAACAGGGCCGCGCCAAGAGCCAATGGAATGAAACGGCCGTCCTGGAGAGCCAGCCCCGTCGCCAGGCCCGTCGTCGAAGCCAGCAGGATCGCATAGGGCAGCGCGATCCAATGGGTGATCTCCGGCGCGATGCCGGCCGAAGTGGCTCCACGCCAGACCACCAGATACCAGGCGACCACGCCGACGATCACCCACACGATGAGGGCGCCCCATCGCGGGGTGGGGCTGGTCAACCCGGCGGCCGCGGCGAAGCGCAGCAGGGCGGTGATGTAGAAAACATGGCCGACGGCGAAAGAGAGCAGGCCGGCGATGAAGTTGGAACCGGACGGCAACATGCCGGAGAGAAGCAGGTCGCCGATGAAGCCAAAGGTCATGCCGACGGCCACCAGCAACGCATAACCGCCGGCCGGGGTGGCCCGAACGAAGACATACCAGCTGAAGGCCGCGACGACCAGCGTGGCCGACGACGCCATTCGTGACCAGGCGGGCATGCGTCGCGTCACGTCGGCGGCCGAGCCGAAGATGAAGCCGCCGAACAGGAAGGCGGCCCACAGGAGGAGCAGGGCGATAAGCCAATAACGTTGAGGCGGGGTGATTGGTCCAAAAAACTGATTCATACCATCCTCCTGAAACGGCCGAGGGTCAGGGCGAGATTCGCTAAGCATACCATCAAACTGCTAGAATAGGCATATGACCGATCGTGCAGAGATCAGCGGCTCGGTGGAACGCATCACCTATTACAACGAGGAAAACGGCTACACCGTCCTCCGGCTGAAGCCCGATACGCGCGGGATGCTGCCCTATGTCCACGGAGATCAGCTCGTCACGGCCGTGGGCAATCTGCCCGAGGTGAACCCCGGCGAATGGCTCAAGCTGACCGGCCAATGGCTCAATCATCCCAAACACGGCCGCCAGTTCCAGGTGGAGGTATGCGTGCAGTCGGCTCCGGCCACGGCCGAAGGGATCAGGCGCTATCTGGGATCGGGGATGGTGCGTGGCGTGGGCAAGGTGATGGCCGAGCGCATCGTCGACCGTTTCGGTGAGGACACCCTGACCATCATCGACGAGAATCCGCAGCGGCTGGGCGAGGTGCTGGGAATTGGCCGCGTGCGCGTGGACAATATCATCAAGGCCTGGGAAGAACAGCGGGCCATCAAGGATGTGATGATCTTCCTGCACGGTCACGGCATCTCCACCCATCTGGCGGTGAAAATCTACAAGCAATACGGCGATCGTTCGATGGTGGTCGTGCAATCGACGCCCTACCGGCTGGTGCAGGACATCCACGGCATCGGCTTCAAGACGGCCGACAAGATCGCCCAGGCGCTGGGTCTATCGGCCGACGATCCGGCGCGCATCGAGGCAGGCATCCACTACACGCTGGCCAGGATGGCCGAAGACGGCCACGTCTTCGCCCCCCAGGCCGAACTGGAGCCGGAAGCGGCCGACATATTACAGCTGCCCGCAGAACGGGTGACGGCCGTGCTGGAGACGCTGGAGACCAGCGAGCTGGTGCGGCGCGAGACGATCACCTATGAGATTCCGTCCGGGGAAAACGGCGGCCTGGCGATGAAAGAGGAGCAGGCGGTCTATCTGCCCGCGCTTTACTATTCGGAAACGGGGTTGACGCGGCAGATCCGGCGGCTGGTGGAACATCCCACCAGCCGGTTGTCGGGCATGGCCGTGCGCGGAAACCGGGGCATGGGCCAACAAGGGAGCGAAGGAGCCTCGACGGCGACAGGGTCTTCTCCTCTTCCAATCTTCAGCTCGTCTTCTCCTCGGCCTCGCACCACGCCCGCACCTCCGCCTCTCGTTCCCTCGGCGCTCACGGCGCAGCAGGCCCAGGCGGTCAACGCCGCCATCACCCACAAGCTGACCATCCTGACCGGCGGGCCGGGCACGGGCAAGACGACCACACTCCGGACGCTGCTGGACACCCTCGACGCCGGCGGCCACAGCTACGCCCTGGCATCGCCCACCGGCCGGGCAGCCAAGCGACTGACCGAGGCCACCGGCCGCGAGGCCCGCACCATCCATCGCCTGCTGGAGTTCAAGCCGGGCGAAGGCTTCAAGCGCAACGAGAACCATCCCATCGACGCCGATCTCATCGTCATCGACGAGGCTTCAATGCTCGATCTGGTGCTGGCCTATAACCTGCTGCAAGCCGTCGACTCCGACAGCCACCTGCTGCTGGTGGGCGACATCGACCAGTTGCCATCGGTTGGGGCGGGGGACGTGCTGCGCGACCTGATTGAGTCGGGCGTGGCCGCCGTCGTGCGACTGGAGACCATCTTTCGGCAGGCGGCCAACTCGTTCATCATTCGCAACGCCCATCGCATCAATCAGGGACAGATGCCCGAAACCAGTCCCGAAGCGGGCGACTTTTTCATCTTCATCAAGGAAGACCCGGCCGAGACGGCCGCGTTGCTGGTGGACATCGTCGCCAAGCGCATCCCGCACAAATTCGGGCTGGATCCGCTGGACGATGTTCAGGTGCTCGCGCCGATGTACAACGGCCAGGCCGGCGTCACCCAGCTGAACGACATGCTGCAGGAAGCGTTGAATCCGCTCGAAGGGCGCAAGGTTCAAAGGCGCATCGGCGGCCGCACCTTCCGTGTCGGCGACAAGGTGATGCAAACGGTCAACAATTACGACAAAAGCGTCTATAATGGCGACATCGGCCGCATCACCGCCATCGACCCCATCGAGCAAACGATGACGGTGGTCATCGACGGCGCGCCGGTCGTATACAGCTTTCTGGAAACTGACGAGCTAATCCATGCCTTCGCCGTCAGCGTCCACAAGTCACAGGGGTCGGAATATCCGTGCGTGGTGATCCCGGTGGTGACGCCGCATTACCTGATGTTGCAGCGAAATCTGCTCTACACGGCCGTGACGCGAGCGCGCCGGCTGGTCATTCTGGTGGGCACGCGCCGCGCCATCCAGATCGCCGTGCGCACCAACCCGGTGGCCAACCGCCACACCGCGCTGGACTGGAGACTCAAAAACAAATGACCGCCGCCCGTCTTCATTCGTCATTCGTCATTCGTCATTCGTAATTCGTCATGGAAGTTCAATTCGCAGTCTCAAAGGTATCAAAGTGGGCCTCTCGCGAGAGCGGCGACACGCTGGAGATGATCGAGCGGCCTCAGGGCGGCCTGTCGATGGTGCTGGTGGACGGGCAATCCAGCGGCCGCAGCGCCAAGGCCATCAGCAACGTCGTCGCTCGCAAGGCCGTCCAGTTGCTGGGCGAGGGCGTTCGCGACGGCGCGGCCGCTCGCGCCGCCCACGACTATCTCTTCACCTATCGCAACGGCAAGGTATCGGCCACGCTCAACATCCTGTCTGTCGATACCCGCAGCCGCACCATCGTCGTCAGCCGCAACAACGAGTCGCCGGTGCTGGTGCTGACGGTCGCCGAGGGCTTCTATCAGCTCGATGACGAGTCCAGGGCCGTCGGCGTTCACCGCAACACGAAACCGGTCATCACCGAGATCCCCATCGAGGTCGGCACCATCGTCGTGGCCTTCACCGACGGCTTGCGCCACGCCGGCAGCCTGAGCGGCAAAGGCCGCAGCTACGACCCGTTCGCCGCCTTCCGGGTCATGGTCGAAAGCGGCCTGCGCGATGCCGGCCCGATTTGCGACCGCTTGCTGGCCGAGGCGATGGCCATGGATGACGGCCGCCCCCGCGACGACATCAGCGTCATCGCCATCTCCGTGCTGGAGAGCGCCGAAGGGGACGAGGTGCGGCGGCAGAGCGGCAGACTGACGTTGTAGTGACGAGTTACGAATGACGAGTGACGAGTTCAGATACGAGATACGAAATACGAGTTCGGAATCCTCCCCGGCTCCTCTGCTCCCCGGCTCCTCTGCTCCCCCGCTTCGAGTTGCCGTTGTCGGCCCGTGCGCCTCGGGCAAGAGCACACTGGTGGCCGCGCTGCGGGCGGCCGGCTACGACGCGCGTCATCCCGCGCAGGAGCATTCCTTCGTCAAGGACATGTGGCGGCGGCGAGTAGATCCCGATGTGCTGATCTACCTCGACCTGTCGCAC
>CAZZJN010000075.1:12885-14637 GCA_964654505.1 uncultured Ardenticatenaceae bacterium | reverse complement strand
TTTGGTAATTAATTTTCTTTTGGCATATCGGCCTGGGGCGCGTCAAACGCCGGGCGGCAGGGATTGTAATCCGTGCCGATAACGACCCGATAGTTGAATTCCGAAGGTTCGCTAACCAGCTCGATCTGGCCGGCGCGTTTGCCCATGACCCAACTGAATAACCAGTCGTAAGAGCCTTTGAAATTATCCCCGAAGTAGACCATCTCGGTGTCGCTTTGCATCGGGCGCGTTTCGCCCAGGACCGGCACAAACCCGTACCAGGCCAGATTATCGGCGGCCAGTCTGCCCTGGGCCGGCAACCCGCTGGCGTTGATGACCTCAACGGTGATCGGGGCGCGGTCGGCCCGGTTGAGTGCCGGGGGCAGGACCAGGCGGCGGAATGTATCCCTGAACATGTTCTCGCCTTCCCAGATCGGCAGCTGGACGGATGCGCCGCTCTCCGGCACCGACCAGGCCTGCATCTTGCCCGCCAGATAGAGATGCTGGATGCCGTTGCGACGAACATCAGGAGCCATGGCCGCCAGTTGCAGGATGCGGCCGATATCCATATCGGTCTGGACATATTCGCTGAACGCGGCCCACAGCTCCGGCGCTTTGGTCACCAGACCCAGATCGACGCCCTGATTGAACATCGCATGCAGCAGTTGTTGCTGGCGGCGGCCGCGGTCGAAGTCGTTGGTTGACAGGCGCGAGCGGGCATACCACAGCGCCAGATCGCCGTCCATGTCATGGATACCCGCTCCCAGCTTGTATCGCTCCCAGTTCTCTTCAAGCGTCGGGTCCAGCTCGGGGGAGATCAACCGCCAGTCTTCCAGCGGGCAGCTGACGGCCATTGTCACGCCGCCCAGCACGTCGACGATTTTCTTGAAGCCTTCGAAGTTGACCCGAGCGTAATAATGAATGGGGATGCCGAAGTTGTAGAGAATGGTTTGCTCCAGCAATTCGGAACCGCCCAGCACATAGGCCGTGTTCAGACGCCCCATGATCCGGTTGGGCATATAGACGTAGAGGTCGCGCGGCAGCGAGATCATCGACGCGGTGCGGGTCTCGTGGTTAATGGAGATGATGATCATCGTGTCAGTGCGGTCGCCGTCGCTGCCATCGGCGTTGGAGTCCACGCCCAACAGCAGGATGTTGGTCGTCTCGGCGGGCATATCAAAAACGGGCACAGGCGATGGGATGGCCGTCGGCGGCGTCGGCACGCCCTCGGCCATGGAGCCGGTGATGTTCAGCGCCGCCGTCGGGTCAACCTGCGGCAGGCTGGTGGGGGTGACGGTCGCGGTTGAGGTGGCCGTCGGCCGCGGGGTAGCGGTTGAACGAGTGGTGGCCGTCGGTTTGGGGGTGTCGGTTCCGGGCGCCGGTTCGGCGGTTGGCGTGTCCGTCACGGTCGGCCCATCGGTCGGCAAGTCTTCAGCTTCGGGGGTCAGCGTAGCGGTTCCGCCGCTTTCCGCCACGGAATCAGCGGCCGCGGCCGTATTGGTGGGAAATGGCGTCACTTGCGCGCGGCCGGTCGCCGAATTACAGGCGGCCAGCGTCGCGGCCGCTATCAAAAGAAGGGCAAGATAAACAGACGAACTTTTCTTCATATACCACATCAATGAGGGGGAAACGTCGATCAGAGTTTCTCGCCAAACAGGGGGTTCAATCGGGCAAATACGATGTAACCGCCGATCAGGACGAGCACGGCCGTCACGAACGTCCGCAGCAAAAAGATCGGGTTCATCGACGCCGGCCCCCCGCTGGTATACGTCC
>CAZZJN010000075.1:0-12875 GCA_964654505.1 uncultured Ardenticatenaceae bacterium | reverse complement strand
CCCACAGGACGGTGCGATAGCCGTCGATGATCGAAGCCATTGGATTGACCCAGCGCATCAACTGGGCCGGGTTGAACGTGATGCCCAGCACCGTCACCGCATCGCCGAACATCTCCAGCGAATAGAACACCGGGGTCATGAAAAACCAGGCCAGGATGACGACTTCGAGGATCATCAGGACGTCGCGGTAGAAGACGGTCAGGCTGCTGAGCAAAAGGCTCAACCCCAGCGAAAATATCAGTTGGGTTATCAGGATGAGCGGCACCCACAGCGCGTGCCGGGTCAGGCCGACGCCGAAGACGTAGAGGAAGACAATGAGCACCACAAAGGCGAACAGAAAGTTCACCAGATTGGATAGCAGGGCTGACGCCGGCAACAGTTCGCGCGGGAAGTAAACTTTCTTCACCAGGCCCGAATTGTTGGTGATGGATGTCGTGCCGCTAACCAGGGAGCCGCTGAAGAAGTTCCACGGGATGAGACCGGTCAGGACGAAGATTGGGTAGTCGCGAATCTGGCTGTTGGTCATCACCGAAAACAGGATCGTAAAGACCACCATCAGAAACAGGGGGTTCAGGATGCTCCAGAGGATGCCTAACACCGAGTTTTTATAGCGCGCCTTCAGGTCGCGAACGACCATATTGCGCAGCAAATTTCGGTATCGCCACAACTCCCGCACCTTGTCGCGCCAATTGCCAAGACGCCGGTCGGCATTGTAGATATAGACGGGTGGCTCACTGCCAGATTGCGGCCGAATTTCGGAACTCATCTTTCGTGCATCATCCAAAATTTTGCATGACCATTCCAACCGGAACGCGCGCCATGCACCAAGTCGGGATTATAACGCATCCGGCTTAAATGCGTACCTGTCGTTAATCTATGGCGGACGGGGGTTGGGTTAAGACCTCGCGATAGACGGCGGCCAACCTTTCCGCATGGTCATCCATGGTCATCACCGGCGGTATTTTGGCTTGCAAAGCGGCGAGGCGCTCGGGACTTGCTATATATTCGAGCAGAATCGAGCCCAGGGCCTCGGCATCGCCGTGGGGAAAAAGGCGACCGCCGACACCGTCTTCGACCACATCCGGTATGACCCCGATTCGGGAGGCGACCACGGGCACGCCCGCCGCGAAAGCCTCCTGGATGATGAGCGAATAGGTCTCGTACCACAGGGTTGGCACGACCAGCAGATCCAGCGCTCCAAGGGACGACCAGAACGACGCGCGGGGTAGCAGACCCATGAACCGGATGCCGGGATGGACGGCCGCCTGCCGTAATTCCGCGACATAGTCGGGGAAGGACGTTAGTTCGCCATAGATCAGGGTCTCAACCTCGTTGGGCAGGCGATTGGCAGCGGCGACCAACACATGCACGCCCTTCTGGCGGCTCAACCCGCCGATGTAGCCGATACGAAACGGCTCACCGGCAGCCCGCTGGTGGGCATGCCGGGCATCGGCGATATCGTCGGCCGACACGTCGGCGCCGAGGGGCAACAGGCGAATGCGGTCGACCGGGAAGCCCATATCCTGATAAGCCCGGCGGACAAAGGGGGTTGAGGCCAGCACCGCGACCGCCCCCGAATAGACGCGCAGGAGAGTCCGGTTGCGTCGGGCCATGAGCGGGGCCATCAGAGGCGACGCCGGAGCCAGCCACCCCAGCCCGGCGCGAGCCAGCGCGCAATGGGCGCAGTTGGTGAACCGCTCGTTTGGCCCGCGGCACAGGGTCTGGTCGTAATTGGTCAGGAGTTGGGCGTTAGCACAGCCGTACCAGTAGTCGTGGAGGGTTATCAGATAGGGGATACCCCGCGCGTAGAGGGCATCGACGAGCGACGCCGGCAAGCCCATCAGGTGCTGCACATGAACGATGGCGGGCTGCTCGGTTGCCAGCACCTCGTCGAAGGCGGCCGCCAATGACCCGGAGGTCAATGTCCGGAGGAATACGGCCGTCCGGCCCTCCCCGGATCTGGCTCGATAGACCCGCACGCCGTCCTCGACGGTCATCGCCAGCGGCTCCTCCAGCCCACTTGCCGGGCAGAACACGGCCACCGAGTGACCGGCGCGAGCCTGTCGCTGGGCGATCGCCTGAGTGTATAATTCCGTACCACCGATATGGTCGGGCGGGCATTGGTGAATTACGTGCAGGATGCGCATCGACCGTCGTCCTCTAGGGTTCCGGCAGGAGGTCGTGGTAGTGCCGGAGGACGCGATCGACGACGACGTCCCAGTTGTAGGTGGAGTTAACCTTCTTCTGGCCCTTCTTGCCGAGCCGCTCGGCGAACAAGGGGTCGCTGAGCAGGCGATCGACCGCCATCGCTAATGCCTCCACATCGGCAAATGAGACCAGCAAGCCGTTAGCCCCGTCATCAACCACACCCGGGATTCCGCCGGCGCGCGCGGCAACGACCGGCTTGCCATGCGACCAGGCTTCCAGCAACACGATCCCGAAGGAGTCGCTGCGGGAAGGCAGCAGGAGGAATTTGGCCCGGCTCAACACGGCGTGCTTGTCGCGGTCGGACAATACGCCAAGGGGGCGGATGGCCGCACGATCTTCCGGCGACAGACGGCGACGATAGCGCTCATACTCGGGGGTGGTGGAGCCGACCATCAACAGGGCGATCTTGCGGCCGCGCGCCCGAAGCAGGCGGATCGCATCGGCGGCATGGAGCGCGCCTTTGTCAAACGATTGCCGGCCGAGATAGAGGCCAAATTCGCCTTGCATCTCGTGGTGATCCGCGGCGAAGTAGGGGGATGATTCGTAATCTTCCGGTGGAGCGTCAACCCCGCCCCCGATTATGCTGATTCGCTCCGGCTGGAACATCAGGCGGCCCAAACCCTCGGCTTCGACGCGGGTCAACACCAGCAGGCGGTCTGCATGACGCATGATCTGGACCTGATGCTCCATCGTGGAATTGCGGGCCACCCGATCGCCGCTCCGGTCGCCCAGATGCAGGAAGGGGGTGACGACCAGCGGAATGCTTGTTTGCTCGGCGTAGGCGGCGGAGGCCACCAGGCCATGCTCCCAGGAGACGTTGAAGGCATGGACGAGATCGACGTTCTCCAACCCGTCCAGCGCGGTATCGAGACCCTCGATTGCGGGGACATGCCGCGCCATGCGTGACAGCAGGTTGGACTGGTCGCCGGGCAGAGCCGAGAGGAGAACCATCGCCTTGCGCCAGGCCAGCAGGCCACGGCGGCGGCCGGGGGTGGGGCGAACCGGTCGTCGGATGACGCGAACGCCGTCTTCCATGGTGTCGGAGACGGCCTCGGAGCCCAGCCAAAAGTCAGCTTCGGTCGTGGCCGAACTGGTGACGACGGTGACGCGCGTCCCTGCGGCGACCAGCCCGCGGGCCAGCGCGGACGCATAGCGCTCGCCACCGCCCGGCAAGGGCGGATAGGCGGGCGTCACCAGCACAACATGAAGGGCGGAGTCGGTCACCGGCGCGTTCCGTTGGGCAGCAGATCGAGGGATCGCAGGTAGGCTTCCCACTGCCGCCGGACTTGCGGCTCCAGAAAGGCCTGCACGCGGCGCTTTTCGCGGACGATGATCCGCTGCCGCAGCGACTTGTCATTCACCACCATGTCGATTAGTTCCGCCAATGCCTCATAATCCTTGCGATGGAACAGGATGCCCGCGTCGCCCAGCGTGTCGGGCACGGCCGTCGAAGCGTAGGCGATGACCGGCAGGCCGCAATACATACTCTCAATGAGCGGCTTGCCGAAGCCCTCGTGCTCGCTCATCGAGACATAGACATCGGCGCACCGGTAATAGGTCAGCATGTCCTGATGGGAGACGTGCCCGGTGATGAGGACGGCCGAATCATCCAGCCCCAGCTCCCGCGCAAACGCCTCCTGCCACGTCACGTACTCGGTGAAATCGGTGTTGCCCACCAGCACCATCCGCGCCTCAGGCGCGAGGCGGCTCAGGCAATAGTGGAGCTTGAGCAAATCTTCCTGGCGCTTGTTGGGGGCGAAGCGGCCGACGAACAGAACCAGCGGCCGCGCCTTGTCGCATTCGGCCGCCAGGGCCTCGTTCACAGGCGCGTCGAGACGGCTCTCATCGAGCACGATGGGCAGCACGCCCGTCGGCGAATAGCCGATCTCGATCAGCTCGCGCTCGTTGTAGCCGGAATCACCCAGGGCCAGCAATGTGTTGGAGCGCATATCTTCCAGTTGGCGACGACCCCGACGGAGGTTGGCGGCCAGCACCGGATTGGAGAAGGCGAAGAACTGGGGCGGCGTGATGTTGTGGTAGATGAGAATTTGCGACAGGCCTACGCCCTTGAGCCGCTCGGCAATGTCGGAGCCGACGGCGTGATGGTGGATGAGGCACTTCTCGGTCGTTCCCGGACGATATTCATGCGCCGGCCGCACGCGGTCTTCCAGCTCGGGCTGGATGCGCTCGGAATAGACCTCGGAGACAAAGCCCAGATCGCGCAGCCAGCGCTGGATGATGAACACCTGGTCGCTGACGGCGTCGCCGATATAGGCCCCCTCGGTGAATTGGTGTAACGCCGGCTCAGCCATGCGCCTCCGGGTCGGGTCTCGCGGTCAGCGTTTCCAGCAAGGCGCGATATTTGGCCATCACGACATCCCAACTGTAGGTGGAGGCGACGAATGCCCGTCCCTGCCGACCCAGATTGGCGCGGAGATCGGCGTCATCGAGCAGCATTTTCATCGCCGTCGCGAATTCGTCATAGGTGTAGTAGTACAGGCCGCCGTTGCTGCGACGGCTCTGGAACTTAAGCACCTCGCAATTGGCGTTCACCAGGGTGGGAACTTTCATCAGCCACGCCTCCATGATGACCATGGAGAGACTCTCATACAGGGAGGGCATGACCAGGAGATCGGCGGCGCGGATCGCGTCGAATTTGTCTTCCTCGCTGACAAATCCCAGCGGGATGATATCGGGGCGCGGCGGCAACTCCAGGTTGGACCGACCGATCAGCACCAGCCGGACGTCGTGACCTGTTTCATCGCGAAAGCGGATGAAATAATCGAGCAACTCGGGCACGTTCTTGGCTGAATCAACCCGCCCGGCATACAAAACAAACGGCCCGTCGATGCCGTATTTGCGCCGGAACCTCTCGGCCGAAACATCGGTGGGCACGTTGATGCCGATGCCGGCGATGATCTGGGGGACGTATTCGTTGTGAAAGACCTCGTTGACCAGCAGTTTCTCCGGCTCGGTGCTGTAGATGATGGCCTGCGGCAGGTGGAATAGCGCCCGCATGGAGGGCAGCCGGAGGTAAGGTTCGTCGTGGGCCGCCGGCACCAGGATGGCCTTGTCCGATACCAAAGGCAGGCCGAAGAAGGAAGGGGGATAGAGGTAGGTGACGAAGATATACAGGTCGTAGATGTGGTAGGATTGCCGGATGTAATCCAGCAGGCCGGTCGAATAGGGGCCTTGATCCTTCATCCAGCGCAACTCATCGAACAAGGTGCTGCCTTTTTCAAAGAGGGCGACGGTCTGTTGGGCGAAATCGGCCGCGCGCGGCGCGTCAACGGTGAAGCGGTGAACGCGCACGCCATTCAGGTCGCTCTCGCCCGGAGGATAGACGTTTTCCCAGGTCTGGTAGTCGATTGCGCAGGTCGTGATGACGTGCATCTCGGCCATGGCGGTGAGTCGCTCGGCCAGCCAGCGAGCCAGAAGCTCCGCGCCACCGTTGACTTCCTCGCCATAGCGCTGGACGACGAGGGCCACGCGTTTCACGCTCACAACAATCCCGCCTTTTCCAGCTGGGCGATGAATTGGCGGTGAACCTGGGGTTCGAGAAAAGCCCGGACGCGAGCCTTCTGTCGTTCGATGATTCGGCCGCGCAAGGCTTCATCGGCCAGCAGCAGATCGATCAGCTCGGCCAGGGACTCGTACTCCTTGCGGGAAAACAGCACGCCCGCGTCGGCCATCGTCTCCGGGACGGCCGCCGCGCCATAGGCCACGACCGGCAAGCCCAGATACATGCTCTCGATCAGAGGCACGCCAAACCCTTCATGTTCGCTCATGGAGACGTAGATGTCGGCCGCCCGAAGATAGGTGACCATGTCTTCCTGTGACACCTTGCCGACCAGCGTCACGCCCGTCCGGATGCCCAGATCATCGGCCAACTGCTCCACCCAGCGGTCATAGCCGACCTCCCAGGGGTCGCCGATGAGGTAAAGATGCGCCTGCGGTCGCGCGCGGCGAAGACAGTAGAGGAGCTTCACCAGATCCTCCTGCCGTTTGTTGGGGGCCAGGCGCCCAATGAAGAGCAAGCGCGGGCCGGGATGGGTCAATTCGGCCGCCAGTTGCCGGTTGAGCGGCATGTCGTATTGTTCCGTCCGCAGGCAGATGGGTTGCACGGCGGTGTGCTCAAAACCGGCCTGCTTCAGTTCGGCTTCGTTGTAGCCGGAGACGGCCAGCGCCAGCTCGGTCTTCGGCCGCAGCGTTGCCAGTTGTTGCATGCCCAGCCGGGCCAGGTGAGCGCGCAGCGGGTCGCTGCCCTCGAAGAACTCCGGCGGCGTGATGTTGTGGTATACGAGGATCAGGCGCAAATCCTGCTGAACCAGAAAGTCCGGCACTTCGGAGCCGATGCTGTGATGGTAGATGCCCCATTCCTCGCCCTGTCCGCGGACGTAGGTGGATATCGGCCGGATCTCCTCGCTCATGCTGCGATGCATGTGCCAGGCGTAGATCTCCGACTTAAAGCCCAGGACGCGCAACCAGCGGCGCATCAGCAAGGCCTGATCGGTGATGGCGTCACCGGCCGTGGCCCCCGTCAGAAACTGGTGAAGAGCGCCACGTCTCATTGGGGTGGTTGTTCCGGGTCCCGGGTCAGGCGACGGACTTCGTCTTGCAGGGTCTCGATCCGGGCTTGCTGATCCTGGAGCGCGCGGGTCATCTCGTTCATGGCGCTGATGAGATTGACGTTGAGGCGATTCTGGTCGCTCACTGATCGATTGACATAAAACAGGACCAGATTATGCATCTCGCCCCGGATGCGGCCCCAGAGGCGGCCGAGGATGGGCGTCTGAGTGGCCGGGGACGGCGCCAGGATTGGCTCGACGGCGGGAGAGGGCGTCTGGTTGGCTTGCTTCAGGTAATAGAAGATCTGCGGGTTGAGTGCGTCCCCGGTCGGTTCAGGGAAGGTGGACACGTGGCCGAACGTGGGGAAAACCAGGTTTACGCCGCCCAGTTGTTCGCGGCGCAAGGCCACCCGCCTCTCGACCTCTCTGACAAGCTCCTCCGACGTGATCTCCTCGTCGTGGATGGTTAGCCAGGGGGCGTTTGTTGTGGGTCGCTGTTCCGATTCATTCATAGCTTTCACAAACAGGTGTGGTGTTTGAAGCGTCGCCTCTTGACGATGATCGATCACCGGAGCTGGGTTCGCGGCCGTGCCAGGATATCAAGATGAGCCAGTCCGGCGGCGGCGTGCTGCTCCACGATGGCTGCGACGCTGTCTGGCCTGGGAGCCACAGCGCCATTGGTGGAAATGATGTACAGATCGTACTCGGACCGGACATCCTCCAGGAAGGCGGCAGGGTCAACGTCACTGGTCCGACGCAGCAGCGTCGGCGAAAACTCAAACAACATGACCGGTCGGTGGCGACGGATGATGGATTGCATCCCGCGCCAGGCTCGCGCCTCGGCGCCCTCGATATCCATCTTGATGATATCCACGCGGTCGCAGTCGGCCAGCGCGTGATCCAATGTTACTGCCTCGACCGCCGGCAGATCGACCGCGGCCGATTCATTCAGGCCGACGATCATGCCGTTGCTGTCGACGCCCGGCGTTACAAAACGGAGCATCCCGGCCTCTTCAGCCACGGCGGCGATCCGAAGGTCGATGATCGCTTCGAACCCGTTGGCGGCCGCGCTCTGCCGCAGCAGTTCGCCATTGGCCGGGTTTGGCTCGAAAGCAAACACCCGACCTTCGGGTCCGACGCGCGCAGCCGCCAGGAGCGAGAAGTAGCCGATGTTGGCCCCCACGTCGACGAACGTCATGCCGGGAGACAGGAGTTCTTCCAAAACGTGGCTGACATGGGTCTCATAGCTTTTATCACGCGCAATTCCCGCGCCGATGGAGATATCATTCAGGCGCACATATAGCTTGAAGTCAGGCAACTCCACAAGCGTGGGGCGAAACCGATCCGCCTGCAAGCCCTTGAACTCCTGACTGTTAAGCAAGGTGTCCACCAGAAAGGCTCGCGGCACGGGTTGGTTCATTACCAAATCCGACCAGTAATCCCAGCCGCTGGTGTCCGGTTCGCGACCGAGGAGGAGCCGATAGCCGGCCAGGACGTCGTCCAGCGTGGCGCGATTATCTACCGGCGCGGACGGTCCGGCCTGTCTCGCGGGGAGTTGGCCGGGCGCTCCTGTGCGGTTTTCCGGGCGGCCGAGCACAGCCAGCGCCTGGAGCATATGGTGGGTCACCCGGGCCTGATTTTCGGCGAAGCGGTTGATATAGAAAATCACCAGCTCGTGGACCTTCACCCGCAGGCGATCGATGAGCGGCCCAAGCAGCGGTACCGAGCTTGGCGTCACCAGTACGTCCACGTCTACCTTGCTCTGGGCCAGCCCGGCCCGAAACAGGTGCTCATAATATTCCGGCGGGAGGCTGGCGGCCTTGTCGGGAAGGTGCAGTTGGCCGGGCAGCTGGCGCTCCAGGATTTGCCGGCGCACCTCCTGCATCACGCTTTCGATATCGACGGCCTCGGCCGATTGTTCACCGCTTTCGCTGCGATCCATTTCAGTCTGACTCCAGGTAGTTCACCGTCAGAACCGTTGTGTCGAGGATGATAGCCTGCGGTCTGTAGAAATAGCTGTTTTCCAGATGCTCGCGGTTCATGGTCACCAACTCCGTATGATAAGGGATAGACGCCTCATCCAGCCAACCGGTGTCGCCGACCCAGATGACGGTTCGACCGCTATTCTGCCACGTTTTTATCGTCTCAACCAACGAGGGGGCTATGGCCTCCGGCGGCTGCCGCAGGGTGAAGGCGTCGTGGCCGAAAATGAACTTGAGCGGCGTGCCCCAGATGTCTCCCTGCCCGACAGGCGCGGGATCGTTGAACAGGAGCACGGCCTCGGGCGGCATTTGCCCGGCCAGGCTGTCGATTTGCTCGACCAGGCCGGGGTTATCGACCTGGGATATTAGCCCGCGCGCGTGCCAGCCCAACCCGGCCAGCCAGACGGCGGCGAAGACGGCCATGATCACCGGGGCGGCTGGATAGGGCAGTCTGGACAATAGGTCTTCGAGCCGGGCGTTCCATCTCTCGCGTGAAAATCCCTGACAGGCTAACAGACAGGCCCCACCAAGGATGAAGAACGGCACGACGACGGGTATATAGCGGCGCATGACATAGACGTGGTGCGGGTTGGCGCTGATATTCCACAGGTACACGATAGAAAACAGCCAGCCGAAAGTCACCAACAACACCGTCCGGCGCTCGACGCGCCACACCAGCAGACAACCCCCGAGGACGCCCAGCCAGACCCCCACCGGCGAGAGATACCAGCCCAGGCGGAGCCAGTTCTCGTGGTTCGTCACCGGGATTTCGCCGCCGCTGAACACGTCCGGTCGCATCGTGGTCGTCGCCAGTTCGGGGCGGATGAACCAGCCATAGGCGGCGTAGGCCAGCAGCGAGATGACTATCGCCATGAGAAACGGCCGCCTGAGCTTTTCCGGGGCGTGCAGCCGGTCGCGGTTGCGGGCCAGCCACCACAGGACGGCCGTGGCGACGAGGATCGCCACCAGAAGTACCGGCCAGGCGCGTTGCAGCAGAAATACGCCATAGCCCACCGTCTCGTAGAAATAGGGCGCGCTCAGGAAGTGGCCGTGCAGCAGGGAATGGACGACCAGCGCCACGAAGGGCAGGGCAAACCACGAATCGGCCCGTCGCCAGCCACTGGCCCAGCGCCAGACGAGAAAAATCGAGAAGACGGGTAGCATGACCAGACTGTCGATTCGCACCAGAAACACCGCCCCGAAGGCGCAGCCGGCGACGAAGGCCCACAACGCCGACGGCCCACGCCCGCCCAGCCAGCGCGACGCGCCCCATAGCCCGGTCCATAGCATGAATTGGGTCAGGCTCTCGCTGGTCGGATAGCGGCCGAACCACACCTGCAACCCCGTGAGGCTCAGGCCGGCCAGCGCCAGCGCCCCCACGACCGGCCCGCCTGCCTCGCGTGCCGTCAGGTAGACGGCCAATGTGCCCAGCAACATCCACAGGCCGACCAGCAACAACTCGGCCCGAACGCCCGGTGCGCCCCCGCCCGCGGCGCCGAAGACGGCGGCCTGTAACACCGGATGGAGCGGATAGAACTGCGGCGTCAGGCGACCGGCGGCGGCGTCGGTGACGTAAAAGCCGGGGAACAGGTAGGAGGTCGTGCCCGGCGTATTGGGCAATGGGCGAACAACGGCCGCCCGCAACTCGGGGGGCAGCGCGGCAAAGGTCTCATCCACGAGCCGAAAGCCGCCATTACGCGAGATTTCCGCCCCCAGACTGACGTACACTCCGGCATCAGTCCCGCCGTACACGTATTCGTGCGGCCGGAAGAAGAGCCAGACGGCGGCCGCCAGCCACACGGCCAGCATGACCCATTCCCACGAGGCCCAGCGTGGCTCGTCCGGAAGGGCGTCGTCCGGCCCGGCCAGCTTGCCGGACAGACGCAAGCGGATGAACAGCGCTATGCTAAGAACGCCCAGGGCGGCCGCGAGATGCCAACGGCCGAACCAGCCAAACTCCGCCAGAATCAGGCCCAACCAGCCCGTAGCTATCACGCCCAGGGCCAGAGCGGCAAAAGCCGTCGGCAGACCCCAGCGCGCCCGGCGGGGCAAGAAATTCAGCACCAGCAGCGCCCCCGACAGAACTATCAGGGCGGCCAACAGCAGGAGACCCAGCCAATCAGCCATGTCAGCCATGCCCGACCGTCTCCAGGACGTGATACAGAAAATCGATATAGGCGCGGGCGACGTGTTGCGGCAGACAATGGCGGTGTATGTAGGCCAGACCGGCGGCGCCCATTGATCGGCGCGTCCCGGCCGACGCGGCCAGACGCTCCATGGCTGCTTGCAAGGCGTCGATGTCGCCCGGGGCCGTTTTCATGGCCGCATCGTCCGGCAGCTCGCTGTACCAGCCATGGTCAAAGGCGATGAGCGGCCGGGCAGCAGCCATGGCGCGCAGGGCTATGGCCGATGTCTCGCCAACCGTCGGCTGTCTCAGATTGACCACGACATCGACCGTGGTGATCCAGTCCACAAACTCCGCCAGATTGGCGACATAGCCGATCTGATGCACGGCATCTGCCAGCTCGTATTCGGCCAGCAGCGCGGGCAAATCGACGTCCGGCCGCGTCTCCCCGACCAGTAGGTAGTGGGCGGCGGGATGGTTCCGGCGCACGCGCTGAAATGCCTGAAGGGCCAGGTCGATCCGCTTCTCGGCCGTGATCTGCCCGAAACTGCCGAACAGCACGGCGTTATCCGGCAAAGCTAGGCGATCTCGCAAGCTGCGGCCGGAACGTGGCTCGATGAGCGCCTGGACGACCGCTAGCGGAAGGTCGGAACGTTGTCGCCGGGCGCGCTCGGCGGCGTACCGGCTATGGACGATCAACCCCAGGGAAGCATCGAGCAACCTGCGGTTCAACGTCTCCTCATACAGAGGCGCTTCAGAACGACCCGCATGGATGGCCTGGGCGAGGGCGCGGCCGTCGCTGCCCAATGAGTAGGCCATCTCGCGGCCGTAGGCCGTCCAATCGTCGTGCCCCGCCGTATGGTGGCGGATGAAATGGTGCAGGAAGTAGTCATGGAGCATGACTACGCCGGGATAGCGCACCAGCAAGTCGTACATCGACTCATGAAAGGCGCTGTTGCCCATCTGATAGAGAGGCAGATCGAACTCCCGACGCCGATGAGGGTAGTCGCTCGTCGGCCGCACCGTCAGGCCGGATGATTGGGCCGTGCCGGGATCGTCTGTGAAGATGGTGACATCGGCCAGTTTCGCCAGATGGGGCAGCAATTCGGCGCTGTAGTCGGCGATGCCGCTGCGGTCGGGCGGCATCGGGCTGAAATAAGCGAGGCGCAGGCGGTGGCGACCCGCGGCCGGCGTCTTTTGCCGGAAGGCCGCTTGTGCTTCGACCGTACCGACGGCGTTGAACAGGCGCGTCACATGGCGATCCTGTTCGGCAAGGCGTGTGTCCAGTTCGGGCAGGCCCGGCGGCCGCTCCAGCCAATCCGCCAGCGCCCGGTTGAAGGCGGATTGCTGCTCCATCAGCGGCCTCACCTGCGGGCGGGTGGCGACGCTGTTCCAGGCCTCGCGCAGTCGGGCGACGAGACCCCCGATGACGGGCGTATCGGAAGTGAAGACATACTCGCGCAACGTCGCGCGCTTGCGTAGCTCGGCCGTCCGGTCGCCTTGGGTGGTGTGATGGCTCATCTTTGGAATTGCGCGGATTGGCCGTCAGTCGTGCCAGGTGATTTCGGGCACGGCCGCGGGTGTGGCGTACGGCCCGGCAGCCAGATCGTCGAAGTAGTTGTTATCCCGCAGCGCCCCATAGGAGAATATGACATGGCCGGCGGTTCCCATGGCGCGCGCCGCCTCAATACGATCGACAACGTCGTCGAAGGAGAGCAAACCCTCCCCGATGCCACCGATGCCGGGGATAGCATATCGCCCGGCGCGATTCTCCTGAAAGTCCTGGGCCAGTATCCTCCACTTTTCAAAGGGGAATGGGTTTTCGCCGGGGGGCTTCGTGTCGGAGTAGATCATCGGCATAAGCGCGTCGATATAGCCATCCCTGACCCAGGCGCGCGAGTCCTGATAATAGTCGCTATAACCCTGGCTGTAACCCCACCCCCACTTGTCCTGATAGGTTGGCCAGACGGCGGCCGAGAGCCAGATGTCGCG
>CAZZJN010000074.1:0-14703 GCA_964654505.1 uncultured Ardenticatenaceae bacterium | reverse complement strand
TGGCCGCCCCGACGCCGACGCCATCGCCAATCTGTCCATGCCGGTGGTCGTCGACCAGAAACGGATGGGCGGCGGCTCCCACTCGACGGTCGGCACCATCACCGACATCAACTCCGTGCTGCGCCTGCTGTTCTCGCGCGTCGGCCGGCCGTTCGTCGGCTACTCCAACGCCTTCTCGTTCAACGACCCGCAGGGCATGTGCCCCGAATGCAACGGCCTCGGCCGCAAGCTGGCCGTCGATATGGAGCGCTTTGTGGACACATCGCTCTCGCTCAACGAGGGGGCGCTCCTCGGCCCCGGCTACGCGGTGGGTAAATGGGACTGGAGCTTCATCGTGCAGTCGGGCCTGTTCGACCCCGACAGGAAGCTCGACGACTACCCGGCCGAGGAGCTGGATCGCCTGCTCAATAGCCCGCCGATCAAGGTGGAGACGGAGTTCGGCGGCCGAACGATCAACCTGACCTTCGAGGGGGTCGTCGCCAAGTTCACCCGCAAATACATCAGGCAGGACACGGCCAACATTTCGGAGCGAACACAGAAGACGGTCGCCCCCTACATCACCGAAGGCCCCTGCTCCGCCTGTCATGGCGCGCGGCTCAACCAGGCGGCGCTCAATTGCCGCATCAACGGCTACAACATCGCCGACCTGCAGGCGATGGAAATATCGCAGCTGATCGAGGTGATCCACGCCATCGACAACCCCGTCAACGCCACGATGATCGCCACGCTGACCGAGCGGTTGCAACATCTGATCGACATCGGGTTGGAATACCTGACCCTCTCGCGCCCCACTGATACCCTGTCCGGTGGCGAATCGCAGCGGGTGAAGATCGTCAAACAGCTCAGCAGCAGCCTGATGGATATCATGTACATCTTCGACGAGCCGAGCATCGGCCTGCACCCGCGCGACATCCATCTGATGAACGAGCTGCTGCAGAAGCTGCGCGACAAAGGTAACACGGTGCTGGTAGTGGAGCACGACCCGGCGGTGATCGCCATCGCCGACCACGTGGTCGACGTGGGGCCACAGGCAGGCGCGGCTGGCGGCGAGGTCGTCTATGAGGGTAAGCTTGAGGGCCTGATCGAATCCGGCACTCTCACCGGTCGCTATCTGCAACAAGTCCTGCCCATCAAGCCTCACTTCCGCCAACCGAAAGGGATGATGCCCATCCGCAACGCCCGCGCCAACAACCTGCAAAACGTGAGCGTCGACGTGCCCATGGGCGTGCTGACGGTCGTCACCGGCGTGGCCGGCAGCGGTAAAAGTTCGCTCATCAACCAGACCTTTCTGCGGCACCACCCGGACGCGATCGTCATCGACCAGGCGGCCGTGGGTGCAAACAGCCGCTCCAACCCGGCCACCTACACCGGCATCCTCGACGACGTGCGAGCCGCCTTCGCCAAAGCTAACGGCGTCAGTGCGTCACTGTTCAGCTTCAACTCCGAGGGAGCATGCGAGAATTGCAACGGCGCGGGGATCATCTACACCGACCTGGGCTTCATAGACGGGGTCAAGACCATCTGCGAAGTCTGCGAAGGGCGTCGTTTTAAGGACGAGGTGCTGGACTATAAGCTCGACGGCAAAACGATCACCGATATACTGAATATGACCGTGGAGGAAGCACTCGATTTCTTCGACCTCCCCAAGGTGACTGCCAAGCTGCGGGCGATGGTTGATGTGGGCATCGGTTATCTGACGCTGGGGCAGCCACTCAGCACGCTATCGGGCGGGGAGTGTCAGCGCATCAAGCTGGCCGGGGAGTTGCACAAGAAGGGCAGCATCTACGTGATGGACGAGCCGACGACCGGGCTACACATGGCCGACATCAGCCTTCTGCTGGCGATCATGAATCGCCTCGTGGATGCAGGCAACACAGTGATCGTCATCGAGCACAATCTGGATGTGATCCGCAACGCAGACTGGATCATTGACTTAGGACCGGAAGGGGGCAGTAAGGGCGGCCGCGTCATCTTCGAAGGCACGCCGCAAGCGCTGCTAATCGCAGAAGGCTCGTTGACGGGGAGGTATTTAAATCATGACGTCGCTGTATCCTGATACTCGTCCGCACAGATAATTAAACAACTCTATATCTAAAGGTGAATCCATGCGGAATGAGCGCAAATTCTATATCAATGGGCATTGGGTTGAACCCCACAGCCGGGATACCCTCGAGGTCATAAACCCGGCCAACGAAGAAGTGATCGCCTCCATCGCCTTGGGCGACGAGACCGACGTAGACTGGGTCGTGGCTGCCGCGCGGGCGGCCTTCGACCGCTACTCGCAATCGACAGTGGCCGAGCGAGTCGGCCTCTTCGAGCGGATCATCGCCGTTTACAACCGACGCATGCCGGAACTGGCCGAAATCATATCCCGAGAGATGGGCGCACCCTTATCACTGGCACGCAATGCCCAGGCACCTTCGGGACTGGGACAGTTCGAGGCTACACTGGAAGCGTTAAAGCGCTTTGAGTGGGAGAAAGAGGTGGGGCGCAGTCGTGTCGTGCGCGAGCCGATTGGCGTCTGCGCGCTAATCACCCCCTGGAATTGGCCGCTTAATCAAGTCGTTTCCAAGGTCGCCCCGGCGCTGGCCGCGGGTTGCACGATGGTACTGAAGCCATCGGAGATCACCCCGCTGGATGCCATCATCCTGGCCGAGATCATGGATGAAGCCGGCGTCCCGGCAGGTGTGTTCAATCTCGTGAACGGTGATGGGGCCGGCGTTGGCACTGCATTGGCCCAGCATCCTGACGTCGATATGATCTCGTTCACCGGATCCACACGAGCGGGCGTGCAGGTGGCTCAAAACGCGGCTCCGACCGTGAAGCGCGTGACCCAGGAGCTGGGAGGCAAAGCGGCCAATATCATCCTCGACGATGCCCGGCTGGAGAAGGTTGTTGCCGGGGGCGTGCGCGTCTGTGTCCGCAACGCCGGCCAATCGTGCAACGCGCCGACGCGGATGCTGGTCCCTATGTCATCTTTGGACGAAGCTGCGGCCATTGCCGCAAAGGCAGCTCTAGCCATCAAGGTAGGAGATCCGGTGGCGGACGATACGGAGATAGGGCCGGTCGCCTCTAAAGCTCAATGGAACAAGGTCCAGAACCTCATCCGGAAGGGGATTGAGGAAGGCGCGCGCCTGGAATGTGGCGGCCCCGGCCTGCCCGATGGCCTGGAGCGCGGCTTTTATGTTAAGCCTACTGTGTTTTCTCATGTGAACAATGAGATGACCATTGCTCGCGAGGAGATCTTCGGCCCGGTGGTGGTTATTATTGGCTATAAAGACGAGGAGGATGCGATCCGAATTGCCAATGACACACCTTATGGTCTGACCGGCTACGTTCAGTCGGGTGACCTGGAGAGGGCGCGCCGAGTGGCTCGCCGGATTCGCGCCGGCAGTGTGCATCTCAACGGCGCACCCGGCCCCTATGATGTGCCTTTTGGAGGATACAAGCAGTCGGGAAACGGCCGCGAACAAGGCGAGTGGGGGCTGGAGGAGTACCTCGAAACCAAGTCGATTATCGGCTACTATCCTAAATCATAATGAACGACGAACAAGAGCAAGACTTAATCGACATACCGGAAGGTCACCGTTCCGGTTTTATCGCCCTGGTCGGGCGGCCGAATGTGGGCAAGAGCACGCTGATGAACGCTTTCATGCGGCAGAAGATCGCCGCCGTCACCCACCGACCGCAGACTACCCGCACCCGCCAACTGGGAATCATTACCGAGCCGACCTATCAGATGGTCTTCATCGACACGCCGGGCATCATCCACGACCCGCGCCATGATCTTGATGAGTATATGATGCAGGCTGCGTTGGAGACGTTGGACGATGCCGATGTCATATTGTGGTTGGTAGGCATGGATGAGTGGCCGGGTGAGGACGACCGCCGAATTGCCGCCCGCCTGGCCGAGACCGGGAGGAAGGTCATCATGGCGCTGAATAAAATCGATGCGGTATCCCCGGGTGAGGCACTGCAACGCACCGAGGCCTATGTGTCGCTGTTGCGTTCGGCCGGCTGGCTGCATGTGTCGGCCCTCACCGGCGACGGCGTGGCCGAGTTGCTCGATCGGCTGGTGGCTGCTTTGCCGGAGGGGCCGCGCTACTATCCGGCTGACCAGATCACAGACGTCTATGAACGGGTCATCGCCGCTGAACTGATCCGCGAGCAGATCATGCTGCAACTGCGCGACGAAGTTCCTTACGGCACGGCCGTGCGCGTTCGTGATTTCAAGGAGCGCGACAACGGTATCACCTATATCAATGCTGACATCTTTGTCGAACGTGATAGCCACAAGAGCATTGTCATCGGCAAGGGAGGAGCGCAATTGAAAGCTCTTGGCGCGGCCGCCCGCGAACAGATTGAGGCCCTGGTTGGTGGCAAGGTTTTCCTGGAGTTGTGGGTTAAGGTATCGAAGGATTGGCGACACGATCCGAACCAATTGCGACAGTTCGGCTATAGTGACGAATGGACTAAAGAATAACGGTTGATATAAGAGTGTGGCCCGGGTTCTTGATTGCCACGGCGATCTTGGAATCCGGTTAGCATCCTTGCCCCTTTGCGCCATTTCATTAAAAGTTTCGTAAAGGTAACTATGACCGATCAACAACAACCCGAGGGCATCTCTCGTCGCAATTTCTTGCGGTTTGCCGGCGTAACCGTGGCTGCAGCCGTGGCTACCGGCGGTGGAGCGGCCTATCTCAAACGTTTCGAGAATGCGCCGGTCATTTCGACCGGCCAACCCTTGCCGCTCGCCTATCCCACATCTGCTCCGATCATCAGTGATATGATCCCCGCCCAGCCGACGGCCGGCGATGACGTGCTGGCCCGGCTGGCGGCATCGCAGGCTGAGGTCATGCGCCTTCAGGCGACTAACGATCAGTTGCAACGTGATCTGGCCGCCTTGCAGTCGACCGAAGGGGAGGGGCGGGTTGCCCGCGACACGCTATCTTTGGAACTGGACGAGGCGCGCAATCGGCTTGGCGTTCTCGGCGGCCTGGTGGCGCTTTATCAGCAACTCGACGCGGCCGACATGGGCGACATCATCGAGAATGGTCTTGGCGCGGTGGGTGAGAAGTTCGCAGAGCTGGCTGGAGGTGTGCCGTCGCTGGTGGCTGGGCTGGACGCGGGCGATCTGGCGCTGGGGCAGGTGGAAGCTCATCTGCCATTGCTTGAGAACGGCCGCATATGGGCGGAGGCTCAAGGCATGAAGCTGCGCAACTTCTATGGCGAGGTGGAAGATCGATTACGACAAGCCGTAGACCGCGTAGGCGATTTCTTCGAGATGTTGGCGTCGTGGTTTGAGGGCTTGCGCAAGTGGCTACCCTTTGGCGCAGGCGACAAGGCTGCCAATGTCATGGCTGCGATCACGTCCTTGCTGGCCGAGACTCCGGCGACGTTGAGTGGCCTCGATGTCAATGTCTCCCAACCGCTGAATGTCTGGCTACGGCGAATCGAAGGCGAGCCGGCCCTGACACGCATCCTGGTTAGGCCTGTGCGCGATGAGGCTTTCAGTCGTGCCCGAACGGTCGCCGATCAGGTCGGCATGACCGCCGCGGCTTATGAGGCTAACCTGGTTGCGCCTGCCCGTGCCGCGCTGACAAATCGCCAGACATTGCGGCAGCAAATCGCCGATTACCGAGCCCAAAACCAGGTATGATTAATGAAGTTCATATTCCTCTGAAAGGTCTGCGAATTTGCCGGTTAACTGGCCCATTTATAGAGGTTTTCTTAAGGACAGGATAACTACACTGAACACGCCGCTGTTCATTTCTTGACGTTACTCCCATCACCCATTATATTAAGAATCAGCCCGGCTCGGTCCTAATATCTTCGGCCGGATTACCGTGAGGAGAGTACCTATGACCATTTCCCATTTTCGCCGCGTGCTGATGCTCGCGGCCGTCGGCGCCCTGTTGGTGCTTATTGCGGCGAGTGGCCAATCGGCCAAAGCTCAGGATGCCCAATGGCTGGGCTTGTTCTGGAACAATACCAATCTCAGCGGTACCCCGGTGGTGACCCGTTGGGAAAATTCCATCGATTTCAATTGGTTCAGCGGCTCACCCGATCCGCGCATTAACAGTGATAATTTCTCGGCTCGCTGGACACGCAACGTCAACTTTCCGGCCGGTAACTATCGTTTCTTCGCCACGATGGACGACGGCATGCGTATCTGGATCGATAATCAGCTCGTGGTCGACTCCTGGACTAATAGCCAGGAGCACACGATGTCCTTCGACCGCTTCATGAATGGCAATCACGATATCCGCATCGATTATTTCGAGGCGGGCGGCCAGGCTGTGGCGCGTTTTCGCTGGGACCTGATTACCTCCGGCTCCAGCAATAGCGGGGCTCAATTCCCCAACTGGCGGGCCCAATATTTTAACCGGCCCGATCTGGCAGGGACTCCCGTGCTGGTGCGCGATGATCGCTATATCAACAACAACTGGGGCACCAACTCGCCCGGGCCAGGCGTCAACAGCCAATTCTGGTCTGTGCGATGGACGCGACAGATCAACGCTCTGCCCGGTCAGTATCGCATTGTTCTCACCAGCGACGATGGCTCGCGATTGTTCATCAACGGCAGGCTCATCGTCGATAACTGGCGCGATCAGGCTTCCACAGCCTCTTCGGCCGACTTCTTTTGGAATGGTGGGGTTATGACCGTTGTCATCGAATATTACAACGCCTCCGGCCCCGGCTTCTTTAATGCCGACCTGATCACTGTCTCCGGCGGTATAGGCAGTGTTTTGCCGGCGCCTCCTACTGGGGGAACCGGCTGCTCGACGGCGCCAACCGGTAATACTGCCCAGAGTATCGCCACCATCCGACTGAACATCCGACGCGGTCCCGGCACGCAATTCGAGCCAATGGGCACGATGGCTCCGTGTGAGATCCGGCCACTGAGTGGCTTTCGCAATGGCGACAGCACCTGGGTACAGATCGTCACCGCCAACGGTCAAACTGGTTGGGTGTCGTCCGAATTTGTCCGCTTGGGCGTTGGTGTCAGCACGCTCTCTGTGGGCAATTAGCTCTTAGATCCCCTTTAAGGCCCCGAGGAACCCCTCGGGGCCTTTTTTTATTTTGGCAGTATTTTGGCGTTTTCAGCGCTTGTCGCTACACTCCTACGCACGTCAATCCGTGACGCAGGCCCCCGGCTCATGGTCACACCGGCGCGAGTGGATTGGCTGACAGCACCGACAGATCACATATTTGAGGAGGCAGATCGATTATGGCGATTCCAATTCCCAGCATGGTTTTGAAGCAATTGCATACCTTTGGCAGCCTGAGAAACACGGCCGATGGCGTGACGTTTTCGATGAAAAACAGGCTGAATGACACGACGCTTACAGGCCTGACGGGACTGAAGTTCGACGGCCATGAAGTGGCGTTGTCGGATGTGACCATTCGGCTGGAGGACGGCACACGCTTGACGCCTGACCAACTGGCAGCCTCTCCCCTCGAGTTTCCGCTGCGACGAACGCTAGATGTCGTGGCCGCTATCGATCCTTTACCTATCGGTAAGCACGAGATTGAAGTACGCTTCACAGCTCAGCCATTCGGCAAGCTGAAGCTGAAAGTCGATGATGCCATCACTGAGGAAAAGCCGAAGCAGGTCCAGATCCCGCGCGATCACGCTGACGATTACAGTGAAAGCATAATCGAAGAACGCCGCAAATTTGTTGAAGAGTATACCGGTGCGACGCTGGAACATACGGCGCGTTATTCATTTGACCCGCATATGACGGCCGGCAATGCCGAACATTTCACCGGCGTGGCCCAGATTCCGCTGGGATTTGCCGGGCCAATCACCATCAATGGTGAGCACGCCAAGGGGGATTTCATCATTCCTCTGGCCACTACGGAAGGCACGCTCATCGCCAGTTATAACCGGGGGATGAAAATCCTGAACCTGTCAGGCGGAGTGACATGCACAGTCATCGGCGATTCGATGCAGCGCGCGCCCGTATTTGTGTTTAACAATGCCCGGGAGGCTCGCTATTTCGTGCAGTGGGTGGAAGCCAATCTGGGTGAGATCCGTGAGCAAGCTGAGGCGACTTCGAGCGTAGCCAAGCTGCAGTACATCGACTACTACCTGGCGAGCAAACTGGCTTATCTGCGCTTCAATTACAGTACAGGTGATGCGGCCGGACAGAACATGGTTGGCCGGGCGACGTTCGCCGCCTGTAGCTGGATTCTGGATCATTACGACGGCGTGCAGCACTTCTATCTGGAGAGCAATCTGGCGACGGACAAGAAGGCGTCGCAGGTGAACGTGATGCGCACGCGGGGCAAGCGGGTTGTAGCCGAGGCGACGATCAAACGCGATGTGCTCATTCAGCATATGCGGGTGGAACCGGAGAATCTCTTCTATCACGCGGGTATTGCCAACGTGGGTGCCATCCTGAGCGGAGCCAACAATAACGGGCTACATTCGGCCAATGGAATCACGGCTATGTTTATCGCCACGGGTCAGGACGTGGCCAACGTGTCGGAGTCAAGCGCGGGAATTATTTACCCCGAGCTGACGGCTGACGGTGACCTTTACTTGTCAATCACTATCCCGTCGCTGATTGTGGCCACCTATGGCGGTGGCACGGGATTGGCGACGCAACAGGAATGCTTGCATGCGCTGGGTTGTGTGGGCAGAGGCAAGGTGAATAAGCTGGCGGAGATCATCGCCGGGGTGGTGCTGGCGGGAGAGATCTCGTTGGCAGCCGCTATTTCATCCTCGGACTGGGTCAGCAGTCATGAGAAGTATGGGCGGAACAGGTAACGGCCAATCGTCGGTGACGAGTTAAGGGAATCCCTGATTAAATAGACGAGGCGCACTCCAGTGCGCCTCGTTTTACATTAGGTCTTGTCGGTTAAAGCCGCTCGAAGCGAGCCTGGAAGAAGCGCAGATATTTTGGCTCGTAGACCATCTTGAGGCCGTGGGTTGTTTCGCGAGCATCGTAGACAGCCTTCACCGCCTCGGCCGTCACGTCCATGTGAGCCTGAGTGTAGACCCGACGAGGGATGGTCAGCCGCGTCAGTTCCAGTTTGGGATAGTAATGATCGCCGGTGTGAGGGTCGCGGCCGGCGCTGGCGATGCCTCGTTCCATGGAGCGAATGCCGGAATCAAGGTAAAGTTCGGCCGCCAGCGTTTGTGCCGGAAACTGGTTTTGTGGGATATGGGGATAGAAGCGGCGCGCATCGAGGAAGATGGCGTGGCCGCCTATTGGCTGGACGATAGGCACTCCCCATTCGACCAGCAATTCGCCCAGGTAGCGTACCTGCCCGACTCGCGACCGCGCGTGGTCGTCCTGTACCGATTCGGTGATGCCGATGGCCATGGCTTCCATATCCCGGCCGGCCGCGCCGCCATAGGTATGCAGTCCCTCGAAGACGACGATGAGGTTACGTAGCTCCTCGAACAGATCCCAATCGTTGACAGCCAGCCAACCGCCGATGTTGACCAGATTATCCTTTTTGGCGCTCATCCACGCCCCATCTGTGTAGCCGCAGAATTCACGCAAAATCTCGGCGATGGATTTCCCGGCGTAGCCCTCTTCGCGCTCCTGAATAAAGAAGGAGTTCTCGACCATGCGCGTGGCGTCGAGAAAAAGCTTGATGCCGTGACGATCGCACAATGCGCGCAGGTCACGAACGTTGGCCATGCTGACGGGCTGGCCTCCGGCCATGTTGACCGTGCCGGCGAGGCTGACATAGGCGATGGCGGCCGCGCCGTGAGTGTTGATGAGATCCTCAAGCTTGCCCAGGTCAATGTTCCCCTTAAAAGGATGGAGGCTTTCCGGATCATGAGCCTCGTCGATAATGACGTCGACAAAGATGCCCCCGGCCATCTCCTGATGCAGGCGAGTGGTGGTGAAGTACATGTTACCTGGGATGTACTGACCGGGCTTGATGGCTACGCGACTGATGAGATGCTCCGCCCCGCGCCCCTGATGGGTCGGCAGGATGTGGCGATAGCCGTAATAGGTCTGGATGGCATCCTCGAGATGATAGAAGTTTCGGCTGCCGGCGTAGGCTTCGTCACCGAGCATCATACCTGCCCATTGGCGGTCACTCATGGCGCTCGTGCCGCTGTCGGTCAGAAGGTCAATGTAGACGTCGTCGGAACGCAAGAGGAAGGTGTTGTAACCGGCTCCTTCGGCCGCTGCCTGGCGCTCTTCGCGGGTGATCATGCGCAGCGGCTCGACCATCTTGATTTTCCATGGCTCGGCCCACGAGCGGCGGCCGTGTTGTTGGCCCATGGTTTGCGGGATATGGTGGGTCATGTCATCTCTCCTGTTGGCAGCGGCCGGGCGGCTCGCCGCGAATATGTTGGATGAACGATTTTAGCAGAATATAAGGAAAGGGTCGGATAGTAATAGAAAAGGGGAATATTGCCTGCTCTTCAGAAAAAAATGATTTCTGCGGCTATGGACAGGGTGTGTTTTGGCGCAGCAAGGTCATGATCGTGGCCACTCCCTCAGCCCAGCCGGGATTGCCGGAGTAGATAGGTCCAATGCCCGCTGGTGTGCCTCCGTTGTAAAAGCGGCCGCCGGGAGTCAGATAATCAGCTTTGATCAAGGGGATGACAAAGTCGATCGATTCCTGCTGTGTATTGAACGGGACAGCGCAATCGAAGGGGCAGGAAGGGGTCACGCCATAGCCAAACAAATTGTTCTTGCGGGTGGCCACGGCGTTGGTACCCCAGGTTGAATCCCAGGCAGCATGGGCGGCGATGTAATAGACATTGACGTTGTTAGCCCGCCCGGCATCGACGAACGATCGTCCCAGGCCGATGAGAGGGCTGCCGGGCACGGTAGCGGCGATGGCGGCGTCGAGTTGTTCGCCACTGATATCGACCGCGCCATTGAGATCGGTGTTGACCGTGAAATCACCGGCAGGGCAACTATAGCCGGGCTGCTCGGCTGTGCGGGTGCCCAATGCGTCAAGACCACCGGCGACGGCCGTCCCCGCGATTGGGCCGCCGGTGGCCAGAACTTCCGCGCCCAATGTTCCCGCTAGCGGCACTCCTTCAGCTACTAGGGTGCGGGCGATTGGGGCGCCGGTTGAGACGGCCATCGCCGCGGCGGTCTGGGCGACGGGGACATTGGTGCCGGCTGCCTCGGCCGCGGCCGTCAGGGCGATACGCGCACCTTCAGCCGCTGCTGGAGCGCCGCTGTCGCGAACCCAACCGACGATGGCTTGCCGTGATTGCTCGGAGCAGGCGGTAACCGATAATGCGATCACGAGCAGGAACAAGAGTGAAAGCGGCTTTTTCATTGTTATAGCTCTATGAGTGGTGTCAGGAGATTAATGCGGGAGGGAAGATCGGGATCAACCCGTCAACCAAATTGCAATAATAAGCGCCAGAGCGATCAATGCCAGGATGATGTAGACCGGATTGCTTAACCCGGCACGAACAGCTTCGCCTGTCGTTACGACTTCTACCCCCTCAGGCGCACCCTCCTGGAGAATTTGTCGCAACTTGATCGTCCCCGGCTCTACCAGCGTGCGGCCGTCGGGGAAGATCAGCGTGGGCACACTCTCGAAGCCGCCGGTGATGGCCCGTAACTGCGCGGCAGCATCGGTGTCCTCACGAATATTGACATAATCGTAGGCAACATTGGCCGCATCGAGAAGTCGCAATATTGGCGGCACGCTGGGACAGTTGGGACGGCCGAATACAATGATCGCCTTCTGTGGTGCCGGATCAAATTCAGGTAAGTTATTCATCAGCGATATTCCATCTGAGGGTGCTGCGGGCTGAGAGAAATGCTGTAATACGATTAATTTGCCACATGAATCTCCCATTCCTCCACATGCTCAACCGCTGTTCCCGGCTCCAGGCGTGTTAATGGACAGAGTGTCTCCAGTTCCAAATGGCTGTCATTGACGTATATCTCAGCGTTGCAGCCGAAATCGACGTGTGGTTGTTCCGGCTGCGGCTGCCATCGTTTGGTGAAGATCAGGCCATTGTAACGATAGGCCATCCACCCGGCGCGGTTCATTGTACCGAGTTTGAACGGCCGGCCAACAGGCAGCGCGTCGATCTCTATCGTATCCTCGTTTGGTCGGAAGCGCGAATCATCCCAACGCGAATAGGGCCACAGAGCGATTAGCCGGTTGGGTAACAGGCCTTCATCATCCTCCTTCAGGTCGCTCACCGGCAGGATGGCCGTACCGCCCGGGCGGAGTTGGGTAATGGCCCACGGTGCAAGTTCCACCGGCCAAAGCCCCTGATTTGTAAGGCGATGGATGAGTCGAACGTGGCCGTCAGTCGGGTGAAGTGTCACCTCCAGTTCCTTGCCGATCCTGGTGTGTGGTTCGTCATAGGACAGGGTGACGCCGTGGTAGCGCGTTGTTGCTCTCGCTCCATTGCTATCAGGAATGTAGGTGCGGGCGGCCGACTCCGGCGCGTGCCAAAGTCGATGGCCGCCCCACAACCGGAAGGTTCCGTGGGGTGAATCCAGCGTAAAGTCTGGCGTCTCCGCCAGCAGATTCTCGCCGCCGATTTTCGGGATGAGCCGGACGATGCGAGGACCAGCCTCGAGCAGATAGTCGAGGATTAGCGCATCGTTCTCGATGCGGCCTGTGGGTTGCCCATAGAATTCATTCATGACAGGGATCCGCTATTCCAGGATAATAACGTCATATAAACTCGTCACCCATTACTGACATCTTTTATATTGTCACATCCGGTCACGCCTCCGGCAAGGAATCGCCAGGTGAACGGGACTTTTGGCGACGATCTGTCTATACTGGTTCTCATCCGGCTCATAAGCGGAGAAATTTCATGCAAGTTAGCGGAATATCATCATTATTGGTCATTGTTGGTTTCATCCCCTGCGTCGTCGTGCCGCTATTGGTAATCGGCTATCTTTTCATTCGTGAACGACGCAAGTAGGTCGGCTCGTCCTGGGGTGATTTGACGTATAGACGGATTGGATTTCCCGGATGATACGACTTTTTTCAGGATTTAAATGGTCAACGGCTTTATTGCTGTTGATGTTTGTTTTGGTCGGATGCATTGTGTCCCCGGCAGTGATCGGGCCGATGCCGGCGGAATCGCCGATGCCGGCAGAAACGACAACCGTTGTGACGTCGCTGGTAGTTGCGGCCGCGACGGGGTTTCCGACGCCGTCAGTCACACCCACGGAGACCTCGACAGCCACGGCTACGGCAACTATAACACGCACGCCGACTCCGACGATCACCCCAACGCCAGAGCATCCCTTAATGATCGAAGTCATGCGTCGGCGGGAATACGATGCCGAACCGTTGACCATCGAGACGATTCTGGAGGCGGGCGAGAACTACAGTCGCTACATCGCCGCCTATGAGTCGGATGGCAACACTATCTTCGGCCTGCTGACGATCCCTCTGGGTAACCCCCCACCGACGGGCTGGCCGGTCATTATCTTCAATCATGGCTACATTCCTCCCGACGAATATCGAACCACGCTGCGATACGTGGAATATGTGGATTACCTGGCTCGAAGCGGCTATATTGTCTTTCGGCCCGATTATCGCGGCCATGGCGACTCGGAAGGGGAAGCTCGCGGTGCTTATGGCAGCCCTGACTATACCGTTGATGTGCTGAACGCCATGGCGGCCGTCGCTGCGCGTCCCGAAGCCGACCCCGACCGGATCGGCATGTGGGGCCATTCGATGGGCGGCTATATCACCTTGCGGGCGATGGTCATCTCTGATCAGATCAAGGCCGGGGTCGTCTGGGGCGGCGTTGTGGGGGATTACCCCGACTTGTTTAACCGTGTGGGGGCCACAGCCACAGCCGTTGCAGCCGGGGTAGAAGAGCCTACGGCCGAAGCCTCTCCTTCGCCTTCCACTACGCCATTCCCGCCCCGTCTGAGCCGCTGGCGCAGTGAATTGTTCGATACCTATGGTTCTCCGGAAGAAAACCCCACCTTCTGGGCGTCGATCTCCGCCAATGCCTTCCTGGCGGATCTCTCCGGACCGTTGCAGGTTCACCACGCAACGGCCGACAAGACCGTTCCCGCGGCCGCGTCAACGCTGCTGCAAGCTGAGATGGAAGCCGCCGGACAGTATTCCGAGTTGTTTCTCTACGAGAACGACAACCATAATATCGCCGTTAATTTCTACACGGCGATGAGTCGAACGCTGGACTTTTTTGATCGATTTGTAAAGGGGGCCTCCTAGCAGAAGAGGTACCGGTGTTACTCGTGCCTCGCCCGGATCTTGGCTATACTTCGGCCATACTTCGATCCCTAATAGTGAGGAATTACCATGAGCGGTACATTTGACGTAATCATCATCGGTGGAGGCATCAACGGCTGCTCCACCGCACTCGAACTTGCCCGACGCGGGGTCAAGGTTGCCTTGATAGAGAAAGACAACATCGGTGATGGCCCCACCGGCAAATCATCGGCCATTATCCGTCAGCACTACTCCAACGAATTGACGGCCCGGATGGCCCTCTATAGCCTGGGCGTTTTCGCCGACTTCGAGGAACGCGTCGGCGGCGAGTGCGGCTTCCGCCAAACAGGTTTTGTAGCTCTTGTCTCGGCCGAAAACCGCGCCGGCCTGGAAGCTAATGTGAAGATGCAGCAAGGCGTGGGCATCAATACTGAGATGCTATCACTTGAGTCTCTGCGCGAGATCATGCCCGGTCTGGCGACGGCCGACCTCATGGCCAAGATGGCCGGCGGGCTCGCCGACGACCTGGCCTCC
>CAZZJN010000073.1:0-14758 GCA_964654505.1 uncultured Ardenticatenaceae bacterium | reverse complement strand
GCCTTCGCCCACGCCATCTTCCCGCGGGTGGTAGGCCGGGAAGGATAATCCCCCCAGCGCCTATTCTAGACCGTCTGCAAATATTGGTGAACCTGGCTGATGACGTTGGCGCCCTCGCCGACGGCCGCGGCCACCCGCCGCGTCGCCCCGTTGCGCACATCTCCGGCGGCGAAAATGCCGGGCACGCTCGTCTCCAGCAGGTACGGGTCGCGCTGCGGCTTCCAGCCCTTCGGCCGCTTGCCGTCGACCATCAGGTCCGGCCCGGTCAGGATGAAGCCCGCCGCGTTGCGCTCCACGACCCCGGCCAGGTAGGCGCTATGGGGCACCGCGCCGATGAACAGGAACAGCGCCGGGGTGTCGATGCGCGACATCTCGCCCGTGGTCTGATTCAGCACGGAGATCGCCTCCAGCCGGTTTTGGCCGTGGACTTCCGTCACCGTGTGGCGCGTCAGCACCTCGATATTGGGCGTGCCGGCGATCTGGTCGATGAGATACTGCGACATGCTGATGCTCAGCGATGAGGAGCGCACCAGCATCGACACCTTCGACGCGTAGCGGGAGAAGAACATCGCCCCTTGCCCGGCCGAATTGGCCCCGCCGATGACGCACATATGCTCGCCGCGATAGAAGGCGGCCTCGGTCAGCGCCGCGCCGTAGTAGATGCCCGCGCCGGTCAGCCGCTCCACCCCCGGCGCGTCGAGTCTCCGATTGGTGACGCCCCCGGCCACCACCAGCGCCCGGCAGCCCAACTCGGTGCCGTCGTTGAGCATGACGTAGCGGTAGGGATCCTCAACGCGCACGCCGACGACCTCGCGCGCGGTCAATATCTCCGCTCCCAGCCGTCGGGCCTGGGCCACGGCTCGCGTCGCCAGGTCCGAGCCGCTCAATCCCTTGGGGAAGCCCAGATAGTTCTCGATGCGCGAGCTGGTTCCGGCCTGGCCGCCCGTGGCCTGTCGTTCGATCATGACCGTCGACAACCCCTCCGACGCGCCATAGACGGCCGCGCCCAGCCCCGCCGGGCCGCCGCCGATGATGATCAGGTCATAGAACGGGGCCGTGGCCGAGGTCTGCAAGCCCGCCTTCACGGCCAGATCGGTCAGGTTCGGCTCGATCAGCGTCGTGCCGTCGGGGAAGAAGACCACCGGCAGCTTCACCCCGCCGCCGCCGGCGAGAGCCTCCACGGTGGCGCGGGCGTCGGCGTCCTTGTCGAGGTCGAGCCACTGGTAGGGGATGCGGTTGCGGGCCAGAAAGTCCTTGACGTGGTGGGACGACGGCGACCACAGCGTGCCCGCCACACGAATCCCCTCGAAAGGCAGGGGATGAGTGGCCCACCAGTCACTCAGCAAATCATCGAGCACCGGAAAGAGATGCTCCTCCGGCGGGTCCCAGGGCTTCATGAGGTAGTAGTCGAGGCCCACGCGGTTGATGCTGGCGATGGCCGCCTCGGTGTCGGCGTAGGCCGTCAGCAGCACCTTGCGCGCGTCGGGGAAGACCCGCTGCGCCTCGGCCAAAAACTCCACGCCGGTCATCTCCGGCATGCGCTGGTCGACGAGGAACAGGGCCACCGGCGTGTTGCGTTGCTTCAGCTGGTCGAGGGCCTCCAGCGCAGCCTTGCCGTTGCTGAGGCTGACGATGCGATAGTCGTTGCCGAAATGGGCGCGCAGGTCGCGGCCGACGGCGTTCAATACCTGGGGTTCGTCATCGAGGGTCAGGATGACCGGCTTCGCCATAAAACAAAATACTCCTGTTTCAGCAGGACCAAACCGACGATCAGACCGCCGATCGGCCCGGTCAGGCGACTGCGCTCCCGCCGCCGTTGTTGATGTCGATCAGCCCCTGCCGCAGGGCATAGAGCGCGGCCTGGGTGCGATTGGCCAGATGCAGCTTGCGCAGGATGCTGCCGATGTGGTTGCCCACGGTGCGCTCGCTGATGGACAGCAGCGCGGCGATCTCCTGATTGCTCATCCCCTGAGCCACCAGCCGCAGCACCCCGACCTCGCGATCCGTCAGCGGGTCGTCGGTCAGCGCCTGGTCGCCGGACGAGGTCGGGTTATCCAGCTCGCGCAGCATCTTCAGGGCGATGGTCGGGTGCAGGTGCGACTCGCCGTTATAGACATCGTGGATGGCCTGTAACAGTTGTTCGGGTGAGGCGTCTTTCAGCAGATAGCCCGCGGCCCCGGCCCGGATGGCCGAAAAGACGCGCTCGTTATCGCCAAAACTGGTCAGCACCAGCACGCGGGCGTCGGGATTCTCGGACTTGATCTGCGTCAGGGCCTCCAGGCCGCCCTGGCCGGGCATCACCAGGTCCATCAGGATCACGTCCGGCTGCAAGTCGCGCGTGCGGTCCACGGCCTCAAATCCGTTGGTCGCCTCGCCGGCCACGCCCATGTCAGGCTCCCCGGCGATGAGTGTGCGCAGCCCACGACGCACAATGGCGTGATCGTCAGCTATCAATACATTGATTCGGTTTGTTTGTCGATGATCGTAAATTGGGCTGAATGTCATCATGGTATTATCTCCTCGGCCTTGGGGAACCGGTAGGGAATATCATAAATTCTAATGGTTGTGCCGGCGCCGGGCGATGATTCGAACCGGGCCGAACCGCCCAGCTGCTCGGCCCGCTCGCGCAAGCCCAGCAAGCCGAAGCCCATCTCTTCCGGGTCTGTGTCGGGGTCGAAGCCGCGGCCGTCGTCCTCGATCGCCATCGACAGGGTTTCCTCGCCCAGTTGCAAGCGAACGATGACGTTTTTGGCTCCGCTGTGCTTCAGGACGTTGTTCAACGCCTCCTGGGCCACGCGGAACAGCTCCAGCTCGACCACGGGCGGAAGGTGATAGAAGTCGGCCGTGGCCGCGCGGCCGTCCATCCGCGACGGCGTGACCCGGTCCCTCTCGTCGGTCACAATCAGTCGGGCCTCGATTCCGGCGCGTCGCTCGACCGTCTCCAGACGACGGAAGAGCGCGCCCAGCAGCCCCTCTTCCTCAAGCTCCGTCGGTCGAAGCTCATAGACCAGCAGCCGCACCTCGCGCAAGGCCTGCTGCACCAGTTCATCGAGTTCGATGATATGTTCCTTGTCAGGTTCCAGCCGCCCCGACTCGATCTGCCGCCGCCACGCCCCGGCCAGCACCGACATGCTGTAGAGGGACTGGGTGACGACGTCATGGAGTTCGCGCGCCAGCCGGGCGCGTTCCTCCAGCGATGCCTGTTGCTCGCGCAGCCGCTGGGCCTGCTCGTGGAGTTGGGCGTTGGTGATGGCGATGGCCGCCCAGTTGGCCGCGGCCGCCAGCGCAGGCAAGCTGTCGATTGTTAATTGTTCGGGCCGGCTGTGCGCGGCCTCCAGCACCCCGATGGCCTTGCCCTCGCGCAGCAGGGGCGCGGCCAGCAGCGATTGGGTGTGGAATTCGCTGACGTCCTCGACCTCACGATAGATGGCCAGGCCGGGGATGTTGCTCTCGCGGCCGTTGATCCAGGCGACCACGCCGGTGCGCATCACATAACCGGCCACGCCGTCGTCGCGGGGCATCGTGACCCCCATGAGGCGAGCCGCGCCGGAGCCGTGGACGGCGACGAACTTGAGCTGGTCCGCGCCCTCGGGCATGAGGATGGCGACCCCTTCCGGCTGGAGGAGATCCGTCACCTCGAGCATGATGCGCTCCAGGACATCCTCCAGCTTCAGGCTGGATGTGACCGTCCGGCCAAGCTTGTTCAGGGCCAGAATGGTCTGCTTTTGCAAGGTATGGGGAAGATCCATTGTGTTGAGCATGATGACTTCCCGCGCGGCTTTCCCTGAAAGTCAAATCCTTTGTTGACCTCATGTGTGGTGAGAACTCAACAATAGGCAATCGTAGTATATAGGAATACGAAGCGGGTTACAATCCCCCGTAGGTCACATTTACCATACGCTATGCGCCAATGCCCCGGCTCACGGTCTCTGTTTCGACCGGTGTCCGGTGAAAATTAACCGGCCGGATGGCTATTTGGGGTTGATCGGCGCCGGGGGCGTATAGGGAGATTCCAACCCGTGGGCCTCCAGAAAAGGGCCGTCGGCCAGCAGAGCGGCCGTGGGGCCGTCGGCGACCACGCGGCCGTCGTCCATGACGACCATGCGCGGAAACAGCTCGGCCACCAGCCGCATGTCGTGGGTGGAGACGATCATCGTCTGTGGCAGCTCGCGCAGCAGCCCGATGAGTTGGCGGCGGCCGCGCGGGTCCAGCCCGGCCGTCGGCTCGTCGAGCACCAGCACGTCCGGCTCCATCGACAGCACGGTGGCGATGGCCACGCGCTTCTTCTGGCCGACGCTGAGATGATGGGCCGGTCGCTCGCCCGCGCCGCTCATGCCCACCCGCTCCAGCGCCCATTCAACCCGTCGCCGCACCTCGTCATGGGGCAGACCCAGATGCAGCGGTCCGAAGGCGACGTCCTCGAAGACCGTGGGCGAGAACAGCTGGTCGTCGGGGTTCTGGAACACCAGCCCCACGCGGCCGCGGATGGTCGGCAGATGCTCGCGCATCGGCGGCAGGCCACAGATGCGCAGCGGCGAGTTCGGCCCGCCGAGGATGCCGTTGAGATGCAGCATCAGCGTGCTCTTGCCCGCGCCGTTCGGCCCCACCAGGGCCACCTTCTCACCCGCCAGGACGCGCAGCGACACCCCGCGCAGGGCTTCCTGTCCGTCGGGATAGGCGTAGGTCAGGTCGTCGATGGCGATGATCGGTTCCAGCATTTGATGGTACCAACGGTCAGACCAGCAGGTGCAACCCGGCGACGGCCGCCAGACACCCGGCCAGGACCACCCAATCGATCGGCCGCATCGCGTGGGGGGTCATTCCCGGCATCTCACCCCGATAGCCGCGGGCCAGCATGGCCTGATAGACCCGGTCGCTGCGGTCCAGGCTGCGCACCAGCAGTTGCCCGGCCATGTGCCCGGCCACGGCCGCCCGCCAGCGGACCGAGCCGCCGCCGGACAGGCCGGGCCGCCGCCCGCTGCGCGACGTCCGCGCTCGCATCAGCCGCTCCGCCTCGTCCACCAGCACGAACAGGTAGCGATACATGAAGGCGATGATCGACACCAGCACCGCCGGCACCTTCAGATGGCGCAGGGCATGGAGGATGTCGGGGAAGCGGGTGGTGGCCGTCAGCAAGACGGCGGCCTGGATAGAGATGAGGCTGCGGGCGACGATGCCGCTGAAGCGCAGCAGCCCGGCGTCGCTGATCGACAGCCCCCACGGCCCCGACCACAGCGCCCGGCCGGGCACGGTGAACAGCAGCGTGACGGCCGCCGCCAGAAAGGGCAGCCCGATGAGCGAGCGCCGGATGACCAGCCCGGGGGAGATGCGGGCGGCCAGGGCGGCCAGCATGACCAGCGCGAACGCGGCCGCCAGAGACAGCCAGGCCCCGTCGGGCAGCAGGGCCAGCGACAGGATGAAGGCCGGGACGACCAGCACCTTGACCCGCGGGTCGAGCCGATGCACCACGCCACCACGCTCCAGATAGCGATCAAAGGTTTGGGCGTTCATGGGTTGAGGCAGGGGCGGCCGATCTCATCGATTACAGGGCCTGTCAGCGGATGCCTTCTCTGGTCACGACGTCGCGCGGGAGCGGAGGAGGCGGGCCACCAGCCACACCAGCCCGGCCACGAGCAGCACGCCGATGACCCCGGCCAGAATGGTCGACAGCCCCGTCCCGCCCAGCGCGGGGATGGTGTAGTCGGGCAGGAGGCTATAGGGCGCGCTTTGGGCCGAATCCAGGAAGCCGGTGTTCCCGGCCACCCACTCCAGCCCGTCGGGATGGCCGGAGGCGAACGGAGCGACCAGCACCAGCAGCAGGGCCACGCCGATGCCGCCGACGACCCAACCGCCCTTCCCCGCGGGCGCGCCTTCTTCCAGCAGCGACGGCCGCGCGGCGCGAATGAACGACAGGGCGGCGATGGTGATAAGCGCCTCGCCGATGCTGATGAGGGCGTGGACGCCCAGCATGGCCGGCAGCACGATGGCCAGCGCGCTCGCCCCGCTGAAGGCCAGCAGCAAGCTCGTGACCAGCGCGGCCATCATGACCGACAGCCAGGCCGCGGCGGCGGCGGCCGTCACCGGGCGCACCCGGGCCGAGCGCCCCCGGCCGAGCCGGTAGACGGCATAGGCGGTGAAGCCGGGCACGATGCCCATAACGAGGATGTTGGCCCCCATGGCCAGCAGCCCGCCATCCTGGAATAGCAGCGCCTGGACGGCGATGACGGCGGTCATGGCCAGCAGCCCCAGCCACGGCCCCAGAACGATGAAGGCCAATGCCGCGCCGATGAAATGGCCCGACGTGCCCCCCGCCACGGGGAAGTTGAGCATCTGCGCGGCGAAGATGAAGGCGGCCATGATGCCCGCCAGCGGCACCAGCCGCTCGTCCAGGTCGCGGCGCGTGTTGGCCACGGCCATCCCCAGCACCGGCAGGGCGATCAGCCAGCAGGCGATAGCCACCAGCGAATGCAGGAAGCCGTCGGGGATGTGCAGCAAAATATTGGCGGAATGAAAACCCATCAAACCTATAACTCCTTAACAGCCTTCACCATATCCTCATCCCGGCTCATGGTAAAGCCCAGCTTGTCGCTGATCTCGATCATGCCTCGATTCTCGGGCAGCATCCAGGCCACGGCCCGCTTGATGCCCTCATCGTGGCCGAACGTCAGCAGGTTCTGCAGCAGGTGCGTGCCCACTCCGCGCCGCTGGAAGTCGTCGCGCACCAGCATGGCGAACTCCGCTTCTTCCGGGTTGGGCAGCCGCGTCAGTCGAGCCACGGCCACGATCTCCTGCTCGCCCGTCTCCGGGTTCGACCATTCGACCACCAGCACGATGGCCCGGTCATAGTCGACATAGCAGATGCGCGTCAGCCGCTCGTGCTCCACGCGCTGGTCGAGATTGAAGGCCCGGAAATAGCGCAGATAGACGCTCTCCTCGCTCAGCTTCTCGTGGAAACGCACCATCTTCGGCTCGTCCTCGGGACGAATCGGCCGCAGGATGAACGACTCGCTGACCTTGTTGCGGAACTCCTTGACATAATGCGTCGGATAGGGGCGGATAGCCAGCCGCGGCAGCTCCTCCTCCTTGACCTCCGGCTCGTAGAGCACCACCCGCGCGTCGAGAGCGATGATCTGCTCGTGGGAGACAAACAGCGGGTTGATGTCGATCTCCTTGATCCAGCGCTGCTCGACCACCAGCTGGCTGAAGCGCACCATGATCTTGTCCAGCTCGGCCAGGTCGACCGGCGGCCGCCCCCGCACCCCCTTCAGCGCCTCGTAGATCTTCGTGCGCGACATCGTCAGGCGGGCCAGAGTCGTGTTCAGCGGCGGGATGGCCAGGGCGCGGTCCTTGTACACCTCCACCAGCGTGCCGCCCGTGCCGAACAGCACCACCGGCCCAAATTGCGGGTCGGGGCTGGAGCCGACGATCAGCTCATACCCCTCCTTCAGATTCAGCATGGGCTGCACCGTCGCCCCCAGGAAATCGGCCGGGCTGAACTTCTCGGCCACAGCCGCCTCCATCGTCGTGAAGGCATGGCGCACCTCGTCGTCGGTCGACAGGTCGAGACGCACCCCGCCCACGTCGGTCTTGTGAGTGATGGTCTCCGAATTGAGCTTCAGGACGACCGGGTAGCCGATCTCGCGGGCGATCTCCACCGCCTCGCGGGCGTTGTGGGCCAGTCGTGTCGGCGTGGTGGGGATGTCGTAAGCCTCCAGCACCTGCTTCGACTCATACTCGGTCAGGATGGTGCGGCCGCCGGCGCGGATCTGGTCCAGCATCTCGCGCGTCAGGTAGTGCTTGAAGCCCGTCTCGCCGAAATCCTCGGCCAGTTCCGGCGTCTGATAGAGCGCGGTCAGCCGTCGCTGGTAGCGCCACATATAATTGAAGGTCTGCGCGGCCGTGTCGGGATAAGCGAAGGTGGGGATGTTGGCCTTGTTGAGCAGGGCAATGCCGCTGCTGACCTCCTCGCCGCCCATCCAGGAGGCCAGGATCGGCTTGCCGTAGGCGTGGCCGGCCGGGCGGGCGAAATGGTCGGCCAGCACGCGGGCCGTCTCGGTGGGGTTGGTCATGGCTTGCGGGGTCAGGATGACCAGCGTGCCGTCGCTGTCGGCGTCGTTGATGGCGATCTCGATGGCCTTCTCGTAGCGCTCGGCGTCGGCGTCGCCCAGGATGTCGATGGGGTTGTTGTGGCTCCAGGCCGCCGGCAGCAGGGCGTTATACTGGGCCATGGCCGCCTCGGACACCGGCGCCAGTTTGCCGCCGCCGGTCACCAGGGCGTCGGTGGCCAGCACGCCGGGGCCGCCGGCGTTGGTGACGATGGTCAGGCGCGGGCCGAGCGGCCGCGGCTGCTTGCTCAGCACCTCGGCCATATTGAACAGGTCGGAGATGGAATCGACCCGCAGGACGCCGGAACGCCGGAACGCGGCGGCCAGCACCTCGTCGCCACCGGTCAGCGAGCCGGTGTGGGACGCGGCCGCCCGCGCCGCCTCTTCCGTGCGACCGGGCTTGATGACGATGATCGGCTTGGTCAGGGCCACCTCGCGCGCCGCGGTCAGGAAGGAGCGGGCGTTGCCGATGGACTCCATGTAGATGACGATGCTCTTGGTGTTGGGGTCGTCGCCGAGGTAGTAGATGAGGTCGCCCCAACCCACGTCGAGCATGGAGCCGACGGAGACGAAGGCGCTGAAGCCGACGTTCTCGCGGAAGCTCCAGTCCAGCACGGCCGTCAGCAGCGCGCCCGACTGGCTGATGAAGCCCACCGAGCCGCGCCGGGCCATGGTGCTGGCGAAGGTGGCGTTCAGCCCGGTGACCGGGTTCATGATCCCCAGGCAGTTGGGGCCGACGATGCGCAGATTGCCCGTCCGGGCGATCTGGAGGATCTTCTGCTCCAGGGCCGCCCCCTCGGGGCCGGTCTCCTTGAACCCGGCGGAGATGATGACGGCCGCGCGCACGCCCGCGTTGACACATTCCTGGATGATGGCCGGGACGGTCTTGGCCGGGGTGACGATGACCGCGAGATCGACCTGGTCGGGGATGGCCGCCACGCTGGGATAGGCCTTGATGCCCAGGATGCTGTTGCGCTTGGGGTTGACGGGGAAGATGGTGCCGCCGAAGGAGGTGGAGATGAGGTTCCAGACGATGGTGCGGGCCACGCTGCCCGTCCGCTCGGTGGCCCCGATGACGGCCACGCTGCGCGGCTTGAACATCACTTCCAGGGGGTTTTGTTCCATGCGCAACACGTTATGGGCCGTGCTGCGGGTAATTTTCTTGTTATCAGCCATTGGTAACTCCCACTCTGTTGTATTAAAAGGTGGCGCCGTTCGGCCATTGTCGGAAGTGGCGGGGGTCAGGCCACCGGGCAACCATCTCAATTTATACGCGCGACCTCCCGTCCCGGTTGCCTGACCCTTGTGCGAAGAGGGCGAGGCAGCGGCGAATGGGGGCGTTTTGACCAAACGGTGATGATATCGCCGCTGCCTCGCCCCTACCCCAAATTTGTTAACCTCAAAAATGGCGACGCCGGGCGCCGTCAATTTCACAGACATAAGTCCGTGGTGATATCGGGGCGATCCGTAGCTGGATCGCGATTATTATGTTAAGCCAAGCGACGCGAGAACTTCGTCGTACTGAAATTGGTTGAGGCGGCCGTGTTCCAGCAGGCTGCCCAACAGCTCGGGCAGCCGCGTGACCGCGTGCAGGCGGTAGCCCTGGCTCTCGATGGTGGCCCGCCCGCCCTGCTCCCGATCGATGAGCACCACCGCGTCATGCACCTTCAGCCCGGCGGCCTTCAGCGTGGCGATGGTCTCCAGGATGCTGTCGCCCGACGTGACAAGATCGTCCACGACCACGACGGTCTGGCCAACCGACCATTGCCCCTCGATGTTCTTGCCGGTGCCGTAGCTCTTGGCCGTCTTGCGGGGGTAGATGAGCGGCTTGTCGGTGTCGAGGCACAGGGCGGTGCCGATGGGCAGCCCGGCCAACGGGGTGGCGGCCAGCAGGTCGTACTCCAGTTGGTCGAGCGCCGTCCGATAGGCGGCCGTGGTCTCGCGCAACGCCTGTGGGAAGGACACCAGCAGCCGCAAATCGATGTAGATGCGCGACTCGCGGCCGCTGTGCAGCCGAAATCGCCCAAACCGGATCGCGCCAATGTCGTGCAGGGTCAGGGCCAAGGTTTCCAGGGACGTGGTCATGAAGCCCTATTCTAGCAGAGCGGAAAGAAAAGGGTTAACCCAAGAGGGGCCAGACAACCGGCAAACCACGTATCTTGCCCGGGCAAAATCACTCGAGCCGGTTGTCCCGCCGTACGGAATATGCTTTCGGCGGGTGCGTGGTATAAATCGACGCCATGATGTCCCTTTCCGACACCCTCCCCACCCTCCAAACCGACAACCTCATCACCGGCTACCGCCTGCTGAGCGAGCACAAGGCCGAACTCACCCTGCCCAACGGCAGCGCCATCATCGTCCACCATCTGGACGGCGACAAGGTCTGGGCTGGGACGATCCGGGCGGCCGTCCGCGACGCGACGCGGCCGGATTTCATCACCTACGATCGGTTCGAGCAGGTGGAAGACAGCGCCCTGCTGCAGGCGGGCAAGATGGATGTGAAGCTGGTGACCTTCGGTCGATTCACGGCGCTGCTGGAGAAGATGGCTTGAGACCTGTCAGGTTTTCCCAAACCTGACAGGTCTGGGCCGTCATTCGTCATTCGTCACTCGTCATTCGTCACTCGTGATTCGTCACCCGTCTCCCCCTCCACCGTCACCACCTGCAGCGCCTCGGCCGCCGGCTTGGTCTCTTTTGCCGGCCCGATGTGGCGCTCAACCTGCCGCAAGTTCTGATCCACACGATTGCCGTGGTCCGGCAGGCGATAGGCCCGCTCCTTGGCCTCCATCAGCCAATGGCGCGCTTCGCTGAAGTTGCCCATTAGCAGCAACATCTCCCCCAGCTTGGCCGCCGCCCCGGCGTCTTGGGGGGTATAGCGCAGCCTCTCGCGCAGCTTGTCGATCTCTCTGTCTGTTGTATCCCGCCGCACAATCGCCAGCCCGACATCGAAGATCGAGTCCGGGTCATATCGCTCCGCCCGGTGGCGAATCAGCGCGCCGGCCCGCGGCACGATCATATCCAGCCGCGAGGCGATCCGCATATGCAGCTCAACCTTCTTCCCCTCGGCGGCGATCGGCACCGTCATCTCCTCGCCGCCGGGCAGGATAGCGTTCAGCTCCGTCTCCTCCCCGCCCACCTCGATCCGCTCCAGATATTGCGGCTGGTCCGCCTTGTTGTGGATGTGCAGCTCCTCACCGGCCAGGGTGATGGTGACCTTATCGGCGATTTGATATTCCGTCTTGCCGTCCAGATTCACCTCCTGGGGCATCGGATAGAACACGTCCAGAAGCTGCAGAAAGTCGGCCGAGTACTCCTTGAACACGCCGGAATGCTCATGGACCACCCCGTCCTCAACCATCTCCATGACCACCCGCGTGCCGATGTACTGTTCCAACAGGGGGTCAAAACTGGTGCCGACATAGCCGAAGACATCCTTGCTGATGCCGCGCATATAGGTCTGGCTGGTGTCGGTCATCAGGTTCGCCCCCTTGTAGCGCATGCGGCCCATCGTCATCGTCAGGGCGTCGGCGAAGGAGTCGGCCGCCGTGCTGAGGAAGTTGCGCAGCGAGCGCCGCGCGCGACGAAACAGGCCGGGGTGTAACGATCGCTCCACACTGCGGGCGCGGCGGGCCTGCAACTCGGGCGTCAGGTCGCGCGCGTGGCGGTAGATCGCATGCAGATCGCCGAACTCATCCTTGTAATAGATGTAGCTCGTCTCCATGTGATCGTCGTCCTTTACGTCGACGCCATAGATCAGCTCGATCCCGGTGGGGTGGACTTTCAGGTCGCCCCAGATGATGCCACGGCCGTCGCGCTCCACAGTCACCCGATAGCCGTCGAAGTCCCTCAGGCAGCGGTCTTCATGCCGCGCGCGCATATAGGCCCCCAGCAACGCCGTGAAGACGATAACAGCCAGTGTGAGGATGAATGACCAGTCGATTAATCCGAACATGGGTCTCACCGTGTCAGAGGAATTGTCAGGGGCAATCCCGCAAGAAAGTCTATTCGATTATGTGTCGGCATCTACCGCCGTGCTGTCTCCCTGATTTCGCGGTCGATGTTGCAATACGATAATGGTCGCAGGTCTCGCCGCCGGCACTCAGGCAAGCGAGTTCAGGAATCCCGGGTTCGATTTTTAATTGTGGAAGTATATCATAGCGAAAACCGGATAGACCATAAGACGAAGTCGAGGCCGATCCCGCGCCTATCTCCTCCCACCCGGCGCTGACCCTCGACCGGGCGAAAAACCGTCCCGCTTACCGCGGAGTCCGGCCCTCGCAATAAAAAAGAGACAGCGACGCTGTCTCCTTTTCATGTTGCTGCTTGCCGGGGGGAACGAGCGCTAGTTGCTCATCGCCTTCTCGCCCTCCAGCCATCCTTCGCTCGTCGGAGCCTCGGAGCCGGGCATGGTTTGCTGGCCCTCGACCCAGCCCGCGCTCTCCTTGCGGCCGATGTCGGCGGGGTAGGTAGACTGGCCTTCGGTCCAGCGCTGGCGCTGGCGGTTGCTCTCGGTCGACGGTCGATCGGCCGATGTGGCCTGGCCCTCGACCCAACCCTCGCTGTCGGGCTTGACGCCCACGCCGTGGGTGCGGCCGTCGCGGGCCGCATCGTGCGCCACGGGGATGCGGCGCGTGCGGGCCGCGGGGGCCTTGGGGATGCGCAGATAAAGCTCGCCGTTGTCACAGGACGCCTCGATTTGGGCGTCATCGACGGCCATGGGAAAGGTGATGGTGCGGGCGAATCGGCCCATCCGGCGCTCGCGCATGACGTAGCGGTCGCCGTCGCGGTCCTCGCTGCGGTCGATGTGGCCGCGGATGGTCAGCATATTATCGCTGAACGTGATCTCCAGGTCATCGGGATCGATGCCGGGAATGGAAGCCTCGACGAAATAGGCGTCTTCGTCCTCAAGAACATCGAGCGGCAAGCTTCGGCCGTTGGGGCCGTCCCAGCGGGCCAAACGGCGGCCATACGGCGTGCTGAGCAAGCGCTCCATTTCTGCAAACGGGTCTTCGTCCCACCAGCCAAGGCGGCCGGGGCTGCGGTGAGTCAGGTACTTCATGGTATTACCTCCAACAGGGTTAATAATTGTCATGGTTGTTGTGCCGGGTCGCATCAAATCGATGCGGCCGGCGGTAAATGCGGGTCGGTGGCGGGGGAGGAGGCTGTGGCCTGCGCCTGCGGAGACGTTGGGTCGGGCTGAGTCGTGCCCTGTATCACCGGCTATCTTTTAGCATAGGGAGGCGGCGTTAGAATTCGGTTAGATTAAGCTATATAAAATATTAGAGGAGACGAAATTCGATGCGCCACAGCCGGTTATCCCCCTACCCAACCGGCGCGGATAGATGTATCCTTGCAATACTAATCTCTAACAGGAGCTTCACCCCCATGAACCCCGATTTCGATCGCCAACTCGATACCTATGCCGATCTGATCGTCAAGGTCGGCCTGAACCTGCGTGCCGGACAACGCCTGTGCGTGCGCGCCCCGCTGGAGGCCGCCCCGCTGGTGCGCCGGGTGGCTGCCCACGCCTACCGCGCCGGGTCGCCGCTGGTCGACGTCATTTGGTCGGACCCCGAATTGCAGTTGATTCGCTTCCAGGATGCCCTGGCCGATTCGTTCCAGACCGTCGCCGACTGGCCGGTGAAGGCCGGGATGGAATATGTCGGCAATGGCCAGGCTCTGCTATCGATAACCGGCGTCGATCCTGACCTGCTGCGGGACGTCGATCCCCAGGCCATCGCCACCCTGCGCAGCGCCGAGGGGCGGGCCATGCTGCCCGTCTCACGCCTCGTCTCGGCCGACGCCATCAACTGGTGCGTCGTCGGCTGTGCCACGGCCGGCTGGGCGGCGCGGGTCTTTCCCGGCCTGCCGGCCGAGCAACAGGTGGACAAGCTGTGGGAGGCCATCTTCCGCACCGTGCGGCTGGACGCGGCCGACCCCATCGCCGCCTGGGAGCGCCATTCGGCCGACCTGCTGGACCGCTCCGCCTACCTCAACGGGAAACAGTACGACGCCCTGCGCTTCACCGGCCCGGGCACCGACCTGACCGTGGGCTTGCCGCGGAACCATCGCTGGATCGGCGGGGCTGCGCCGACGGCCGTGGGCATCACCAACATCGCCAACATCCCGACCGAGGAGGTGTTCACCGCCCCCCATCGCCTGCGCGTCAACGGCACGGTGCGGGCCACCCTGCCGCTCAACTATTCCGGCAACCTCATCGAGAACTTCAGCCTGACCTTCAGGGACGGCCGCGTGGTCGATCTGACGGCCGAGAAGGGGGAGGCGCTGTTGCGGGCGCAGATCGCCATCGACGAAGGCGCGGCCATGCTGGGCGAAGTGGCCCTGGTGCCCCACAGCTCGCCCATCTCCCGGTCGGGCATCATGTTCCTCAACACCCTGTTTGACGAGAACGCCTCCAGCCACATCGCGCTCGGCCGCGCCTATCAGAACTGCATCGTCGGCGGCGAGGGGCTGGATGAGGAGGGCTTTGCCCAACTGGGCGGCAACTCCAGCGCCACCCACCTCGATTTCATGATCGGTTCGGCCGCGGTGGACGTGGACGGGCTGGCCGCCGACGGGACGGCCGAGGCGGTGATGCGGGGCGGGGAGTGGGCGAATTAGGAATGACGAATGACGAATGACGAATGACGAAT
>CAZZJN010000072.1:0-15073 GCA_964654505.1 uncultured Ardenticatenaceae bacterium | reverse complement strand
GGCCATCACCAGCCTCATCGGGTTCCTGGTGGCCGCCGGCGTGTTGGGCGACTGGCTCCGCTGGATTGTCGGCAAGAAGACCGAATTGCGGCATGGCGCTCCCGAGGGCAAGCCGGAATGGTCGCGCTACTTCAATGTCGATTACAACCACAAGGTCATCGGCATCCAGTACGGCGTCACCAGCGTCCTTGTTCTGCTGGTCGGCGGCCTGTTCGCCATCATGTTCCGCATCGAACTGGCGCAGCCGGGAATGCAGTGGCTGTCCAACGACGACTTCAACACCCTGTTCAGCGCCCACGGCATCATCATGATCGCCAGCATTCTGTTGGGTGTCGGTTCCATCGTCAATTATCTGGTTCCGTTGATGATCGGCGCGCCCGACATGGCTTTCCCGCGCCTGAACGCCTTCAGCTATTGGGTCACGATCCCGTCGGCGATCATCATCCTGTCCGGCATGGCTGTCGGGGGGTGGGACACCGGTTGGGTCGGTTATGCCACGCTGAGTCTGCGCGCGCCTCTGGGGGTGGTTCTCTTCCTGCTTGGCTTCTGGATGAACGGCTTCTCGTCTATCGCCAGTTCGCTCAACCTGCTGGTGACCGTGACGACGATGCGAGCCAAGGGGATGACCCTTTTCCGCATGCCCATCGTCGTCTGGGGCGCAATCGCCGCTTCGATCATCCAGTTGACCGCTACCCAGACGGTTGGCGTTGCCCTCACGGCGACTGTCGCCGAGCGAGTTTTGGGGCTGAATTTCTTCGACCCCGCCGGCGGCGGCAATCCCATTCTCTATCAGCACCTCTTCTGGTTCTACTCACATCCGGTGGTCTACGTATTTGTTCTGCCGGGGTTGGCCATCATCAGCGAGCTGCTGCCCGTCTTCACGCGCAAGCCGTTGTTCGGCTATCGCTGGGTGGCGCTTTCGAGTCTGGGAATCGCCCTCGTCGGCTTCCTGGTGTGGGCCCACCACATGTTTACCTCGGGCATGGCCGACGTGCTGCGCGTGCCGTTCATGTTCTCGACCATGATGGTCGCCATTCCCACGGGTGTGAAGTTCTTTAGCTGGGTGGCTACGATGTGGGAGGGCAAACTGCCCAAAAACCCGCCGACGCCGCTCCTGTTCGTCTTTGGGGCCATCTCGATTTTCCTGATCGGCGGCGTTACCGGCCCGATTCTGGGAACCGTGCCGACCAACCTGCACTTGCACGATAGCTACTGGATCGTCGGACATTTCCACGCCACAATGTTCGGCGGCTATATCTTCCCGCTTTTCGCCGCCTTCTATTACTGGTACCCCAAAGTCACCGGGCGCATGTACAAGGAATCCCTCGGCAAATTGCACTTCTGGCTCATGTTGCCCGCCTTCTGGGTGATGAGCATCGGCCAGATGAGCGTTGGCCTGTTGGGTATGCGTCGCCGTGTGGCCGATTATGACCCGGCCTTGGGCATCACCACCACCCATATCCTGATCACCCTGGCCGCGCTGGTCATCGGGTGGTCGGTCCTGATCATGGTCTATAATTTCATCTCCAGCGCCCGTTCGCAGCCGATTGCCGACCCCAATCCATGGCGGTCGCGCTCGCCGGAGTGGCAAATCCCCTACCCGGTGCCGGAGTTCAACTACGCCGTCCCGTTCGAGGTGGTTGGCGAGCCTTATGATTATGGTTTGGCCGATTCGGTCTATACCCGCTCCATCGTTCCCGCGCCGTCGGGCGACTAACCAGGAGGAAGTGACAAGACGATGAACGACAGAAAAGCGGCCGCTTACCGCCTGGGTATGGTCACCTTGATCATCCTGGCCGTCCTGACGGCAGTTGAATACATTGTGGCGGTCTACATGGGATCGCTGATCCTGCTCTTCATCATAGCCTTGGTGAAGGCGGCGGTGATCATTCAGAACTTCATGCACATTACACGGTTATGGCGGGAGGAAAGTCACTAGATGAGCACCTATACAGCCCCCGCGTCCCACGATGAGGCGCACGCCCACGAGATACCCTACGCGACCCAACTCCGCTCCAACCGGTTGGGATTGTGGCTCTTTTTGTTCTCCGAGCTGTTCCTGTTCGGCGCCCTCTTCACATCCCGATTCGTCTTGTGGGGCAATACCCGCCCGGCGTTGAGCCAGGAAATCGGCTTGCTTGCGACAGGTATCCTGTTGCTCAGCAGCTTCTTCATGTACCGCAGCGAGACCGCCGTGGCCTATGGCGACCAGCCAAAGTTCCTGCGCAGCGCCTTGCTGGCGGCTCTGATGGGGGCGATCTTCTTCGTCATGGTCGTCGTCATGGAATGGAACATCTTTAATCTAAGCGGCAGCCTGTTCGGCATTGAGCTGTTCGGTCATCTGAAGCCGGGCGATGGCGTTTTTGGCGGCATCTTCTACGCCATGACCGGCATGCATGCCCTCCACGTCCTGAGCGGCATCGTGCTGATCCTGATCATCTGGTGGAACGGCCGCCGCGGAGCCTACACGGCCGAGCGACATTGGGGCGTTGAAGCCACGGCCATCTACTGGCACTACGTCGATGTCATCTGGGTGTTCTTCTACCCCGCGCTCTACCTGATGGGTCACGCCGGCTGATACCTTTCTTGTCCGGGGCCACGGCTGAATGTTGAGTAAGCCGTGGCCCTTATTGATCCCCTTTTCGACACACACCCGCTACAATTCAATTATGAATCCTGTCGCTCGGGCAGCGCTCTCCTCGTGGAATTGGCGCCCCGAAGTTATCCTTAGCCTGCTCATCCTGGGGACGCTGTTCGTCATTGGCTGGAGAAGGCTGCGCGCCATCAGCGGCCCGCCCAAAAACCGGCGCTCGCTGGGCGCGACATGGCGGCCGATTTCCTACATCTCCGGGCTGCTGGTCATCGGTTTTGCCCTGATGTCGCCAATCGATGTGCTGGTGCAGCAACTCTTCTTCGTGCACATGATCCAGCATATCCTGCTGATCATGCTGGCCCCATTCCTGTTGCTGTTGCCCAACCCCATGCCGTTTGTGCTGTGGGGCCTGCCCGGATCTGTTCGATTGACGGTGGGGGATGCCCTGAACCGGGTTCTCAACAAAAGCTCGGTCACCGGCCGGGCGTTGCGCAAGGTCACCAGCCCGCCGATTGTGTGGTTTGTCATGATCGTCTTCATCATCGGCTGGCACGACCCCAATCTGTACAACGCGGCGTTGCGCAGCGAGCTTGTGCATGACATCGAGCATATTTCGATGTTCGTCGCCGGGATGCTTTTCTGGTGGACGGTGACCGGAGCCGGGCCTCGACTGCACAAGGAGCTTAGCCGCCCGGCCAAAATCGCCTTTGTCCTGGCCGCCATCCCGCCCAACATGGCCCTGGGCATCGTCCTCTCCTTCGCGCAGCAGCCGCTCTACAGCTATTACAGCGACATGCCCAGACTGTGGGGAATATCCGTGATGGATGACCAACGAATCAGCGGGGTCATCATGTGGATCCCGGGCAGCATGATGTATTTCATGATCGCCCTGGCGCTTATTTTCATGATCCTGTCCGGTGAGGGTCGGAAGCCTGAGCCGGAGGACCGACCCTGGCATTCGGATGAGGCTCTGGCCGCGCCGGGTATGGCTGCGGGCAAGGGAAGGTGACGATGGCCTTTGCAGGTGAGGTAGTGCGGACATTGTTCAGTCGCAAATGGTGGTGGGTCACGCTCATCGTGATCTCCCTCATGGCCCTGTTTGCTCGCCTCGGCTTCTGGCAGCTCGACCGTTTGGCGCAGCGACGAGCGGCCAATGCCCAGCTTATCGCCGCGATTGAATCCGCCCCTATCGATTTGAACGCTGATGCCGGAACCTACGCCTCTCTCTCTCCCGGAGAAGTGCCCGCCGATTTGGCCAACTACGATGCCTTTGCGTCTGGCCATTATGATTTCGACAACCAGCGCGTCTTGAAACTGCAGAATTGGTCCGGCCGCGCCGGAGTCAACCTGATCACGCCGTTTGTGCTGGACGGCACGGATTTGGCCGTGCTGGTCGACCGGGGCTGGATTCCCGATGCGGAGTATGCCGCGGGCAATGATTTCGCCGAGGGCACAGGCACACAATCGATCGACGGCTACGTCGCCCTGACTGAAACCCTCCTGCGACGAACGGCCGAATCAGTGGTGCCGGCCAATACCGGAATTGAGCTATTCCGGGTTGACATCGTCGCGATTCAGGAGGGGATGCCCTACACGCTCCTGCCCTTCTACGTGAGACTCACGCCGCCTGAGGGCGAAAATACAACCTTGCCCATTCCCGTGGCCAAGGAAGTAGACCTCTCGGAAGGCCCGCATCTCGACTATGCGTTTCAATGGTTCATCTTCTCCTTCGGCCTGGGCATTGCCTACGTTGTATACATCATCCGCCGGATTAGGATGGAAAAAGCCGCGCACACGCAGACGGCGCCTGAGACATCGGGATGAGCCTGCTATGAATGACCGCTCCCCGAGGGGTTGAAATCCGCCGATCACTCGATAGAATATCAACAGTTCGGGCGGCTGAATCTCCCGCCCTTTATTTCTAACCCATCACCACGACAGGATGCGCAACCGCATCGGGATAGCCGACTCATGGGAACAACACGACGATTAAGCCAAGGCTTGATACCCTTCTTTCTGATATGGGCCATGCTCGTCGTCACCAGCATGGCCGTGCTCCAGGCCGATTTTATGGACGGCATGCACGTGCTGCCCATCGTCGCCACTGTGGCCTTGCTTTTGGGCTGGCTATTGGCCAACAGCACCTTCTCTGATCGGACTGTCCACTTTTTTGCCCTGATCTACGGCTTGTTTTTTGTCTTTTTCCTGGTCGGCACAACTTTGCCCTATAACGAGCCGTGGCGACTGCGCGTGATGGAGATGATCAACCGTCAGCTCGATTGGCTGGGGAAAGCCTTCAGCGGCGGCATCAGCCGGGACGGCCTCATATTCGTCATCCAGACCGCGGCCATATTCTGGATATTGGGCCACTTCTCCGCCTGGTATACGTTCCGCCGCTCGCATGTGTGGCGGGTCGTCATCCCCACGGGTGTCGTCCTTCTCAGCGTCGTCTATTACTATAATGGCCCGCGGCCGCTGTTGCCGTATATGGCCATCTATATCCCCCTCGCTCTTATCTTTGTGGCCGTCACTCATCTGAGAGCCGAGGAGAACGGCTGGCGGGCCGGATCAGTGCGCTACGACCGCGGCATCCGCTTCGATTTTGTTCGCTCCGGGTTTTTGGCCGCGCTTCTGGCTCTGGTTTTGGCCTGGAGTTTGCCCGGCCTTTCGGCCAACGCGTCTTTCAACGAGGCTTTTTCCGGCGCGGGTGGGCCGTGGCGATCGTTCCAGGACACCTGGACGCGCCTGTTTTCCTCGTTACGTTCCTACTCGGCGGGGGCGAGCGACCCCTATCAGGACACGCTTGTGCTGGGCGGGCCGCGCACCGTCGGCAACACGCTGGTGATGGACGTTCAGGTGGACAGGGAATTGCCTTATGGGGTGTACTGGCAGGCTGTCACGTACGACAAGTATGAGAATGGGGGATGGCATATCACCGGCAGCACCATCAGCGAGGAGCCTCACTATCCCGAGGATGGACCGTTGAATGTGCCGTTTGCCAATGCGCGGACGGTCATCACCCAGACGGTGACGAATTATTTACCCAATTCCAGCCTCATCTATGCCGCCCCGGGGGTCGTCACGGCCGACAGGCCCGTGCTCGTGGACGCTGTGTTCGATCCGGAGGGCCGAACGGTCGTCACCTCCTTGCGTTCCCGCACCATCTTGCGGCAGGGCGATCAATATCAGGTCACTTCGCGCATCTCGCTGGCCAACGCCACGGACCTGCAAAAATCCGGTGTCGATTACCCCGACTGGATCAGGGAGCGCTATCTGCAATTGCCCAATACAGTCACCCAGCGGACGATTGACCTGGCCGGCGATTTGACGGCCGGGTTATCAAACCCGTATGACAAGGCTATCGCCGTCCGAGATTATCTCCGGTCGAATATCAACTACAACGATCAGATCGATGCGCCTCCGGACGATCTGGAGCCGATCGATTACATCGTTTTTAGCCTTAAGGAAGCTTATTGCACCTACTACGCTTCGGCGATGGCGGTGATGTTGCGCTCCCAGGGCATCCCCGCCCGGCTGGCCAGCGGTTACGCGCTGGGTGAATATGACGAACCCTCCATGTCCTATCGCGTCCGTGCCATCAATGCCCATACCTGGGTTGAGGTGTACTTCCCCGGATACGGCTGGATTCACTTTGAGCCGACAACGTCCATTCCGGTCATGGAGCGGCCGACCTCGACCGCGAGCGGCCAAGCCGTCGGTGGCGTCGATCCGGCCCTGTCCAATGCGGAGATGTTTCCTCTCGATGATGAGGTACTCAACGACAACGAGCGCCGGGGTGGCTTGTTTGGAGAGGGGGCCACGAGCGGCGGGCTTGGACAAGACCTGGTGGACGGCCGTTTATCCTGGCCACAGATCGCCGCCGGGGTTGTATTGCTGCTCCTCGCGGGCGGCGCGGTGTATGCCGGAAGCGCGTATAACCGTCGTGTCGAAGGCGATGTCGACCGAAGCTATCTTCGATTGGGTGATTGGGCGCGATGGCTGGGCGCCCCCTGGCGAACGGCGCAGACGCCCTATGAGCAAGCGGATTCGCTGGCGGCCGAGGTGCCCGAAGGCCAGGGGCATGTCTATAACCTGACGCACCAATATGTCGTTCAGCAATTCAGCCCGGCCAAGTCGACCGGCGATGACTTTGATCCCCATCAGGAGTGGCGTGAGTTACGGCCGATCCTGATTAAACGCCGCCTCAAGAAGTTCGTTTCCCGGCCTAAAGACAGGCAATAATTCGACGGCTCTCGCCATTGTGTGGATCCCGATTGTGCTCCGGTGAATAGGATAGATGCCCGCCGGCGTCGCTCTCTGTTATAATCCCCTCGTTCGCTGTTCAGTCTCGACGTTGTTCCTTGTTGTCTCGGGCGCGGTCGGGGTGAACGGCGTATCGGAATGATCAATGTGGATAACGATCAACAGGCGATTCCCATAAACGACCCTGCCGATCTGGTTCAGCGGATCAAGGAGTGCCAGGACGCCCTCCTTGAACAACAGCGGGCTATGTTGCGCACGCCTCACGAGCTGGCGCGCGCGGCCGCCTTGCGCCATTCCGGCCAACTTGCCGGGCGGCTTGAGGAACTGCGTGCGCAAGCCGAGAAGCTGAATCGGGATTTCCAATCCCAGGCGGCCGAACAGGAACGGCAACGCGCCTTGCATGCTGTCGGAGCGGCCATCAACTCCTCTCTTGATCTCGACATCGTCCTGCAGCAGGTAATGGACGCCATCGTGCGCCTGACCCAGGCGGAGCGGGCCATGTTGCTGTTGAAGAGCGCCGGCGAGATGGAGGTCAAGATCGCCCGCAACCTGTCGCAAGAGACCCTGGACGATAGCGCCTCGCTTGAAATCAGCCGCAGCATCGTGCGCCAGGTGGCCGAGACCGGCGAGCCTGTGGTGACCCTCAACGCCCAGGAAGATGAACGCTTTTCGGCGCAGGACAGCATCGTCAGCTTCAAGTTGCGGTCGATTCTATGTGCCCCACTCATCCTGAAGGGCGAGACGATCGGCGTCATCTATGCCGATAATCGCGTCGCCAGCGGTATCTTCGGCGATGCCGACCGCGATTTGCTGGCCGCCTTTGCCGATCAGGCGGCCGTGGCCATCGACAATGCCCGCTTGTTCCATGAGGTCGCCGGGATGAAGCAGTTGATGGACAACGTCTTCGCGTCCATCTCCAGCGGGGTCATCACCATTGATGAGCACAACCGGGTCTCGCTCTACAACCGGGCGGCCGAGCATATCCTGGGAGTTGCGCACGACGCGAGACATGCCGGAGCGGAGCCACTGTCGCTGGAGGGGCTGGGTATTTCCATCGACGCCCTTGTCCGGCGAGTTCAATCGAGCGGGAAGGCTCAGAATGCGGAGATCGACCTGACATCGGCCGGGCCGTCATCCAACCCGGCGACGATTAGCCTGACCGCCTCGCCGCTGCATACGGTGGATGACGAACGATTGGGCGGCGTTGCTCTCGTCCTCGATGATGTCTCGGCCAAGAAGCGCGTGGAGAGCCTGCGCCGCTATCTGCCGCCGGAACTGGTCGATCAGGTTCGCGATCTGGATGGTGCCCAACGGCCGCAGCGACGAAACCTCACCGTCCTGTTTGCCGACATCCGCGACTTTAGCCGTTTTGGAGAGCGCATTGACCCTGAAGATCTGATCGATCTGGCTAACCGGTTCTTCTCCGAGGCGGTCGCGGCCATCAACGAACATCATGGCCTCATCGATAAGTTTATGGGTGATGCGGTGATGGCCCTCTTTAACACGCCTCTCAACCCCCAGCCCGACCATGTGGAACGGGCGGTTCAGGCGGCGCTATCCATCCAGTCCCGTCTTACGGCCTATCACCGCGCGCTCCCGCCGGAGAAAGTGCTGCACTTCGGCATCGGAATTCATACCGGCGAGGCGGTCGTCGGTAATGTGGGCAGCGAACAACGCAAGGATTACTCGGCCGTCGGCGATGTCGTCAACCTGTGCAAGCGACTGCAGGAACTGGCCGGGATCGACCAGATCGTCATCAGCCGCGATGTCTATGAGCGCGTCCGTGATGAAGTTCGGGTTGAATCACTCCCGCCGGTCTTCGTTAAGGGACGTCAGACGCAGGAAGAACTCTTTCACCTTTTGGGTCAGTCGGGCGAATAAGCCCATTGTTTTGTCCGGCGGTTTATCCTCTGGCGGCGGCTTGTCGGGGAATGGAGGCAGATCGAACAGCTTGCGCCAGGTATACAACCCGTATAGCTTGAGCGAGGCGATGAGTGGCGCGGCCAGCACCGCGCCCAAGATGCCGGCCAGCGAGGCCCCCATGAAGACGCCAACGATGACGACGATGGGGTGCAGATCCAGCGCCCCGCCGACGATACGCGGCACCAGGAAGTTGTTCTCGAGCTGTTGAATGATGATCATAAGACCGAGAACGAGCAGGGCGAATTGCCAGGAACTTAGCCCCAGATAGTTTGCCGGTTGGAAAAAGGCGACCAGAATGGCGACGACGGCGCTGATGACCGGGCCAAGCGTCGGCACAAATTCCAGGACACCCGCCAGCAGTCCCAGCGCCAGGGAATTTTGCACGCCCAGAAATGTGAGGCCCAGCCAGACCGTCACGAAAATAACCAGCCCCAGGATGATTTGGCCCCGCAGATAGGCCCGCCAGATTCGACTCGTCTCCGGGATCAGGCGCTCTGCGTCGGCGCGATAGCCGGGCACCTGGGCGAAGTCCTTCACATAATTGCCGAAATTGGGCAGATCGTTCGCCAGGTAGATGGAGATGATAAAGATGAACAGGATGTTGAACACGGACGTGACGGTCGTTGTGGCGAAGCGGCTGATGATCGTCGTGCTCTGGCTGAGCATCGGCTCAATCATCCTCAGCAACTGCTCGGAGATCTTGTCCCAGGGAATCAAGATGGGGTGGATGGTAATAGGCCCGAATTCGAAGGGGTCGGTTTGAGTGACGAAACTGCCGATGGATTCGGCGACGTCTTCGATGAGGCCCGGTGTCAGGGTGATCAGGTTGCTGATCTGCTGATAGGACGCGAATCCCAGGGCGGAGAAGATGCTGATGATGATCGTGGCCAGGATGATATAAACCAGGCCGATGAGCAAGCCACGCTTGATTGTCGTGCGCTGGCCGAGGAAGGAGATGATCGGCTCCGTGAGATAGGCCAGGATCGCCGACATGGTCAGCATGCCTATCAGGGACTTGAAGCGCCAGATCAACAGCAAGGCTCCCAGGAGCATGAAGATCACCACGATCACCTTGGTGGTCTTGCTCCAGTAGGGCGAACTATGATTGCTGGGCGGTTCGGCCGACATAAGGTTTAACTCGTTCGATTATACCCTGAACCTAAAAGCGACGATCCTTAATGGCAAATGGAGTCAATTTGATTTGCGCTTTTTCCGATTGCCGGCCTTCATTGCCGGACTTTCGGCCTTAGTCTTACCGGCGGCTTCGTCGCGCATGGCCCGCAGCCGATCGTATACGGGAGGCTCGATGGTTTGTCGGGGATGTTCCCCGCGCTGCAACGATTCAAAGAGCCGCACATATTCGGCCGCTGTCTGCGCCGGCTCGAAACTCTCGGCGATCAGCTCCGGCGAACGCACATAGCGTTCCCGTTGATCCAGTATACGTATGATTGCCTCGGAAAGCGCATCCGGATCGCCGATCTCGGTCACCTCACCCATGCCGGTCATTGTTACAGGCTGTCGCACTCCGGGGAGGTTACATGCGGCCACGGGCACGCCGTTTCGCATAGCTTCGATCTGAACCAGCCCGAAGCTCTCGGTGCTGTTGAGGCTACAGATGCACAGCACATCCAGAGCGCGATAGAAAGCGGAAAGCTCCTCACCCAATAATGTTCCTAATAATCGATAGTGATTCCTGTATCGCTCGAATAGCGGCGCGAGTCGGGCGGCATAGGCTTCTTCGCCGATGATATCCTTGTATTGCCCGGCATGGAGCACAACCGCGTTGGGGTATGCCTCCAGGATGCGCGGTAGCGCCTTGAGTAGTACCTCGACCCCTTTTTCCGTCGCCAGGCGGGCCGAGATGCCGATGATCGGCTGGTCGTCAATGCCGAACTTCTCGCGGAACTGGTCGACGGCCGCGTCGGATACAGGGTCGAGGGTGATCGGCGGGGGGATGATGGCCAGCTTTTTATCGACGTACTTGGCCAGATAGGGTGAGTTGACGGCATAGTCCCGCGTGTAGGTGACGACTACGTCCGACAGTCTTCCGGCCCAGCTGTTCTGAAAATCAACCACGCGATCCACCACCCGATTGAACAGCCCCGCCGGTAGCTGGAGATCGCAATGATAGGTCAGTACGACCGGCTTGCGCAGCAAACGGCCGCGCATGGCCAACCCGGGCGCATCGAATTGCGGCAGATGGAGATGGAGCACGTCGGTCTGCGTCGCCAGCTTCCAGGCCATCGGCCCAAAGTCGGGCATGATGACCCCTTTGCTGATGCGCAAGGCCACGGGGCTGCGCACGATCTTGACGCCGTGCATGACGTCATAGCGCGGCAGGCTGCGGTCATATTGCGAGGTTAACACAGTGACTTCATGCCCCTGTTCGACCAACGCGCGACTTAACCGCTCTACGTAAATCGTCAGGCCGCTGACCCACGGCCGGTAATAAGTCAATACTTCAAGGATCTTCATAACAGACAAGTTCAGGATTCAGTTCAGGCGCATGACGTTGCCCAGGCACATGTGTCCCTAACTGTAACGTAGCATGACACCCTCGTGAAGGTTAGTTTGGACTCTGACGGGAAACAAAGGATTGGGTTGACTTTATCACATTACCAAACGTAACACCGGTTCTGAGGATGCCTATCATCCCCAATATCACCATGACAAGTAACGAACCGATGTGATAGAGAAAGGCGAAACTGGCTGATTCGGCCGCCGGCTGCCCGTAGAGTTGCAGAGCAGTTATGACGGCGAAATGGAACGGCCCCGCCTGCCCGGGCGTGGACGGGATGGCGACGCTCAACGCGGCCGCGCAGACCACGAAGGCGGCCATCGTCCAGGTCGGTTCCAGATTGACGGCCATTATCCCGTAGTAATAAGCGATGATGACGGGAACCCAAATCAGGATTGTCAGCAATATGAGAATAGCGCCGTCGCGGATGCTGGTCAGGCTTTTCAGGCCAACTAACAGGCCATCAAAGCGCCGAACCCATGATTCCCGATCCAGAAAGGGCAGGAGGCGTCCTATCAGGCTATCGACGACGCGCAAAGCTCTTTCACGCTGATTGGCGGCGATGATGAGCACCCCGATGCCGGCGATGGCCACAAAACCCGATAGTTGGGCAAAAGACCGCATCCACTCCGGTATATTCGTTATGCCTGAGATGGTGAAGGGCAGGAGCACGACGATGAATAGCAGATCCATTAGTCTCTCGATGACCAGGGTGGATAAGCCTTGAGCGATGGTTACCGGAGGAACATTGCCGATCAGGATCACGCGGGCCACATCGCCCAATCGCAGCGGCAACAGTTGTGTGAGCATATAGCCGATATTTTGTATGTGAAAGACCTTGCTGTAGGGGATCGAGTTGTCCAGCATGAAAAGCAGGCGAATCGCGCGAATAAACATGAAGCCGACGACGCTCAACATGCTGATGAGGAAGTAGTTGATGTGCACATGCCTCAAGCTCTCTATGATCTCGGCGGGGCGGGCGTAGAAGATGAATACGGCCGCCAGACAAGCGATTCCAACCAGTATGCCGAGCAGGATTTGCGGCCGATTATTGCGGGATTTTTGCTCCATAGGGGGTTCATTATAGCAGCATCCAGGATCTGCGTGCTACGACTCGCGCCACGGCCCACGCGCCTCTTATTATCCCGAATAATCATGGAACCCGCGGCCGCTTTTTCGCCCCAGCCGCCCGCTATCGACCATACGTTGCTGGATTGGGTGCGGCCGGTATTTTGGATCATGGAAACAGGCTTCATATACGGATTTGGTGACCGCCAGGTTGACGTCCAGCCCGATGAGGTCCAGCAACTCGAACGGCCCCATGCGAAATCCGAGCGAGGTGATCAATCGGTCGATGGTTTCGATGTCGGCCACGCGCTCGCCCAACATGCGCAACGCTTCGCCATAGAACGGCCGGGCGATGCGGTTGACGATGAAGGCCGGGGTGTCGCCGCATAGCACCGGCGTTTTGCCCAGGCTTTCCACGAACTTACGACAGGCGGCGACCGTGTCCTCATGGGTCAGATCGCCACGAATGATCTCGACCAGCTTCATCCGATGCGCCGGATTGAAGTAGTGCAGGCCGATGACGCGGCCGGGGCGTTGGGTTGCCGCGGCGATGGCGCTGATGCTGAGGCTGGAGGTATTGCTGGCCATGATGGTCTGTGGCGGCGCCTCGGCATCGAGTTGCCTGAATACCTTGCGCTTGAGTTCGAGATCCTCCGGCACGGCTTCGATGACCAGATCGGCCTGGGCGGCCTGGGCCAGGTCGGTCGTCGTCCTCATGAGGCGGTTGACCGACTCCGCCTGCCCGGCATCAGTCTTCCCGCGCCGGACGCCTTCGGCGATATCCTCGGCAATGGCGACGGCCGCCCGATTTAGCAGGTTGTCGGTCAGGTCATAGAGGATGACCCGCTTGCCCGACAGCGCGGCCGATTGGGCGATACCGCGCCCCATCGTTCCCGATCCGATCACTGCCACTGATTCGATGTTCATGTCCGTCTTCCTTGCCCAACCCTGGTCCCATGAGTCGAGGCGGGCAATGATACCACCTCCGGATGGGAATAAAAAAAGCCCCGGACATGCGACGACGCCAGGGGCTTTTTGTCTCTCAAGGGGATTCGGTTACTTGGCAAATCCGACGGCGCGGGTCTCGCGGATGACCGTGACCTGAATCTGGCCCGGATATTGCATGGAGTCCTCGATGTTCTTGGAGATTTCCTTGGACAGGCGAACAGCGGCCAGGTCGTCGATCTGGTTGGGTTTCACCAGGATGCGAATCTCGCGTCCAGCCTGCAGGGCATAGGCGCTCTCGACTCCCTGGAAGGATGTGGCGATCTCCTCCAGCGTGCGCACCCGTTTGATGTAATTCTCAAGATTTTCGCGGCGCGCGCCGGGTCTCGCGCCGGAGATAGCGTCGGCCGCTTCCACGAGTATAGCCTCGACACTCTCCTGCTCCACCTCATGGTGGTGAGAGGCGATGGCATTGACGACGATCGCCGGAACCTTGAAGCGCTTGGCGAACTCGGCGCCGATCATGGCGTGGGTGCCTTCCTGGTCATGGTCCATCGCCTTGCCCAGGTCATGGAGAAGCGCGCCCATCTTGGCGGTTTCGGTGTTGGCGCCCAACTCGGAGGCCAGCATCGCTGCGATATGGGCGGCCTCGACGGAGTGTTGCAGCTGGTTCTGCCCGTATGAGGTGCGATACTTTAACCGCCCCAGCGTTTTAAGGATCTCGGGATGCAAACCGTGGACGTTGGCCTCGTAGGCTGCATGTTCGCCCGCTTCCTTGATGTCTTTATCGACCTCATCCTGGGCATCGCTGATCAGCTTCTCGATCCGCGCGGGATGAATGCGGCCGTCGGTGATAAGCTTGGCCAGCGCCCGACGCGCAACCTCGCGTCGCACGGGGTCGAAGCTGCTGACCGTGACGGCCTCGGGCGTGTCATCGACGATGATGTCCACCCCCGCGGCCTGCTCGAAGGCGCGAATATTGCGGCCGTTGCGGCCGATGATCCGCCCCTTCATCTCATCGCTGGGCAGGGGGACGACGGCGACCACCATATCCGACACCTGGTCGCCGGCCAGACGCTGGATGGAAAGGGCGATGATCTTGCGCGCTTGCTCGTCGGCCGTTTCCTTGGCCCGGTTGTCTATCTCGCGCATGACGCGGGCGAGGTCTTGTTGAGCCTCCTTCTCTACCTGCTGGATGAGAACCTGGCGCGCCTCATCGGTCGTCATCGTCGCGATCTCTTCCAGCTTCTGGCGGTGCTCCTGCTCCAGATTGTTCATGTCGTTCTGGCGCTTGTCGAGGCGACTTTGCCGCTTGTTCAGCATCTGTTCGCGCTGCTCCAGGTTCTTGGACTGGTTGTCCTGATTGGCGCTGCGCCGGTCGACGCGCTCCTCGGCTCGTGCCAGGTCCTGATAGCGCCGCTCGACCGCCTTTTCCGCCTCGAGGCGAAGCTCCTGAGCCTCTTCACGCGAGTTTCGCAGGATGCTGTCGCTCTCGCGTTCGGATATCGCCCGCTTTTCGGCGATCTCGGCCTCGGCCGCGGCGATTGTGCCGGCCACTTTGGGTTGCATGTAGGCGCGAGTGACCAGCACGGCGATCGCCGCGCCGACCACGACGCCTATCAGCAAGCCTATCCATAGTTCCATGATAACGTCTCCTTATTCTTCTTCATTTTCAAGCGCAAGCCAGAGTTCGGTGACAACATCCTTGACCAGGTCATAGGGATAACCGTGACGCAACAGGTAGCGTGTCATCCTGGTGCGCC
>CAZZJN010000071.1:0-15094 GCA_964654505.1 uncultured Ardenticatenaceae bacterium | reverse complement strand
TGATCGTGAAAGATCCGCCACGCAGATCTTCCAGGGACAGCGAGCCCTCACGGGATTTGATGGCGAAGTCCCGCACCTCTGTCTCGATAGCCGCGAATGACAGGCGATCGGCATCGCGAATGACCGGCACGACCAGACCGTCTTCCGCGCCGACGGCGATGCCGATGTCGAAATAATGTTTCAACACCATCTCGTCGCCCTGAATCTCGGCGTTGAGACGCGGGAACGCCTTCAGCGCGCCAATGACCGCCTTCACAAAGAAGGACGTGAAGCCCAGCTTGACGCCGTGACGCTTCACAAATTCGTCCTGCCGCCGCTTCCGCAAGTCCATCACAGGGCCTATGTCGATCTCGTTGAATGTCGTCAACATGGCCGCGGTGTGCTGGGCTTCCACCAGGCGCGCGGCGATGGTTCGGCGTCGGCGCGACATGCGGACGCGCTCCTCGCGACCGTCATCTCCAGTGGACGAGAACAGGGACGGCGGTGGCGGTGGTGGTGGCGCAACGGCCCGTACGAGCGAAGGCGCTTGCTCTTCTTTTGGCTCCACTTGAGCGGCGATGTCCTGTTTGGTGACGCGGCCACCTGTGCCACTACCGATCACCTGACTCAGATCGACGCCTTCGGCCTCGGCCATTCGCCGGGCGACAGGCGTCGCCTTATCTTTTTCGGGTGCGCTTTTTCCATCTTCCACTGCAGGGAGGTGAGCTGTGGATGCATCAACATGCTGTGCAGCCGATGAAGCCCCATTGGCGTCGATCACGCCCAATACGTCGCCGATATGCACGTCGCTGCCCGCGGGTTGCAGGATCCTGGTCACGGCGCCGGCGGCCGTGGCCCCGACCTCGACATCGACCTTGTCCGTCTCCAGTTCCACGACGACGTCGCCGATCTTCACGGTGTCGCCGACTTTCACGCGCCATTCGCCGACCGTCGCCTCGACGACCGATTCACCCAGTTCGGGCACAACGATTTCTGTAGTCATTAGTTCATCACCTCTTGGGGAAGCTCATACGCCCGATCCAGCAGTGTCGTTTGATGCATCATGTGCATGCTCATCGAGCCTTCGGCCGGGCTGGCTCGACGCGGCCGGGACACAAGATTCAGCGGCAATCGACCATCAAGCAGTCGTTGCAGCCGCTGACTGATTGAGTCCCATCCTCCGGCGTTAGCCGGTTCTTCCTGCAGCCAGACCACCTCGACCGCGTTGGGGTAGCCGGCGAGGATGGCCGCGATTTCGTCCGTGGGGAGTGGGTATAGCTGCTCCACGCGCACCAGGGCGATATCGGTTCGCTCCTTGCGTCGAGGGTCGCTGATCATATCGATATAGATTTTGCCACTGCACAGGATGACCCGCCGGACCGCGGCGCTATTCTGCATAGCCAGTGCATCGTCAATTGCAGGCTGCCAGCTTCCCTCGGCCAGTTCGCGCAGGGATGAATATACTTTCGGATTCCTGAGCAAGCTCTTGGGCGTCAGAATCACCAGCGGCAGCGGGTCCGTCTTCAGCAGGGCGGCCTGGCGGCGGAGCAAATGGAAATATTGCGCCGCCGTGGTGGCGTTGGCGATGCGGATATTCGTCTCGGCCGCCAGCTGGAGGAAACGCTCCGGCCGCCCCGTTGAATGATCCGGTCCCTGGCCTTCGTGGCCGTGGGGTAGTAGCAACACCAGCGAGGAAGTCTGCTCCCATTTGGCATTGCCGGAGACGACGAACTCATCGATGACGGCTTGAGCGGTGTTGGCGAAGTCGCCGTATTGCGCCTCCCAAATCACCAGTCGGTCGGGGCACTGAACCGTATAGCCATATTCGAAGCCGATGGTTGCGGCTTCCGATAGCGGACTGTTTCGCACCTCGAAGGCGGCTTGGGCGTGGGGGATGTTTTGCAGAGGAACATAGATTGATCCCGTGCTTTCATCGCGCAACAACGCGTGACGCTGACTGAAGGTACCACGTTCCACGTCTTCGCCGGTCAGCCGGATGGCCGTGCCGTCTACCAGGATGGTAGCCATCGCCAACGCTTCGGCCGTAGCCCAATCGACTGCGACAGCATCTGGATCGGCGGAGGCTTCCCGGCGTCGTTCCAGCGTGCGGGCCAGCTTCTTGTTAAGTTGAAAGCCGTCGGGTAGTGCGAGAAGGGCTTCATTCAGTTCGATCAGCAGATCGGCCGGGACGGATGTTTGGGCGTGGCGGGCGGCTCCGCCCGGAGGTGGCGGCAGTTGTGGCTCCAGAGTGGCCGCAGGTTCATCGGGCAGCCCTTGAAAGATCTCGTTGAAGACATCCAGTTGCTCTTGCAGCATTTGTTCGCCACGCCCGGGTTCGAGAAGCCCGCGTCGCTCCAAATCGGCCGCCCAAAGCTTGCGCACGGTGGGATGCTCGTCGATCTTCGCATACATCCGCGGTTGGGTGAATCGTGGCTCATCTCCCTCGTTATGGCCATAACGACGGTAGCCGACAAGATCGATGACGAAGTCAGTCTGGAACTTCTCGCGATAGGCGCAAGCCAGGCGCGCCACCTCGACGCACGCCTCCGGATCATCGGCATTGACATGGACGATGGGGACCTTGAATCCCTTGGCCAGGTCGCTGGCGTAGAGCGTGCTACGACCCTCCCATTGAGAAGTCGTGAAGCCGACCTGGTTATTGGCGATGATGTGGATCGCTCCACCGATGCGATAGCCGCGCAGCCGTTGCAGGTTTAGTGTTTCGGCTACGATACCCTGTCCGGGAAAAGAGGCGTCGCCATGGATGAGGATCGGCAGGACTTCGTGAGCATCGAAGGTCGGCCGACCCGGTTTTTCCACCCGTGTCCCGGCCGCTCGAGCCATGCCCATGACCACCGGGTTGACATGCTCCAGATGGCTGGGGTTCGGGGCCATTGTCACGACGAGATTCACCGGGCTGCCTTCATTCATGGAGCGAATTGCTCCGGCGTGATATTTCACGTCGCCTGTCCAGCCCAGGTATTCGCGCGCACCGTGCTCCTCGCCGACCGTGTCGCGAAACTCCTGGAAAATCTCGGCGTAGGGCTTGCTAAGGATATGGGCCAGCACGTTGAGACGGCCGCGATGGGCCATGCCTATCAGGATATTATAGATATCGGCCTGGGCTGATTCACCGAGCATGATGTCGAGCATGGGGACCATCATGTCCAGCCCCTCAACGGAAAAGCGCGTCTTGCCGGGAAAGATACGATGGAGAAAATGTTCCAGGGCTTCGACCTTGGTCAGCTGACGCATCAGCACCGCCGGATCTAACGGGTCGTTGGGGGGCCGGAAGCGACGGCTCTCGGCCGCTTCGCGTAGCCATGCGCGCTCTTCGGGCAGCCGCATATGATCATAGTCATAGCCAATCGTGGAGGAGTAGATTTGTCGCAGGCGGCCGATTGCCTCGTGCGCGTTCGTCGCTCCATCGGCCGCAGGACCGCCGATGAGAGAGGCGGGTAGAGAGGCCAGATCGGATTCGCTGATGCCGTGGGCGGAGGGCTGGAGATCGGGATCGCCCGGGGGATTGGCCAGTCCCAGCGGATCGATATTGGCAGCGAGATGACCGTATTCACGAATGGCCGTTGCCAGGTTGATTGCACCGGTCAATTTCTCGGTGGCCGGGATGAGGAGTTCGGGCGCGGCCGTTGTCAATGCCGGAACGTGGCCATCACCTGAGACAGGAACGTTGATGACGTCCGGCGGCCGCCAATGCTCAAACGCCGCCCGGGTGGCGGCGTCTACACTATTGGGGTCTTTTTGAAATTTCTCGTAAAGCTCAAGGACATAGCCGGCGTTCGGCCCGTGAAACTCGTGCCATAGATCCATGAGGGGATGATAGCAAGTTTTCCAGAGGTGGCCACCACATTTCTCGGCGCAAACATGCCTATATTTGTGGGTTCAGTTTGTGCTGATGCCTACCCAGAAATGGTGGGGCAGAACCGTGCGGGTTCTCTGGATTTTCACCTTGCCGACACTTTTCTCATCCTCGGAAAACGAGGCGGTGTTGACCAGGCACAGATCGGGGGTATCGCCGTACTTTTGAAGGTAATAATCGACTGCTCGCTGAACTTTCTCATCGAAGGTGCGCCGCGCATCAGCATCGAGCCATAGCATTCCTGTTTTCATGATGATTCTCTCCAATTGTTTAATGGTTCAGATCGTTCGATAAAGAGTTATTCATCGATTGCCGGGATGATTTCGACTTTATCTTCCTGAATGTCAATGTTGCCTTCACGGATCTTGAAACTGGCCAACCTTGGGGTTTTCACGTCTATGCCTGGTCGATTGCTATAAGGTCGAGCCAGAAGCCGAGGGAGGGGCGATTCGACTAGCTTGCTCAGTTTCAAGTGCAAATCATAGTCACCGATATAGGCGGCCTGGAAATAACGTACTTCCTCGCTTGTGATAGCCAAAAAATCACCTGAACCTTTGAGGAGCTGAGCATGATCAAGTGACCTGCCGGCGATCCTTTTTGTCGCGGCGACATCGGCGGTTTGTCCAATAATTCGAGTGGTGATCCCGGCGCGAAAAACCGAACCGAGTAACGGGCGGTCAATCCGATCAGTGGCCATCACCAGATGGATGCCTGCCTGGTCGCCGTATTGTAGAAGACGCAGCAGGTCACTCCTTGATTCGTGGTCGATACCTTCCAGATATGCAAGGATGTGGTCAACCAAAACGATGACATGCGGCACCCGGACTCTATTCCGTCTGCGGTAAGTTGCCTCCTCAGACAGAAAATGGATGATGGCCGCACAACTATCATGGTCGAGGGAGGGATCTGTTAACATGTGGGGCAAATAGGCCAGAGGAAGCAAGGGTGATCGATTTGCCGCGTTTTCGTTGTGGGTTGGATCCAAAACCAGAAGCTGACAATCTGCCTGACGATTGGTCAGGGCTAATCCGGCGGCAATCGTCCGAAGGAGAGTCGTCTTGCCCGATCCGGCGCCTCCAGCAATGAGGACATGGCCGGCATTGGGCATACCGGGGTAGGGGATAAATGGCAGCAGCATCGGTGCATTATCTTCAGTCAAACCGATCGGTGCGGCAAGGGGAGGGAGATTCGATATTGCCGCCAGAAGTTTGAGTAGAGGAACAGGGGCATCATCGGGTTGGGACAAACGCAATTGCCATCGGCCGTCATCCTGGATGAGGGCCATGTTGCTGACCCCCAACGCGATCATTAGATCATCCTTCAGGTTGCGAGCAAGTTCCAGGCCTGCGGAGAGTCGGGTTTGCAGGTCAAAACTGACGACATGTGGCCGAATTGAGCCGCCGGTCACCGTAGCTGGAATTTGGTGATGAGTAAGTACCCGGTTTATTTGCTGCGATTGAACGTTCAGTTGATGTCGCAAGCTGGCCTCCGAGTATGATTCTTCTTCCATGTACAATCCCACATAATAAAATATGAGAACAAATGTTCTTGTAAACTGAGAGAAAAAAAGGCGATCCGAAGGGATCGCCTTTTTAGGTGATCCTCAGATTAATGAGTCTGCCGTAACACCATCAATACGCGCCCCTGAATCTGAACCTCGGCCGGATCGACGTAGATGGCATCCATCGTCGGATTGGCCGGTTGCAGACGGATCTTCTTACCTTCATTGTAGAAGTGCTTGAGGGTGGTGGTGTCGTTTCGCAGCCAGACGGCGACCATATCGCCGTTGCGCGCCTCGTACTGAGGTTTGAGGATGACGATATCGCCATCGTTGACCATGGCGTCGATCATCGAATCCCCTCGGACGCGCAGGGCAAACAGTCCCTCGGGCTTTTCGGATAGCATCGAACGGCTCAACTCGACCGCGTCTTCTTCATCGTATGTGGGGAAGGTTGTCACCGGGAGACCGGCCACAATGTCGCCGGCCAGCGGAATTCTCACGAGGCGATCGATTGCATCCCGGATGGAAGCGGCGGCGATGCCGAGGGATTGGCCGTATTGCCTGGCCTTTTGAGTCAGGCGCAGACCGCGGGAGACATCAGGATCTCGGTCGAGATAACCTTTATCTTCCAGTTTGCCGAGATTATAATTCACGACAGAGGTAGAATTGATTCCGACGGCCTTGCCGATCTCGCGGATGGTAGGTGGACGGCCATTTTCATCCATGTAACCGCTCGTGAACTCCAGGATATTCTGCTGACGTTTGGATAATGGCTTTTCGCTCATGTTTGATACTCCTTTTGTCCAAGCGGTGGATGCTGGTCAAGGGTCGGGAATCCGCTCATTTGTTCGGAGTATAACACGAACACATGTTCGCTGTCAATAGGTTACATAAAAATGAAATTTTCCAACTTTTCTTTTCCTTCAAGGCGGTCGACCGTTGTGGCTCGGCACGGGATGGTGGCCACGAGCCAGCCGCTGGCGGCTCAAGCCGGACTGGATGTTCTGAGGGCAGGGGGTAATGCCATCGATGCGGCTGTTGCTACCGTGGCCACCCTTTGCGTGGTGGAGCCATGCTCGACCGGCATCGGCGGGGATGCGTTCGCGCTCATCTGGTCCGCGAAGGATGGACGGCTGTATGGTCTGAACGCCAGTGGCCCGGCTCCGGCAGCGCTGACGGCCGATTATTTGCGCACGCGAGGTTACTCGTCGTTTCCGGTTCATGGTGGTTTGCCGGTGACTGTCCCCGGAAGTCTGCGAGGCTGGCAACTGGCGCTGGAGCGATTCGGTTCGATGGGGCTGGACACGCTTCTATCGCGGCCAATCGATTACGCTAGCCGAGGCTATCCGGTCAGTCCCATCATCGCCTCAGCCTGGAAGAAATCGACGGAACTGCTCGGCCGCCTTCCGGATTCGCGACGGGTGTGGTTGCCCGGTGACCGTGCGCCAAGTTCTACAGAGATGTTCAGGAATCCTGAGTTTGCCGCCACGCTGGAGACCTTGGCTGATAAAGGGTACGACGCATTCTATTTCGGCGACATCGCGGCCCAGATCGCTGCCGCTGTGAGAGCCGATGGGGGCGTGATGAGCGAGGACGATCTGGCAAGTTATCGCGCCGAGTGGGTAGAGCCGATCTCCATCGACTATCGCGACGGCTTTACTTTCCATGAGATTCCGCCTAATGGCCAGGGGCTGGCGGCTTTGTTGGCGCTCAATATCGTCCGCGGCTTCGATCTTCGTCATATGACTTACGGCTCCGTCGACTATTATCACATCCTGATCGAAGCCATGAAACTGGGTTTTGCGGATGCCCATGCTTATGTCGCCGACCCTCGTCAGGCTTATGTGCCGGTGGATAGCTTGCTGGGTGGACGCTATACACGCGATAGACGGGGGCTGATTAATAGAGACGTTGCTCTAAAGCCTCGGCCCGGCCAACCCGACAGCCAGGGGGACACCGTTTATCTGACCGTGGCTGACGAGGCCGGCAACATGGTGAGCTGGATTCAAAGTCTCTACATGGGTTTCGGGAGCGGCATAACTGCCGGGCAAACGGGGATCCAGTTGCAGAATCGGGGGGCGAACTTTTCGCTGGAACCGGGACATCCCAACGAGGTGGCGCCGGGCAAGCGGCCGTACCACACGATTATCCCCGGATTTATCACCCATGACGGTCGGCCGTGGTCGACCTTCGGCGTCATGGGCGGTTTCATGCAACCTCAAGGGCATCTCCAGCTGGGGGTAAATCTGGTCGATTTTGGCATGGACCCACAAGCGGCACTGGATGCGCCGCGATTTAACTGGTTGCAGGGGTTGGAGGTCGCTCTGGAATCGGGGATTGATGAGCGTGTACGTGATAATTTGATGCGGAGGGGCCATGTGCTGCGGCCGTTGAATGAGCCGCTGCATTTCGGTGGTGGCCAGGTCATTTTGCGCGATCCCGAATCAGGCGTCTATACCGGCGGCAGTGAGCCACGAAATGATGGGACAGCCGTGGGGTGGTGATCTGGGTTAAAGTGAGGCAGGGGACATTATCTCTCTCCGAATCAATTGATTAATTCGTCTGCTGCAAAATGATCGGCCCCTGACTGACGGGTGGGAGCCATAGCCATCCGTCCTGAACGACGAATAGTTCGCCCGATAGAACATCCGTGAACTGGGTGCCATCCGCGATCCCGCCATGGGTGACCGGTATGGCGCCGGCCGGCCGAGGCGTTTCCCCTCGATGGGCCACGACGATTATCCGATCGTCATGACTTTCCCGCTGGTAAGCCACGGTCTCCGGCTCCAGCAGGAGTATCTGGAATCCGCCACGTCGCAGGGCCGTTGAGTGCTGTCGAAGGCGAATCATACCTCGATAAAATTCGTGTAGCCCTTTATCCCAGCGGCTCTCATCCCAGATCATGCAGCCTCGCGACGCTAAATCTGGAGTATCCATCATCCCGATCTCGTCGCCGTAGTAGAGACCAGGCACGCCAGGAAACGTCAACAGGACGGCCGTCGCCAGCCGCTGCAGAGCATCGTTCCCCTTCAGTACCGATCGGATGCGCGATGTATCGTGGCTGTCGAGGAGGTTGAATTGCTGCAAGGCCACGACCCAGGGCACGACCGCCAGCCGACTGAGCCATGTCTCGACCATCGCTGCTGTTGGCCAATGGGGGACGGTCAACGGCTCAGGGAAGCCATGCGCACTTTGCGCATAGCCATTTAACCAATACCAAAGCGGGTGGGTGAAGCCGCCATAATTCATCACGCCGTCCCATTGGTCACCCTGCAGCTGGTTGGTGGCGTCGAAGAAGTTTTCTCCGATGAGGTAGGCGTCCGATCGTGTCTCCTTGACGGCGTGGCGGATGCCGCGGCTAACCTCCAGCCCCAGTTGCGTTGGCCCCTGTCTCCCCAGCATGTTGGCCACATCGACCCGCCAGCCATCGGCCGAGAAGGGGGGGCGTAGCCAGCGCCGGAATACCGCGTCGGTTGCCCCATAGATGCGCCGGCGCAATTCAAAGCTGTTGTAGTTGAGCTTGGGGAGAGACCAGACGCCCAGCCATGTCGCATAGTCACTCGGGTGTTGCCGGAAGGTGAAGAATTCCGCTTCCTCGGCGTTGGGGTTTTGCAGTGCGTTTTGGAACCAGGGATGCCAGTAGCCGCAATGGTTGGGCACAATGTCCAGAATGTAGCGCATTCCGCGCGTGTCGAGCGCTTTGCGGAGTGAGACGAGCGCCTCATCGCCGCCGAAGTGGGGATCGACATGGTCATAATCAGCCACGTCGTACTTGTGGTTGGATAGCGCATGAAAGACAGGATTCAGATAGAGGGCATTGATGCCCAGATCGGCCAGATAGTCGAGCCGAGCCTCGATGCCGGCCAAATCGCCGCCATAGAAAACCAGCGGGAAGGGCTGGTCGGGATCGGGTGGTGTTTCCCAGGGATTAGTGACAGGGTGCCGGCCTCGGTACTCATAATCTTGAGGTTTTGGGTCGTTGGACGGGTCGCCGTTGGCAAAGCGGTCAGGGAATATCTGATAGAAAACGGCCGTCTCCAGCCAATCGGGGGTGTTGTAATCGGCCAGGATGCGGAAGTCGGTCGCGTCCAGCGGCACAATAGCCGTCGGACCGGCAGCCGAGTATTGCCACAACCCATCGGCCGAGTCGAGAATGAAGCGGTAGTTAGTCACCGGTTCGTTGATGAGTAAGGCGATCTCCCACCATTGCACCGGTGGTTCAATGGCCCCCGACTGCATTGGCGTCAAGGCCTGTTCTCCATCGGGGAAAGTGCGCAGGATGACCCGGCGGATTGGGGCGGTGGATGAGGCTCGGATGCGCAGCCTGATCGTCTCGCCCATTCGGGGATAAAGGTTGGAGACGTATTTCTCGGAGCCGTCGTGATGGACGGATTGCAGCCAGGAAGGTTCGCTCATGAAATTCATGTAGATCGAGATGATCCCGTCGAATGGGATTGGGGGAAATATGGTAGCGCTATTGGGCGCGAACGATTAGAAGAGGGCGATCGATGCGTTGCAACACACCGCCGGCCACGCTGCCGTAATAGACGTCAGTCAGGCCACCGCGACCGTGGCTGGCCATGGCGATCAGTTCAACCTCGAGCTGCCGGGCTACTCGCATGATCGTAGTGACCACCGGACCGTATTCAACCACTCCCCGTGCGGAAATGCCCTCTTTATCCATGCGTTCGACCAGTCTGTCCAGATAGTGGCGTGCCTCGCCCATCTGATCGTTGACTTCCGCCGGGGTCATTTGCGGTAGCGAATCATAGATATCCCCTTTGGGCAACCCGACAAGGTGTGGTAATTCCATCACATGCAGCAAAACGACGGTCGACTTGAATAGCATCGCCAGTTCTTCAACATGTGGCAAAACCGACTCGGCCAGATCTGAGCCGTCGAGAGGGACCAATATGGTCTTATACATCACGTCTCCTGTGCAGTTTTGGCGCTGCACACCTCCAACTTTACGTCGTCGGGGCGATTTGGTAAAGGGACTTGGGAAGAAGGGTTCATAGCAAGGCCTGCAAAATCCACAGCAACCCTAATCCTACGCCGACAGTCAGCAAAATATTCTTGGTCCGCCAGGCCACCACGGCTGCCATGACACCTGCCAGCAATCGCTCGTTGCCCAGCGATATATCGAGCGTCCCGCCCGGCAGAAGCAGTTCCGGTACGATGATGGCCGATAACACCGCCGCGGGCACATAACGCAAGGCGCGAAGCATCCAGGGAGCCAATGTCACGCGCTCCGGCAGCAGGAAGAGGGACAGGCGAATCAAAAAGGTGATCAAACCCATGCCGACGATGGCCAGTGCCATTGTCAGGGTCTCTGGATTCATATTGATCATGTTCCCGATTCCTCTTGCGGGATTGTTGCGGTTTGCCGAACAGGATTCAACCGCTCCAGGGTCAGACCGACGAGGATGCCGGCCAGCGCGGCTGCCATCAGTCCCAATTGGTAGGGGAGGTCATGAGCGATGACGGCCGTTACACCCGCTGTGACGGCCGCGCCGATATGGGGCCGATCGTGCAGTGCCGGCACTACGATAGCGATGAATGTTACCGGCAATGCGAAGTCCAGCGACCAGCTTGGCGGAATCCGTGCCCCCAACAGAATGCCCAGCGCGGTCGTCACCTGCCACGATATCCACAGTGTCAGTCCAGCACCCAAGTAGAACCAGTGGCGGAGAGCCGATGGCGCCCCACCGCCGGTGTAATGGAGGATCGTTACGGCATAGGCCTCATCCGTCAGCAGATAAGCCAGCAGCAACTTCCAGCGCAGCGGCAGGGATCGCACGTGTTCGGCCAGCGATGCGCTATAGAGCATATGGCGCAGATTGACTATGAATGTCGTCGTCAGCAATACCAGTAAAGGCGTACCCACGCCCATCAGACCTGCGGCGATAAATTGGGCCGAGCCGGCGAAGATTATGACCGACATTGATTGGGCGAGTAAAGGCGGGATGCCCGCTGTGACGGCTATGGCGCCGAAGATCATCCCGAACGGGATGACACCCACGACGATGGGCAATTCGGCTTTCATACCGGCCAGAAGGGCTTGACGCTGGAAATTATCCATGGTGGATCATCATGACAGGAAGAATGCATCATCCGCCGAACGGCGAAATCAACCGGAAGGAGCGGCCGGTATGCGCTCAATGGAGGCAGCCAGAGGGAAAAAGACCGCTTGCATAATGTCGTCCGCCGGGCTTGGCGCTTCGGCCCAGACAGCGATTTCTCGATCGCCATCGCGACGACTTAGCAAGATGCCGTCAACGATTGAACCGCCGGCATCATTATAACGAAAGGTATTTTGCTCCCACACATGGCCGGCGTAGAACAAGCTTTGCGGCTCTCCGGCTGTGAATCCGGCCACGCCTTCTGACGCCGTTTGCAGCAGGCTGGCCATCGCTTCGGCCGGAGTTCTCCCAGCCGGCAATATTCTGGCGGCTACGAACGTCTGCGTGCCACCCGTGAAGCGATGCCAATCATTGAATTCCTGATAATCATAGGCAACCGGGTGCTTCAGGTGAAATTCGGCCACATCCAACACCGTCCATTGTTCCGGTCCAAACCCCAACCGTTCGGGCAGGAACTGCCAGTTGGCGGCAATGGTGTCAATGGCGGCCATTGTGTCGGATTCGCGATCTCGCGGCGCGTCCATATCGACCACGTAGCCGGTGCCATCCTTGACGAAAGACAGGAACATGCCCGTTCGGGGACCTCGTTCGGCGCTGTCGTAGCCGTAGGCGGTGCGTATCCCCTCGACAACCGGATCGATTCCGACAGTGACAGGCTCTTGCAACAGAATGCTGACTTCGCCGAATGTGCTCAGGACTTCACCTTGTAAGCTTGTCTCATCGCCTGCCCAGTTGGGATAGAAACGAACCTGAAGTTGAGCAGTGCTGCCACTATCGCTGGCGTATGTGACACCTTCCTGAGCAATGGGCGGCAGCCAATCAGCCGGGTAGAGGAACTGCACATTGTTTTTGGCGTCAACGAAGGCTCGAAATCCTGCTGCTCCGACAGGATCGATGGTTAATGGCCGTGTCACCGTGATCGATGGTTCGCCCAGCGGGCGAACCGCGATCCCGACCGAATAGCGCCCGTCGGGGAGCGGGCGAGTGCTGCGATAGATGGCTTCCGTCTCGTCGAAAATCAGGGCCACGCCTGGCTCTTGGGTCACACTGCCGTCGGGATTTATGATCGTCACAGTCGGCTGAAAGACCCCTCCCGCCGCCGGCCGGATCTCCCCGAACAGACGCGCGCCGTCTATTTCGGCCGCAGCCCATAGCCGGAATGAATTGGAGACGTCGGGCTTGAACACAACTGTCGCATCGATACTATGCCCCGGGTTTCGCCAGTACACGCCCTTCGCGGCCGATAAGGCTCCGATCGGCGACGGATCGACTGATTGCAGCGGCACAAAGTCACCTGCTCCAACCTGGTCGGCGAGATAGGTGGCTGTCGCATCCCAGACGATCAGCGACTCCTGACGGCCGTCTATCCATAATGATGTGTTCGTGCCTCCCGGCAGAGTCAATGCGGATGGCTGAACGACCTCATATTGCCGGAGGACGCGCCGCCCGTCGGCCGCTTCCTGATCGGCAATCAGTGCGACTTCATCCAGACGCCGGCCTATCACCTCGGAGCGCATCAGGGCCGGGTTGGCGATATTGACCGATTGACGCGGGCCGCCGTCCACTGTCACCAAAGGCTGTTGAATCGGAGCCGGGGCTTGCGTCGCCAGATAGCCCGCCCAGGCAGGCAGGCGACTCGAATGGGGATACAGCGGATCCATCAACTGTGCATTGGCCGGCCAATAGATCGCAATTCCACGGCCGTTGGGGATGCCTTGACCGTGATCATAGGCGACAAGGGAATCAGTGACGGCCTGGCTGACGGCTGTGGCTGCGTTTTGCAGTTCCCCCGGAAGCGCGTTTTCGGCGATGAGAGCCGCGGCGTGTTGCAGGTCAATGGCCGCGATTCGTTCGACGTCTGCTAACGCCGACCCTGCGTAGCGTTGCGCACCGCGACGAGCGTCGGCAGCGATCGCTCCGTGCAGCGCCGGATCATCCGACAGGGAAGCCGCCAAGGTTTCGACGGCCGCCGTCAATGCAGGGACCTTCGACAGGTCGACAGCCGCCAGACCAACATGCTCATCGCCCTCAATTTGACGTTGATAATTGACGTAAGCCGCCACCAGATCGCCGGAAAATTGTTGGCCGGTGACCAGCGGGTTGGCGTTGAGTTGGGTGATCACCGCCTGGAAATCCCACGAAGAACCCGGCATCAATCCAGCCGAGGCGACAGCGTAGGCACCGTAGGGTTGAATGACCTGCAACACATCGATCTGGTTCATTAAACCGGCAGCGAATCCGATGACTTCGAACTGAATGCCGCCCATTTGATTATAAGTTGCAGCCAGCGCCTGATCGATGTCGGATAAACTAAGCCGGTCGTTTACAGTGTCGGTGCCGGTTACTTCATCGAAGCAACACCCTTGCCATCCTCCGCCGAAATCGCCCAGAATCAGAGCATAACGGTTGGCGGGATAGGTGTTCATACCCCAGACCAGAAAGTCGGCCAGGGTGGTCGGATCGCCCGTGTTGATTTCGCCCAGCGCACTGACGGCCTCTGAAGCCAGTCGGTTGTTGTCGTTATCGGGTGCAATCAGGTAGCGGAAGGTATCGACATAGCCGGTCGGATTCCCCTCTGACCAGTCGACCTGAGCAACAACACGTACCTGGTCAGTCAAACCGGCCGATTCCATTTCGTTCAAATCGTCCCATACAAAGGACGCTTGTCCGTTATCAGTCCCGGAGTAGTAGAGGATAGTCCAGGAGGGACGTGAGGAATCATAGGTGGCTGTCGGCTGGACGACGGGTTGTCCTCCCGGCAACTCCGGCAATCCAGGAGGTGCGGTTGCAACAGGAGCCTCGATTGTCGTACCCAGGATCATCGGCGTGGCGGCCGGCGGTGTCAGCTGTGACAGCCTTCCACCGGGGTCACAGCCGGACAGAAGCATGGTCAGGGCCAATGTGACAATTATCGCGGCCGGCGTGGCGTTGGTGTGTGATCTCAATGAGAAATGCCGGCGAAGGCTAATACGTCGGGACATCATTAGACAAAATTACGATTGCATTAGGTACAACGTGTTGCAACACTCTATATTACCATAAGAAAGACCTGGCTGCCCGTCGCCATACGACTTGTTTGGAAAGCCGGTTAACGAACCTGCTCCTGCTGCCCAATATCCGGGGTTATTCAGCAGTCGGCAACAACCTGATGGGGCCTTGTATTGGACGCCCCTATCAGGGTAGTCTCCAGCCAGGAATCCGGGATACTTGGGTTCCCTGAGCGAGCTTTCTCAAGCGGCCGCCAAGCTTTGCAATCGGGCTTAAACAAGATACGATCGGCCCACCGAAATCAGACCTTATGATCGACAATTGGCACAGCTACAGCGGCAATATGCATATTCACACTCGCTATTCTGACGGCGAGAAATTGCACGCTGCCATCGCTCAGGACGCCATCTCGGCCGGGCTTGATTTCATCATCATCACTGACCACAATGTGTATGTCACCGGGGTCGAAGGGTATTATCGGAACGAGCGCGGCCGTGTTTTGTTGTTGACGGGAGAGGAGATCCACAACGTTCGGCGGCGGCCGCAGGCCAGTCACTTCCTGGCCTATGGGGCGAGCAAGGAATTAGCGGCCTACGCTCCCAACCC
>CAZZJN010000070.1:0-15462 GCA_964654505.1 uncultured Ardenticatenaceae bacterium | reverse complement strand
CATCAAGGCGTAGTAAAAATCCTGGCTCAAAATGCCGTATTTTTCCTCGTACAGGGTAAGCCGCCTTTCCAGCAGTTTCATCTCGACGACAAGCTCATGAACGTTCATCGTGTCTCTCCGCCTCAATCCGGGTCGTAATCCGTGTCGGCCTTGGGCCAACTCAGGCAAATCGTTGAGTATATTCTAGCACATTCAACCTTGCGCTTTGTGGTCTAATTCTGTCCCAAAACCGGATGCCGCAGGATGGTCTTCAACTTCTCCTGTGCGGCCCTTAGCGGGTCGCCGAGATAGATTTCATGGTGGCGGCCGTGGACGGTGTATCCATGCTCCTGGGCGTAGGCGTTCATCCGGGCCACCGTCTCCGGTTCGGTGGCGTAGGGGCCGATGTGCATGGTCTGGATCGCCGGACCTTCATGGAACGTCTCCAGCCGCAGGCGTGTCGGGCCGGGGCCGGGTTTTTTCTTCAGCAGCCGCTCCCGCGCCTCCTCGAACAGGTCCGGCGTGACCAGGTCCGGCTGCATGATCATGACTGTGAAAGTCAATGCATCTCGCTTGTGGATGTCGTAGCCATATGACTCGGTCATCCATAGCCCTTCGAGATGCATTACGGGATAGTCGATCGGGTTGTCCGGCCGCTTCTTGACCATGAACTTGAGGGTGTAGCTGATGCCGTAGAGCGCGGCGACGGCTTCCAGGAAGTCGGCCGAATCGCTCGGTCCTTCTCCGGCGGCCACATGGCCGTCCACCATCGCGAACTGCGAGGGCGGCACGTCAACAACTTCAATCTTTTTGGCAGATGGGCTGAACAGATGCTTGTATTGTTTGCGAAGGTCGAGCTTTTCCATGAATTCTCCAATGTTTAACTGCTGTAGCGCAATTTGTTAGATTGCGGCCCTTAAACCGGCCAAATTACAGGCGGTTAACAAGCTGACAGCTTGTTCTACAGGTAGCGTCTGCTACCGCAGTTCGACGACGCCGTTGGATAACACGATCTCGTCCCGCTCGGCCGCCTTGCACTGGAAGAGCACCTTGCCGCCGTCGATGGCCCACATTTCGGTGACGATCGTCTCGCCGGGGAAGACGTGTTTGGTGAAGCGCGAGCGGATGCTCCCGAGGCGAGCCGGATCGTTGTCGGCGAAGTGCCGCAGCACCGCGCGCCCGGCGAAACCAAAGGTGCACAGGCCATGGAGGATCGGCCGGTCGAAGCCCCCGGCCGCGGCGAAGGTCGGGTCGGCATGCAGCGGGTTGAAGTCGCCCGATGCCAGCCGGTAGAGCAGGGCCTGATTCTCGTTCGTCTTTTGGCGGTGCACGACGTCGGGGGCGCGGTCGGGCAACGGGATGGCCGTCGACGAAGGCCCCCGCTCCCCGCCGAAACCGCCCATGCCGCGAATGAACAGCGACACCTGATTGTAGGCGATCGCCTCCCCTTTTTCGTCGGCCGTGTGTACGTCGAGCAGCACCAGCGCCCCGGAGCCTTTGTCGTAGATATTGGCGATATGGGCCGTGTTGGTGACGGTGGCGTTGGTGGGCAGCGGCCGTTTCAGCTCCAGGTACTGCTCCCCATGCAGCAGCAGCGCCGGGTTGAATCTCAGGCCAGGCACGGCGGTGATCTGCCACAGCAGCGAAAACGGGAAGGTGACGGCGTAGGTCGGCAGCGCCTTGAACCCATCGCGGCTCAATTCATAGACGAACTGCAACTCGGCCGGGTCGAGCGGATCGACCGCCGCCCCCACCGACAGAGCGTAGAGGCTCAGATCACCCTCGTCATAGGTGACGGTCTTCGGCTCGAAGGGATAGCCGACGGCCGACAACGGCCCGCTTTCCGCCGCCGCCCCTATGCTCCCCCGCTCCTCATCCCCTCTGCCTCCCTGCTCCTTCGCTCCCCTGCTCCTCTGCAAATTTTCCACCACCGGCGCGAACGAGTCCATCGGCGTCTCCGGGTAGGTGGCGTCGCTGAAATCATGGATATCGTCCCAACGTTCAGCCACATCCTCCGGCGTCGGCGGGCGGCCAAGCGGCAGGAACACGCCCCGGCTGCGCTGCCAGCGCACCCGCGAGAACCAGCCCGCGCCGACCTCGAAGATCTCGCCGGTGTCAGCGTTGTCCTCGTGGCAGAGCCAGGCGACGAGCGGGGCGACATACTCCGGCTTGAGCGCGGCGATCATCTCCGGCGGCAATATCGTCTCCGTCAGGCGCGACCCGGCCAGCGGGGCGATGCTGTTGACCAGGACGTTGCGCTTCTGACCCTCGACGGCCAGCGAGTTGGCCAGGCCGACCAGACCGAGCTTGGCGCTGCTGTAATTGGCCTGGCCGAAGTTGCCGTAGAGGCCCGCGGCCGAACTGGTGTTGACGATGCGGCCGTAGCCCTGGTCGCGCAGGTGGGGCCAGACGGCATGGGTCACCTTGTAGCTGCCGTAGAGGTGGACGCGGTAGATCTTCTCCCAGTCCTCATCGGTCATCTTGTGGAAACTGGTGTCGCGCAGGATGCCGGCGTTGTTGATGAGGATATCGACGCGGCCGAACTGGTCGAGAGCTGTCTGCACGATGCGCTCGCCATGCTCGACGGAATCGTAGTTGGCTACGGCCTCGCCGCCCGCGGTCACGATCTCGTCAACCACACGGTCGGCGGCCGATTGGCTCGCGCCCTCGCCGTGCATGCCGCCGCCCAAATCGTTGACGACGACGCTCGCCCCGCGCGAGGCGAGGAGCAAGGCGTAGGCTCGGCCCAGCCCGCCGCCCGCGCCGGTGATAATGGCCACGCGGCCGTCAAATCGCAGTTCTTTTGTCATGGCTCTCCTGAAGGATGTCGAAATCGGCAATATGTGAAATCCGTGGATGCTTGTCAGTTGCGGAGCATAGGACGATGCGCCTCCAGTTCAAGCATAGATGAATTGCCGCGATTCCGCCACTGCCCGCGGCCGTGCTATCAAGAGCGCCGGTCGTCGATTAAATGATTTGTGAGCCGCGCGGGTTTGGAGTAGCATCAAGAGCCGCCGCCTGTTAAGAATACCATTGGCAGATGAACCCGGCCTTGCGGATTCGCCCGGGATCGGTAATCTCAGGGATAATCCGGAAAGTTCGTATAATCTACGAATGTTTCTTCTGTAGGGAGAACCGTTTGAAAAGCTTTCAGCACGATGAACTACATTACTTCCGCTTCAACACGCTGCCCGAAAACGGTGTGGCGCGTCATGCCGTCTTTTCGCGGCAGGGCGGAGTCAGCGCGGCGCCGTTCGACTCGCTCAATATGAGCATGTCCGTTCCCGACGAGCGCGAGCGCGTCTATGCCAACCGGCGGCGGGTCTATGGCCTGTTCGGCCGCGACACCGACACAGTCATCCACGCCCATCTGGTGCATGGCGCCGACGTCGCCCGCGTGACCCAGGCCAACAACGGCACGTGGGTGAAACATGTCGACGGCCTCATCACTGACGAGCCGGGCTGCGTCCTGTCCATGAGCTTCGCTGACTGCGCCCCGATATTCCTGTACGATCCGCGCCGACGGGCCATCGGACTGGGCCACGCCGGGTGGCGCGGTACGATGGTCGACCTGCCGGGAGCGATGGTGCGGGCCATGGGGCAGCAGTTCGGCAGCGATCCGGCCGATCTGGTCGCCGCCGTGGGGCCGTGCATCGGCCCATGCTGCTATGAGGTGGGCGAAGAGGTGATCGGCGCGGTGGAGAAGGCGTTTGCAAACCCCGACGATCTTCTGCGAGAGCCGAGCCGTAACGGAGCGACCGGACGCTCGGCCCATTTCGACCTGCCCGAGGCCAATCGCATTAATCTGACCAACGCCGGCGTGGGGGCAATCGAGATGTTCGGGATTTGCACGGCCTGCCGCACCGATTTATTCTTCTCCCATCGCGCCGAACGTGGCCGTACCGGCCGTTTTGGAACGGTGTTTGCGCTGGGTGAATAGAATAGGCCGTTGGACTATTGGAAACAGGGTATGACCAAACGACAACAGCGAATCCTGGCCGTTGACGATAACGACTATAACCTGCGGCTGGTGGAGATTACCATGCGCGAGGCGGGTTTTCGCGTCAGCACGGCCGTCTCCGGGGAGGCGGCGCTGGCGACTATCGAGCAATCGGGCTTGCCCGACCTGGCCGTGGTGGATCTGCACATGCCCGGCATCAGCGGCTTCGAATTCGCCCATCGCGTGCACCAGTACAGCGACCTGCCCATCATCATGCTGACGGCCGTCAACCAGGAAGAGGCTATCCTCGAAGGGCTGGAGGAGCACGCCGAGGATTACATCGTCAAGCCGTTCAGCCCCGGCGAGTTGGTGGCCCGCACGCGGCGAGTGCTGCGTCGCATCGGCGAGTTCTCATTCGACCTTGAGCCGCTGACGCGCGTCGACGACCGGCTGACCATCGACTTCCCCAACCGTATTGCCATCATCGATGGGGCGGGCGAGTCACTGACGCCCACGGAGACGAAGTTGCTCTATATCCTCATGCGCAAGGCCGGCAGTGTTGTGCCGACGGACTATATATTGCGGCGATTGTGGCCCAATGAGGCGGTGTTCGAGGACCGGCTCCACGTGCATCTCCACCGGCTGCGGCGCAAGATCGAGGACAAGAAGGACAAGACCCGGCCCCGCTATATCACATCGGAGCGAGGCACGGGCTACAGCTTCCGCGATCTGGGCCGGGATAAGTAAGAGCTTTTCCGCGAGCCGCGCAGGTTCTCAGATGCTCTCGCCTGAATCTGCCCAATCTGCGGACCGACACCCATGACCAGCCAATGGACAATCGATGACGTACACGCCGCGCTGAGCCTGCCGGATTTCGACGGCTTTGGGGCGCAGCGGCTCATGATGCCCGTCGGTCGCCCCGTCGGCCGCATCGGGCAGAGTGGAGGAGCGGTTGCGCCACGGCTGGGTGGGGTGCTGTTGCTGCTTTATTGCGCCGGCGAGGCCTTGCATCTGGTGCTGACCAAACGGCCGGACTACGACGGCGTGCACGGGGGGCAGGTGTCGTTTCCCGGCGGCCGCCATGAGCCGCCGGAGACGCTGACGGCCACCGCCTTGCGCGAGACGCAGGAAGAGTTGGGCGTCAATCCGGCCGACGTGGAGCTGTTGGGGGAGATCACGCCGCTGTTCGTGGTGCCGTCGAATTTCGAGGTGCACCCGTTCGTCGGCCGCTTCATCGGCAACGGGCGGCCGCGCTTCATACCCGACGTGCGCGAGGTGGCGGCCGTGCTGGAAGTGCCCTTGCGGCTGCTCATGGACCCGGCGACACGCACGCTGGAGGATGTGGAAATTCGCGGCGGGTTGCGGCTGAGCGTGCCCTGCTTCCGGGTGGGTGATTACCGCGTCTGGGGGGCCACGGCGATGATACTCAGTGAGTTTTTGGAGCGGTTGCGCTATGTCCGCTATATGCGGGAGCGATTCGGCCAGACATTTTAACGGCGGCCGAACCAATTCAACTCAGGTCGCCTTCCACCGGGCCAGGGTCAGCTATCTCTCGGCAATGTAGACCACCCATTCGTCGCCATCGTAGAGCGGCAGCCCGTCCCACGCCGGAAAGGTCTGCACGCGGGCGAAACCGGATGCCCGCATGATCCCCGCCATCTCCTCGATCCCGTAAGTCTGATCGCACAGGGTGATCTCATCCAGCGCGCCACCATCGAGGTGCAGGATGTAGTAGCGTTCGACCGAGGCCCGCTCGGCCGCGTTCCAGCGTCGTTCGCCCAGATGCAGAAACGGCCGCTCGCCCCACAGCCCGGTGTCGTCAGTGAACCACCACGAGCTGTCTTCCTTGTCCACGCGCGCCGGATCGAGCAGTTCCGCGACCAGTCGCCCGCCGGGACGCAGCGCGGCCGCCGCCTTGCGCAGGAGCGCGGCCGTCTCGTCACGGGGGAAGACGGCTAATTGACCGTAGAGGAACAGGGCTGCATCGAAAACGCCCGGCTCCGGCTCACAGGCACGCACGTCGGCCTCGATGAAGGTACAGCGTTCGGCCATGCCCGCCTCCTCAGCCAATCGCCGGGCGTGGGCGATGGATGCCGGACTGAAGTCGACGCCGGTGACCCGTGCGCCCCGTTGCGCCAGCGGCACGGCATAGAGACCGGGGCCGCAGGTCAGATCGAGCACGCGCGACCCGGAAGCCAACCCCAGCCGCGTCCACAGCCAATCCAGTTGGGCCACCCGTTCGGCCGCCTGCCGCGTGGCTGCTCCGTGGGACTCGTCAAGGTGCTCCCGCAGCATCCGCTCCGAAAAGGCGGGATCGTTCCAGGGCAGGTTGCCGCCATTCTGCCACAGCGACGGCGAGGCGGGACGGCGGTAGATGCGCCATAACGCCTGGGCCAATCGCTTGTCGCCGTCGGAATAGGTCATCGGTTCCTCACAAGGTCAGCGGCCTATGAGATCAAGCGGGCTTGATCTCGAAGCTCGGCCGCCGCAAGAGGCGCATCCCGTTGGCCGTCACCAGCAGGGACGTGCCCACGTCGGCCAGCACGGCCAGCCACATGCTGCCGCTGCCGATGAGCACCAGGATGAAGAAGATCACCTTGATGGCGATGCTGAGAGCGACGTTGAAACGCACTGTGTTCATGGCGCTGCGGGCCAGGCGGACGGCGAAGGGCAATTGGCGCAGGTCGTCGCCCAGCATGACGATGTCGGCCGTCTCCAGCGCTTGCGCCGTTCGACCCAGGGCTAATCCCACTGAGGCTGCGGCCAGGGCAGGCGTATCGTTGATGCCGTCGCCGACCATGGCCACTTGCCCATATTCGGCTCGCAGCCCTTCGACGGCCGTTACCTTGTCGGCCGGCAGCAACCCGGCGCGCACGTCGGTCAAGCCCACCTCGGCGGCGATGCGCTCAGCCGTGGCGGCATGGTCGCCGGTCAGCATCACCAGCGGCCGCACCCCCATCGCCGTCAGTTCGGTCATCGCCTCGCGGCCGCCCTGTCGGGTTGTGTCGGCCAGGGCGATGTAGCCGCGGTAGGCGTCGCCGTCGCTGACCAGCACCGTCGTCAGACCGGCGGCGTCGGCGGTGGCGATATGGTCGTGGTAGGGATCGTGGGTCGCGTCGTCCTCGAAGTAGGTGTGGCTGCCGAGGGTGATCGTGCGGCCGTTCACTTGGCCGGTGATGCCGTGCCCGGCGAGAGCCTTCACGTCGTCGCCCGCCGGATAGCGGTCATCGACGTTGCGCGCGGCCGCCTCGGCCACAACCGCCCCCGCCAGCGGGTGTTCGCTGCGTCGCTCCACGGCCGCGGCCAGCGCCAGCAGGTCGTCACAAGCCACACAGGGGGCGCCGGGTTCGGCAGATGATTCTTCATGCCGGATTCCTGATTCGTAATTCCTGGCTTCCTCCTCGCAGTCGGCCGCCTGGACAGCCACCACCGACGGCGTACCGCGGGTGATCGTCCCCGTCTTGTCGAAGGCGATGGCCCGCACGCGGCTCAGGACTTCCAGATGGGCGCCGCCCTTGAAGAGGATACCGTGGCGCGCGCCGTTGCTGATGGCGCTGATGATCGTGACCGGCGTGCTGATGACCAGCGCGCAGGGGCAGGCGACCACCAGCAGGGCCAGGGCGCGATAGAGCCAGCCCTGCACATCAGGGGTCGGGTTCCAGAACGGCTGGCCGAAGAACAGCGGCGGCACGATGGCCACCAGCAGGGCGATGGCGATGACCAACGGGGTGTAGACGCGGGCAAAGCGGTCGACGAAGCGCTGCGCCGGAGCGCGCCCCTCCTGAGCCTCGGCCACCAGGCGAATCATGCGGCTGATGGTGTTGTCCTCGGCCAGGTGGGTGACCTCGATCTCCAGCGCGCCGTGGCCGTTGATGGATCCGGCGAAGACCTCGTCGCCCGGGTTTTTGTCGACCGGGCGACTTTCACCGGTGATCGGGGCCTGATTGACGGCCGACGCGCCGGCCGTCACCTTGCCGTCCATCGGCAAACGCTCGCCGGGGGTGATAGCGATGTGGTCGCCCACGCGCAACTCGGCCACGGGCACGCGCGTCTCGCGGCCGTCGCGCAGTAGCGTCGCCTCGGCCGGGGCCAGCTCCGATAGCCCCCCGATGGCGTCGCGGGCGCGAGATGCAGTGTAGCCCTCCAGCGCCTCGCCGATCGCGAAGAGAACCATCACCAGCCCCGCCTCGGTGTAGGCGCCGATGATGACCGCGCCGACGGCGGCGATGGTCATGAGCAGGTTGATGGTGATCTCGTGGTTGATGCGCAGGGAGCGGATGGCGCTGACGGCGATCGGGTAGCCGGCGATGACCATGGCCGCCACCGCCATCCCGGCGAACAGCGGCGATTCGATGCCCAGGCCGGGCAACAGCTCATCAAAAATCAATCCGGGGATGACCAACAGCGCGGCGATGAGGGCCAGGCGCGTGTCGGTGCGTCCCCACAGGTAGGCCAGGAGACCGGCCGGTTGGGCCGCGGGTTGCGAGTTGGGTGTGGCGGCCTTCGCCGGTGTCGTCTCACTCGCAGTTGGGATTGGCTGATTCGGGCCATCAACGTCGTAGCCCAACTCGCGCACGCGCTCCACGACGCGCTCCGGGGCGATCTCGCCCTGAACGCGCAGCGTGCCGGTGGTGAAGTTCAGCGTGGCTTGCCGGACGTCGGTCAATTTGGCGACGCCGGTCTCCACGGTCTTGGCGCAATTGGCGCAATCCATGCCGGTAATTTGGAAGCGTTGTTCAACTTGAGTCATATCGGTTTGCCTGTAACCCCGGTTATTTGACCGGTGGATGAGTCCCGCCGGATAAAAACCCGGCGTTACAGAGTATGATACACCTTCAAGTCGAGTTGAAAGTCAAGGGGTTTCGGCCTCCAAAGCGAGGAAAAGCCGGGCCAGAATGAAGGCGTGGGGGCCGTGGGCGATGAGCAGGAATCCCTCCTGGTTATCGATCAGCTCCGGCTGTGATCCGGGATGCAGGCGACACTCGGACTCAATTCGGGCCAGCTCCTTCAGCGCCGCCTCCACCGCGGGATCGCGACTGACGACGAGGATATGGTAGCGATCCTCCTCGCGCCAGACGTGGACGTGTTGCCCGCGCAGGCGCGACAGGACGGCCTGGGCTTCGTCGCTCGACAGGGGGCAGTCGGTGTAGGTAGTCAGCCAATCGAGAACGGTGCGGCTGGGCAGCTCGGCCGAGGGATTGCCGCAGATGCGCTCGACGAGGCGGCCGAAGGCGGTCTGGGCAGCATCCGGCTCGCCGCCGCGCAAATCCAGCAGGAACATCTCCAGTTCGTGCTGCTGGACGCGCAACTCGGTGATCTGCTGTTCCAAAGCGAGGTAGCGCCCTTCGGCCGTGGCCATTGTCTCGGCGTTGTCCAGATCGCCGCCGCGCCAGGCGGTCATCAGCGTGCGAATCTCGGCCAGCGAGAAGCCGAGCCGCTGGGCGCGCTGGATGAGCCGGACGAGATCGACGCTCTCCGGCGCGTAGAGGCGATAGCCGGCCTCGGTGCGGCCGGAAGGCTCCAGAAGCCCCTCGGCCTCGTAATAGCGCAGGGCGGAGGTGCGCAGGCCGACTTGCCGGGCGAGTTCGCCGATGGTAAGCATGAGGAAAGTGTAGAGGCGGGAATGGTGCCTGTCAAACGGAACCCGGCCGCGTGAGTTGTGATATAGTTGGTGATCATGAACAACACCTCTCCCCGTCGTGTGGTTGTCACCGGCATGGGAACCCTCAACCCTCTCGGCAACGATGTGTCATCCAGTTGGGAGGCGATTCGAGCCGGCCGCTCCGGCATCGGTCCCGTGACCCTGTTCGATGCCGGCGAGTACGAGACGCGCATTGCCGGGGAAGTGAAGGAGTTCGACCCCGTCGCGCGTTTCGGCCGCAAGGAGGCCCGACGCATGGCCCGGCTGACGCAACTGGCCATGGCCGCGGCCGAGGAGGCGCTGTCCGACGCCGGATTGCGCGATGCGCCCGTCGCCCGGGATCGCACGGGCGTCCTGGTGGGCAGCGGCATGGGGGCGCTCGACCCCATCCACGAGGCGGCCGATACCCTGCGCGAGCGCGGCCCGCGCAAGGTCAGCCCGTTCTTCGTGCCCATGATGCTGGCCGATACACCGGCGGCGCTCATCTCCATCGCCTATGGTCTGACCGGCCCCAACATGGCGGTCTACACCGCCTGCGCCACGGGCAACAACGCGTTGGGCGAGGCGGTGGCCATGATCCGTCGCGGCGCGGCCGACATCATGATCGCCGGGGGCACGGAAGCGTGCATCCTGCCACTGGCGATGGCCGGGTTTGGCGTCATGGGCGCCATCAGCACGCGCAACGACGAGCCGGAACGAGCCTCGCGGCCGTTTGATATCGGTCGCGACGGCTTTGTTGTGGCTGAGGGCGCGGCCTTGCTGGTGCTGGAGGAGCGCGATCATGCCCTGGCCCGCGGGGCGACGGTCTATGGCGAATTCCTCGGCTACGGCTCCAGCGCCGACGCCTGGCATATCACCATGCCCGGCGAGGCGGGCGAGGGCGCGGCCCAATCGATGCACGCCGCCTTGCTGGATGCCGGGCTGGACACGGGCGATATCGACTACATCAACGCTCACGGCACGTCGACCCCGCTCAACGACCGGGCGGAGACGGCGGCCATCAAGCGACTCTTCGGCGAGCGAGCTTACGGGATTCCGGTCAGTTCCACCAAGTCGATGACCGGCCATATGCTGGGCGCGGGCGGGGCGATGGAGGCCATCCTGTGCCTCATGGCCTTGCGCGACGGGCTGATCCCGCCGACGATCAACTATGAGGAGCCTGACCCGGATTGCGACCTGGACTATGTGCCCAACAAGCCGCGCGCGGCCGATCTGCGGGTCGTCATGTCCAACGCCTTCGGGCTGGGGGGTCACAACGCGACGATAATCATGGGTCGGTAGTGCAGGCTGGTTGACCGGCGGCGCTGAATAGGCCGGGAAATCGACGAGATGGCCACAGGACTGCCATTATTGCATCGATAGCGGTACAATAGGCGTTAACCAATCGAGGCGAGCCTATGTCAATTGATGAATCGACCGTCGACGCCGTCGTCGCGGCCGTTAAACAATCCAGAAAGTATCGGGACACAAGCGAGGAGACTATTCGCCAGCTGGCGGCCGAGGCTGTGCTGGAGCACAAGAAGCCCAAACCGGCCGAGAAAGCCGTGCGCAAGCGACTGCACAGCATCATGGCCCCCTATCTGGGCGACCCCGACTATGCCGCCGCCGGGCAACTGTTGAGCGACGTCTTCGCCGGAGGCGATCCGGCCGTGATCCGCGCCGCCTGCCGCGATCTGATGCACGCCCATCTGTCCACACGCGAGCGACTGCCCATCCTCGACACCTTCTACCGCGACATCTTCGCCGTCACGGGGCCGCCCCGTCGTCTGCTGGATATCGCTTGCGGCCTCAATCCGCTGGCATTCCCGTGGATGGATTTGCCGACCGAAGGGACGGAGTTCATCGCCTATGACATCCACGAGCCGCGGGTGGACTTTCTGAATCACTACTTCGTCCTGCAAGGGCTGCCCCCAATGGCTTATGTCAAGGATGTGGCCGTGCAGGCCCCCACGGAGAGCGGCGATGTGGCCCTGTTCCTCAAGGAGATGCCGCGCTTCGAGCGCAACTATCCCGGCCACGGCCGCCGCCTGCTGGAGGCCATCGACGCGCGCCGGTTGGTCGTCTCCTTCCCGACGATCAGCACCCACGGCGGCCGAAACCTGACCAATCGCTATCGGGAGTTCTTCCATCAGATCATCGACGGCTCCGGCTGGGCGGTGACGGAATTGCTGTTCGAATCGGAACTGGTTTTTTGCGCCGACAAAGGGACCGGCGACTGATGCCGGCTGTTGAATCGCCCACCTTATGCATCGCTTTTTCGTCTCGCCGCCGCAGATCGCCCATCTGATCGTGCGCTTTGACGCTGACCAGTCGCGCCAGATTCAGCGCGTGTTGCGCCTGCGGCCGGGAGATCGCGTGCAAGTGCTGGACGGGGAGGGTTGGCAGTATGAGGTGATGCTGGAAGAGGTGACTCATCTGCGTGTTACGGGGCTGATTGCGTCGAAAGCCGAGGCCATGGGGGAGCCGGCCGTCAAACTGACTCTTTTCCAGAGCCTGCTAAAGCGGGAGAAGTTTGAGTGGGTCTTGCAGAAAGGGACGGAGATCGGCGTGGACACCTTCGTGCCCATGATCACCCGGCGATCACTGCTGCGCGACGCGGATGATATCAAGCCGGAGCGCCTCGAACGCTGGGAGCGCATCATCAAGGAGGCAGCCGAGCAATCGGGGCGGGGACTGCTGCCTCGCCTGCTGTCGCCCATGCCGTTTGAGTACGCCGCTGCCGAAGGGTTGATACACGGCCGGTCGCTTATCGCCTGGGAGGGGCCGGCGCAAACATCCATCCGTGAGGCCTTGGCCGATCGGGACGGCGTCCAGGAAGTGGCGCTCTATATCGGTCCCGAGGGTGGCTTTGAACTGGAGGAGGTTCGGGAAGCGGCCGGCTATGGGGTTGTGCCGGTCACTCTGGGGCGACGTATCCTGCGCACGGAGACGGCCGCCATCGTGGGGGCGGCGCTGGTGCTGCACGAGATGGGTGAGCTGGGTTAACCCGACGATGGAGCGCGAAATACGGCAGATCGCCGACGAACTGCGGGCGGTGGCCGCCTTCGGCCTCAACTTCGCCCGGCCCAACTCCCACGATGCCGGCCGCTGGGAGCAGGTGTTGTCGGCCGCCGCCCGACTGACCGCCCTGGCGGGGGACGGATCGGCCGAGGAGCTGCTGGCGCGCTATCAGGCCAACCATTTCGATATCGGCCCGCTGGCCAGTGGCGAGGCGGCCGTCTTCCATGAGGGCAAGCTGCTGCTCATTCGCCGCACCGACGACGGCTTGTGGGCGTTGCCGGGCGGGATCACCGACCCCGGCGAGACCCTGGCCGGAACGGCGCGGCGAGAGCTGCTGGAAGAGGCGGGGCTGGACGGCCGCGTGATCCAATTGCTGGGCGTCTTCGATTCGCGCCTGTGGCATAGCGAGAAGCGGATCCATTTCTACCACGCCGTGTTTCTCATCGAGGTCGATGACCCGCGGCCGAAGCCCTCGTTGGAGGTGTCGGCCGCCGCCTATTTCGGGGAGGCGGAACTGCCGCCGCTCTCGCCGGGGCATCACCTTCGCGCGCCATTCGTCTTTCGCCAGTTGCGCGGGGAAGCGCCGCTGCCTTATTTCGATCCGCCCGAGGAGTAGGGGATCATCCCCCTGGTTGTCATCATGTAACCTGGTGATTGGGGAGAGAAATGAAGGGGCGAAAGCGTGTTGGCATCCGATCGTCCTTGCGTTATAAACAGGGGCTAATCCGTTCGAATGGGTACAGTCTGATATGAGCGGAGCGGGGAACCACATTGAATATTGACGGCGAAACCATCGTAATCGGTCTCATCGGCTGGCCGGTCGGCCATAGCTACAGCCCGGCCATGCACAACGCGGCCGCGGCTGCGCTGGGCCTTAACCTGGTCTATGTGCCCATGCCCGTGGCGCCAGAGCGTTTGGCCGACGCGCTGCGTGGGTTGCCGGCGCTGGGTATCCGCGGCGTCAATGTGACCGTCCCGTACAAGGAGGCCGTGCTGCCCCAACTGGACGCCGTCTATCCCGCGGCGCAGATCATCGGCGCGGTCAACACGATCGTCGTCGGTGACGGGCGGTTGACCGGGTTCAACACGGACTGGTCGGGCTTCCTGGCCGATTTGGAGAGCTATCGCCTGGCACTCTACGGCCGCGACTGCCTGATCCTGGGGGCGGGCGGATCGGCGCGGGCGGTGGCCTATGCCTTGCTGCGGCGGGGTTGCCGCGTCACGATAGCGGCGCGGCGGCCGGAGCAGGCCGAGAAGGTGGCGGCGGACATGAGCCGGGCATTTCCCGAGGCCGCGACGGTGGCGGCCGTCGCCCTCAATGAGGTCGCGACGATGGCGGCCCATCTGGACGCGCCGATCCTCATCAACACAACGCCGCTGGGGATGGCCGGTTCCCGGTCCGGGGAGTGGGCCGCGCGCTCGCCCTGGCCCGACGGCGCGCTGTTTCCGGCCGGATCGTTTGTCTACGATCTCGTCTATAACCCCTCGCCGACGCGGTTGATGACGCAGGCTCGCGATGCCGGTTTGCGCGCGGCCGACGGGCTGGGCATGCTGGTGCGGCAGGCGGCCGAGGCGTTCGAGGTCATGACGGGCCGGCGACCGGAGGTGGAGGTGATGCGCGAGAGAGCCGGATTTTAAATATTGACATTTCGATCCGCGATCGGCTATCCTAATTCTGTTCTTTTCAATTCAATATCGGCCATTCAGTTGGCTCGACACCGTTATTCTCAATTGGAGCGATCTGATGATGAGCACCGAAGCAAAGTCGACCAAGCGCGGATTTGTCATGACCGGCGGGGGCGCCAAGGGGCTGTTTGAGGCGGGCGTCATCCATGCCTTTCACCTGTGCGGGCTGGAGTTCGACGTCATCACCGGCTCGTCCATCGGCGCCATCAACAGCATCGTCTACGCCGAATATCAGTGGCTCAAACATCAACTACCCGCTGAGACCCTGGCTGACCCGTTAAAAACCATCGAGGCTCTGGATCCCTACGTGTGGGCTTCGCTGCATGCGTGGTGGGACCTGCCGCGAATGAACATCATCGACGACAGCGCCACCGGCCCCATCGGCTTGCTGAAGGATGACTTGCTGGGGCTCGACATCGAGCTGCCCAGCATCGTGCGCCTTATCTGGTGGTATACCGATCCCAACAACGATCTGGTTCCCGACCTGCAGGTGCTGGCCGATATCTCGAAGATCGTCAACGAGTTGCCGGAACGGCTGGCCGGCGGCCGGGGCGTGCTGGAGACCTGGAAGCGTTGGCGCGACGACAAGCTCAACCCCTTTGACGCGGCCGTGCGCACTTACCTCAATCGATTCGGCATGGAACATGCTCTTGTGCCGGATGACAAGGCCGACAATCTGCGCCAATTCTTCACTCAATCGATCGTGCCGTTGCGCCGGGAGCATCTGGACGATCCCGCCGCTGTCCTGCCGGAGATCAAGCCGGTGCCGCTCATCCCGCCCGACCGGACGTTGCGCGACTACCGTGAGTCCGGCGTTGAAGTCAGGATGACGCGCACCAACTTTCGCACCGGCCGCCTCGAAGTCTCATCCTACAATTCGGCCGAGCAGTTCGCGGCCTTCCTGAAGAAGCATTGGTACCGTTTCGACAATAAGGAGGGGTTTCTTCCTGCGCTGGGCAATGCCCGGTTGCAAACCATCGGCAATCCCAACGCGATCAACGCCGCGCTGGCTTCCGGTCGCTTCCCCGGCGTCTTTTCCCCCATGCCGATCGACAAGATATACGACCTGACGGAGGCCGAGGACACCGCCAACGTGCTGTTTTCCGGGTTGCTGGCAAGTTGGCTCAATGACGAAGCCGTTCGATCCGCGCTGCAGCACCCGGACGGAGATGGCACGGAACCGAAAGTATCCGTCTCGGACGAACTGCTGCGGACG
>CAZZJN010000069.1:3304-15475 GCA_964654505.1 uncultured Ardenticatenaceae bacterium | reverse complement strand
GGGACGGTCGTCAGCCTGCTGCCGAGCGCACGCGCCGAGTCCATCACCGTCACTTTGCCCGACGGCACGGTCACGGAGATGGCTAATCCGGATGCGAGCGGCCCGATTTTGTTCAGCGACACCGGGCAGACCGGCCTGTACACGGTGACGTACCGCCTGGGTCCGGATGATATTCGGTCGGAACAGTTTGCGATTAACTTTTTCAATCCTGAGGAATCGCGCATTCGCCCGACCGACACGATCACGCTCGGTCAGGAAGAGATACGATCCGGCGGGGACGGTTTTTTGAACCGGCGAGAAATTTGGCCCTGGCTCTTGCTGGCCGGGCTGGCGATATTGATGCTCGAATGGTGGATCACGTACCGGCGAGGGGCCAAACGGCCATCATTCCTTAAGGTCAGATGAGTAGTCCAATCCACGACAGCGAAATGGAAAACGGCCAACCGACGCCGGCCCAACCAATGGATCGGTTGCGTGCGGCCGCCGGTCGTCTGCCGCTCATCCTCATCGCGGTCATCGCGCTGGTAGCCGTGGGATTGGGGTTGTTCGCCTTTTCGCTCTCCGGCGGCAACAACCGGCCGCTTTACCCCATCCTGCCGACATTCACCCTCCCGCCGGGAACGGCCGATTATCAGGCCCATGAGGTCGGCTTCGCCGAACTCAACGGCGATCCGGCCGCCTTCCAGAACCAGCGCCTGCAGGTATCGGGCACCTACACCCGCATGCCCGCCCCTGAATGCCCCGATCATTCCGGGCCAATCATCCGCTGGAGCCTCGTGGCCGACGATCTGCAGCTCAACGCAGTCGGTTTCGAGAACCTGCTGCGGCTGGTCGAGGAAGGGATCGAGATGACCATCGTCGGCACCTGGCGCGTCTATCGCGGGCCGGTGGGCTGCGGCAAGGAGCCGCCCGACGGGGTCGTGTGGTATCTGGAAGTCGACCGTATCCTGGAGCCGAACCCGCTGCAAGGCTCGGTCGATCCGGCCCTGACCGTCGTCGTCGGCACGCTGGAGTTCCCGGCCTCGGGGTCGGGCGGCGAAACGCCGGGTGGGGTTGAACTCAATCCCACGATAGAAGGCGGCGAGATCATCAGCTCTACGGTAACGCCGGATATGGGCCTGCCCTTGCCGGGCACGCCGCCGCCCTTCGACACACCGCTGGTTACAGAAATGCCGACTACCTCATTGCCGGTGACACCATTGGCGACACCGGGGCTGCCGGGAACGCCCGATCCGTTGGCCACCCCCAGTCCGACCGACATCGCCCCCGGCACAACGACCACGCCGCCGCCCGGCACGGGCAGCACTCCATCGCCGACCCTGCCCACCAGCACGCCACCGGGATCGGGTTACCCCGGAGGAGTTCCCACCCTGCCACCGAGCGCCACCCCTGGCAGCGGATACCCCTAGGTCGCCGGCATGCCGACTTCGTTTGTCGCCTCTGTGCATCCCCCTGAGGAAGTGGGCCAACCGGCCTTGTGGTTCCTGTTTCGTGGCCATCGACTGTTGGTCGAGACGAACGGCGGCGGCGCGCACCTGCCGCGCCTCTCGTCCCCGGACAGCCTGGGGCTGTCCCTTCTGAACACGCGCTATCTGGGGTATTGGAACGGCGACAGCCCGCCAATCCACTGCTACTGCGGCGAGATCGCCGAGGACGCCGAACCGCCCGCGGGCTACGCGCTGGAGTCGCTCCGGCCGCTCTATTCGCTGCTGGACGAGAGGATGTTCTGGCTGGCGGGGCGCGCCATCCAGATCGTCGAGTGGAACAGCACCAACCGTTATTGCGGCCGCTGCGGTCAGGCCACGGTCGACCACGAGAACGACCGGGCCAAGGTGTGCCCGCAATGTGGTCTGACCAGTTATCCGCGCCTGGCTCCGGCCATCATCGTGCGCGTGACGCGACCGACGGCCAACGGCTCGGAGATCCTGCTGGCGCGGGCCAACCGCTTCCCGACGGCGATGTTCAGCGTCCTGGCCGGGTTCGTCGAGCCGGGCGAGACGCTGGAGGAGTGCGTGGAGCGGGAGATTCAGGAGGAGGTCGGCATCACCGTCCGCAATATTCGCTACTTCGGCAGCCAACCCTGGCCGTTCCCCCACTCCCTGATGATCGCCTTCACGGCCGACTACGACGCGGGGGAGCTGACCATCGATGCGTCCGAACTGGCCGCCGCGGACTGGTTCCCGCCGGACGCCTTGCCGCCCATTCCACCGCCGCCCAGCATCGCCAACCGGCTGATCGTCGACTGGCTTGGGGAGCCATAACTGCCGGGGGATGTGGAGCTGAACGGAAATTCGGCACCCAACCGGATTAATATTTACCAAACGGGCCGCATCGGCTACAATCTGTGCTATTCCAGGTTGGAGCGGAGCGCCTGGAATCACCTTCGGGAATGGGCCTTTCAAAGTAAAGCAAAATGAAAATCACCGATTTGCCCGTTCCGCGCGGAAAAAACGACAACAAGTTGTGATGATTGGGAGGTATGGTTGAAGAATATACTGGTCACCGGTGGAGCGGGCTTCATCGGCTCGAATTTTGCCCACTACATGCTGACCCACCACGATAATTACAAGATCGTGGTCTACGACAAGCTGACCTACGCGGGCAATCTCGACAATCTCATTGCCATCATCGACGATCCCCGTTTCGTCTTCATTCAGGGCGATATTTGCGATCGCCCCGAAGTAGAGGCGGCCGTCCGCGCCAATCAACTCGACACCATCGTCAACTTCGCCGCCGAGAGCCACGTCGACCGGTCGATCATGGATCCCGGCGCCTTCGTTCAAACCAGCGTCTATGGGACCTACGTGCTGCTGGAGGTCGCCCGCGAGCTGGCCCTGGAGCGCTACCATCAAATCTCCACCGACGAGGTCTACGGTCACATCCCGGCCGGGAAATCGAGCGTGGAGACAGACAAGGTCGACCCGCGTAGCCCCTACGCCGCCAGCAAGGCCGCCGCCGACCTGATGGTCAACGCCTACTTCGTCACCCACGGCCTGCCGGTGACTATCACCCGCGGCTCGAACAACATCGGCCCCTACCAATACCCGGAGAAAGTGGTTCCCCTCTTCGCCACCAACGCCATCGACCGCCAGCAGCTTCCGGTCTATGGCGACGGCCGCCAGATGCGCGAATACCAGTACGTCACGGACCACTGCGAGGCCGTCGATCTGGTGCTGCATCGCGGCGCCATTGGCGAAATCTACAACATCGGCACGGGCGTCGAGGTGGAAAACATGGCCATGGTTGAGATTTTGCTCGACACGCTCGATCGGCCGCGCGACCTCATCCGCCACGTGACCGACCGGCCCGGCCACGATCGCCGCTACAGCCTCGACATCGCCAAAATCACCGCCCTGGGCTGGGAACCCGGCCACACGCCGGAGGAAGCCATCATCCTGACGGCCAAATGGTATCGCGACAACGAATGGTGGTGGCGCAAGATCAAGAGCGGCGAGTTCCGCAAGTATTATGAAGCCCAATATGGCGAACGGCTGAGGACGGCCGCGCCGCAATAAGATTCGTTCACTTTTCCTACAGGAGTAGTTAATATGTCAGAAACCAAGAAAGAAGAACAAATGGCCACCTCATCAAGTTTCGTTGATGGAACCAAAGGGATTCTTATCTATCGGGGTTATGATATCCGCGACCTCGGCCCCAACGCGACGTTTGAAGAAGTCGTTTACTTGCTCTGGAACGACAAGCTGCCCAACGAGCGCGAGCTGGCCACGTTCAAGGCGGCCATGGATTCGAAGCGAGCGCTGCCGTCCCGCCTGCTGGACATCATGCGGGAGTTCCCGACGCACAGCCATCCCATGTCGGTCTTGCGCACGGCCGTCAGCGCCCTGGGCATCATCGACCCCGACGCCGACAACATCACCCACGATGGCGCGCGCGACAAGGCGCTTTACCTGACGTCCATCATGCCGACCATCGTCGCCGCCTGGGAGCGCATCCGCAACGGCAACGAACCGATCGCCCCGCGTTCGGACCTGTCGCAAGCGGCCAACTTCCTCTACATGCTCGACGGCAAGGAGCCGGACCCCCACGCGGTTCGCGCGCTCGATTCCTATCTGGTGATGCTGGCCGACCACGGCTTCAACGCCTCGACCTTCGCCGCACGAGTCACCACCAGCACCGGCACGGACTTCTATTCGGCCATCACCAGCGCCATCGGCACGCTGAAAGGCCCGGCCCACGGTGGCGCGACCCAGCGCGCGATGGAGCAATTCATCGCCGCCGCCGGTCGCGGCGACGTGGCCGCGTGGTTCAGGGAAGCACGCGAATCGGGCAAGCGCATCATGGGCATCGGCCACCGAATCTACAAGGTCGAAGACCCCCGCGCCGGCATCCTGCGGCCGCTAACCAAGAAACTGGCCGAGAGCAGCGGCACCAGCCAATGGTTCGACATCGCCCATGAGATCGAACTGCTGGCCCGCGCGGATGAGTATTTCATCGAGCGTGACCTGTACCCCAACGTCGATTACTACTCGGCGGTGATGCTCTACACGCTGGGCATGCCCATCGACCAGTTCACTTGCTTCTTCGCCACCAGCCGCATCGCCGGATGGTGCTCCCAAGTGCTGGAGCAATTGGCCGACAACCGTCTCATTCGACCCAAGGAAGGCTACGTGGGCAAGTTCGATCAGGTCTATGTGCCCCTGAGCGAGCGTTAGACCCTTTAGTTGCATCCCAACCCGCAAAGATATGAGAACCGGCCGGAAGAATACCCTCTTTCCGGCCGGTTTTTTGTAATGTCGTCATATAATGTCGTCATGCGCCAATTAACCCGACTGATACTCATCCTGATGCTCGGCCTGCTGAGCGCTTGCGGCGGCGGCCAAATCGAACCTGAAGCCCCGCCGGAGCCTTCGGCCCCGCCTATCGGCAACACCCGTCCCGCCCCAGAGGTATCTACCTCCGTCCCGACGTTAGCCACCACCGCCCCGGCTACGGTTGAAGCCACCAACACCTTCGCCCCCGTCGTTGCGGGGGATGACGAGGCCACCCCGACGCCGGAGCCGACGGCCGTGCCGACCACGCCGCCCCAAACGCCCATTCAGGCGATTGACCTCTGGCAATTACCCGTGTCGGGGCTGGAACTGGTGACCGACCTGACCCACGCCTTCGATGAGCGCCTGTTCGTGCTGGAGCAACCCGGTCGTATCAGAATCATCGAGAACGATGAGCTGCTGGAGCAACCGTTCCTCGACATCCATGATTGGGTGGGCTCGGCTTCCAGTGAGCAGGGGTTGCTGGGGCTGGCCTTCCATCCCGACTACGCCACGCCCGGCGCGGAACACGAGGGCGACTTCTTCGTGAATTACACCGACGACAACGGCAATACCCATATCTCGCGCTTCTCGGTCTTCGAGGACGATCCCTATCGCGCCGATCCCGGCAGCGAAGTGCAGTATCTGTACCTCAAACAGCCTTATGAGAATCACAACGGCGGCAGCCTGGCCTTCGGGCCGGACGGCTACCTGTATGCCGGGCTGGGCGACGGCGGCAGCGGCGGCGACCCCCTGCGAGCCGGTCAGGATTTGACCACCTGGCTGGGCAAGGTGCTGCGGCTCGATGTCGATTCGGCCGCCGATTCGTACACCATCCCCCCCGATAATCCCTTCGTGGACGTGGACGGCGCGCGACCGGAGATTTGGGCCTATGGCTTGCGCAACCCGTGGCGGTTCTCGTTCGACCGGGTGACGGGCGACTTTTTCATCGCCGACGTGGGCCAGAACACATTTGAGGAAGTCAACTTCCAGCCGGCCGGCAGCCCCGGGGGCGAGAATTACGGCTGGTCGATCATGGAGGCGAGCCACTGCTTCGAGGCCGACAGCTGCGACCGGAGCGGGCTGGTCTTGCCCATCTTCGAGTACGGCCACTCCCAGGGCTGCTCGATCACCGGCGGTTATGTCTATCGCGGCCGCGAATACCCCGAGATGACGGGCAATTACTTCGTGGCCGATTACTGCTCGGGGATCATCTGGCGACTGTTTCATGATGGGGCCGGTTGGCTGAGCGATCCCTTGCTGGACAGCGACCTGATCATCTCGTCCTTCGGCGAGGACGTTCATGGCGAACTGTACGCGCTGAACTACGGGACGGGCGGAATCTACCGGGTCCTTCCCGGCGGTCATGATTGACCCGTTAGGCCTTGATCCGGTGGCCATTTAATTTATGAACGAATAGGTTACAATTGGCCTTATTATGACGGTCACAGAAATCAGAGCATTTCCGGTCAGTTCGACGGTTGTCATGCGCAGCGCGCTCTTCGCGCTGGCCAACATGGGCGCGACCCTGCAAACCTACAACGAGGAGAGCGGGGTCATCGTGGCCACCGTCTCCAAATGGTTGGGGCTGCAAAAACAGGAAGTCGTGGCCCGCGTGCGTTCGTTCGAGGGCACCAGCCAGCTGGAGCTGGACGCCCCCGACTTCGACAAGGCGCGCGAGTTGCTGCAACTCATCGCTACCTACACCCGCGACGGCGGCCGCGTCCAGGCCAATGCCACAATGCAGTGGGTAGACCTGCAACGCCAGCAAGCCAACAAGGCCAAGCGGCAGGAGCTGGCCGGCAAGGCGCGCAGCCTGCTGGGTGGCGGCGGCGGCGGCGACAGCAGCTCGACCACGCTCCCGGCCGTCGTCGAGGAACAGGCTATCGCGCTGGTGGAAACGGGCGACCCGGCCCAGGCCGTCGGGCCGTCGCTGGACGCCCCGATCTCCATCCCCGACAATCCCGGTGTGCTGGTGAAAAACCGGCAGAACATGCTGCTGGAGCTAAAGGTTGACCCCGAAGTGTTCACCGACCGGTCGGGCTTTGTGACCATGTGCAATGTCTGCTACACCCCGGCCCTGCGCGGCAGCGCGTTCTGTCCCAATTGCGGGCGGCCGCTGACGCTGGAGGCCGTCCAGCCGGAAATGCGCGAGAAAGCGGCCAAATCGGCCAACTCCAGCCTGACCTACGGGCTGATCGGGCTGGCGCTGAACGTCATCCCTCTCCTGATCCTGGTGTTGCCCGCGCTGATGAATCCGGCCGGGATGGGCCTTTTCGACCGCATCCGCGAGACGCTGACGCCGCTGACCATCGCTCTGGTGGCCGGGCTGGGCATCCTGCCGTCGATGCTGGCCGGCTTTGCCGCCCTGCGTCAGGGTCGCCAGGCGTCGTGGTATCTCAATCTGCCGGCCGTGCTGGAGCAAAGCGGCAAGGGCAAGGCGGGTATAGGCGGCGCGTTGGGCTGGCTGGCCATCTATCTCGGCGTCGGCTGGGTGCTGCTGATCATCATCGCCCTGTTGTGAGTCCATCCCGTTTGTGTAAAATCCACCTGATGTCTAATTCGAATACGCAACCATCCACTGCCGAAGATTCCCCCCTGCAACTGACTTCGGCGAACTACGGCGGCCAGGCCGTCATCGAGGGGGTGATGATGCGCGGCTCGCGGGCGTTGTCCGTCGCTGTGCGCAACCCCCAGGGCGACATCGTCGTCCATACCGAGCCGCTCGACCCCCGCATCTACGGCGGCCGCCTGGCTCGCATCCCGTTCCTGCGCGGGCTGACCCTGCTGTGGGACGCGCTGGGGCTGGGTGTGAAGAGTCTGCTGTTTGCGGCCGAGGTCGCCTTGCAGGAAGAAAACGACCCCGACGGGAAACCTGAAAAAGTATTCGAAGGACCGGCCCAATGGGCCATGGTCGCCTTCTCCCTGTCGCTATCGGTCCTGCTCTTCTTCGTGCTGCCCACCTTCCTGGCCCACTTCATCGAGCGCACCTTCGGATTGACGGGGTCGCCGGTGGCGGTCAACTTCATCGAGGGCTTCATCCGGCTGATCATTCTCGTCGGCTACATCTGGGCCATCGGCCTGATGGCCGACGTCAAACGGCTTTACGGCTACCACGGCGCGGAACACAAGACGATCAACGCCTACGAAGCGGGCGCGGAGCTGACGCCGGAGTCGGTGGCGCGCTTCCCACTGGAGCACCCCCGCTGCGGCACGGCCTTCCTCCTGAGCGTGGTGGTCATCTCCATCCTGATCTACAGCCTGCTGCCACAACTGGACTTGCTGCCGCGCATCCTGTCGCGGTTGATCCTCCTGCCCATCGTGGCCGGAATCGCCTACGAGTTCCTGAAGTTCACCGCCGCCCACCAAAGCAACGCCCTCATCCGCCTCATCACCAAGCCCAATCTGGCCATGCAACGGCTGACGACGCGCGAGCCGGACATGGGCATGCTGGCCGTGGCCATCGCCGCCTTCGAAAACGTGCTGGCCTATGAGAAAAGCCAGGCGAGAGTTCAGCTGCAGGACGAGGTTTTGTCCGCAACCCCGGTCGCGAGCGAAGCCTGACGGCGACGCCCCGTCTTCATGGCCACCGCTCACCCGTCTCGCGCCGTCACCGTCTCGGTGCCGGCCACCAGCGCCAATCTTGGCCCCGGCTTCGACTGCCTGGGTCTGGCCCTCGACCTGCGCAATGAGATCACCTTTGTCGCGAGCGAGGCCGCGGGCGACTCGACCGCCTATACCGTCACGGCCACGGGCGTTGATGCCGAAAAGGTGCCCCTCGACCGTGGCAACCTGGCCATCGTCGCCGCCGAGGCGGTCTTCCGGCTTGCCGGACGACGCCCGGCTGCGGTCGACATCCGGCTGAACAATAGCATCCCCGTGGGCAGCGGCCTCGGCAGCAGCTCATCAGCCATCATCGGCGGGCTGACAGCGGCCAATGCGCTGGCGGGCGGCGACCTCACGACCGGCCAACTCCTCCAAATCGCCGTAGAGATGGAAGGGCATCCCGATAACGTCGCCCCGGCCATGCTGGGTGGGCTGGTGTTGGGTGTGCTGCCTGACGCGGCTGACGGCCCGGGCGAGTTGATCGTGCGTCGCTGGGAGCCGCCGCCGTGGACGGCCGTCGTGGTGCTGCCCGATTTCCATTTGCTGACGAGCGAGGCGCGAGCGGCCCTGCCCGACACGGTCGGCCGCGGCGACGTCATCTTCAACGCCAGTCGTCTGGCCCTGCTGCTCCATGCCTTGACCACGGGCGATCTCGATCTGCTGCCGGTGGCCATGGGCGATCGGCTCCACCAGCCCCACCGCCTGAAGATCATCCCCGGCGCGGCCGAAGCCTACCGCGCGGCCTACGAAGCCGGAGCGTCCGGGGTGGCCCTCAGTGGCGCGGGACCAAGCCTGATCGCCTTCACCCCGTCCGATGGGCAGGCGATAGGCCGGGCCATGAGCGAGGCGTTCGCCGCCGCCGGGCTGGGCAGCCGCATGTGGGCGCTGATGCCCACATCCGAGGGCGTACGTTTATCGGAACCTGTTCAGGTGGATTAATTCCGTCCGGCACATCCCTTGCGGCATATCCTCGCCGTTTCTGCGGGTTTGAACCCACACGTAAGCCCTATTCACCTCTCCTGTCCCACCTATCTCGGCTATAATCCCTCGTATGACATTCGAATTTACTCTTTTGGCCCAGGACGGCGCCGGCCGGCTGGGCCGTTTCATGACCCCCCACGGCCCCCTCGACACGCCGGTTTTCGCCCCGGTGGGCACCCAAGCCACAGTGAAAGCCATGCGGCCGCGCGACCTGGCCGAGTTGGGGGCCACGCTGGTGCTGGCCAACACCTACCATCTCTACCTGCGGCCGGGCGACGAACTGGTGCGCGATCTGGGCGGGCTGCACCGCTTCATGGGCTGGGATGGCCCCATCCTGACCGACAGCGGCGGCTTCCAGGTGTTCAGCCTCAGCGACGCGCGTACTATTGACGACGACGGCGTCACCTTCAAATCCCACCTCGACGGCTCGCGCCACCGCTTCACGCCGGAAAAATCCATCGCCATCCAGGAAAACCTGGGGGCCGACATCATCATGATGTTCGACGAGTGCCCGCCGCCCAACGACTACGACTACGTGCGCCAATCGCTGGCGCGCACCCACGCCTGGGCCGAGCGCTGTCTGGCGGCCAAAACGCGGCCCGACCAGGCGCTGTTCGGCATCGTGCAGGGAGGCGCTTTCCCCGACCTGCGGCAGGAAAGCGCCCGCTTCCTGATGGGACTGGACTTGCCCGGCTACGCCGTCGGCGGGCTGGCCGTGGGCGAGACCAAGGCCGAGATGCACACTGTGCTGGACACGCTGCACCCGCTGCTGCCGGCCGATCGACCGCGCTACCTGATGGGCGTGGGCGCGCCGGAAGACCTGGTGAACGGGGTGATGCGCGGCATCGACCTCTTCGACTGCGTGCTGCCCACTCGTATCGCCCGCAACGGATCGGCGCTGGTGCTGGGCGGCCGCCTGAACCTGCGCAATGCCCAATACACGGCCGATCCCGCGCCCATCGACCCCGACTGTGACTGCTACACCTGCGCCCATTTCAGTCGGGCCTACCTGCGCCATCTGGTCAACGCCAACGAGATCCTGGCCTCCATCCTGCTGACCACCCACAACCTGCGCTTCCTGCTGCGCCTGATGGACGACTTGCGTAATGCAATTCGAAAGGGAACACTGGCAGAGTATGCAATGGCCTTCCTGGCCCACTACCCGCCACCGAACGAACCCGGCGGCCACCAACAAGACGATTGACTTGATACCATTCGTCATTCGTCATTCGTAATTCGTAATTTCTTAAGGTATTTATGAGTTTTTTGGAAGCCATCATCCTCGGCATCATTCAGGGAGCGACCGAGTTCCTCCCCATCTCCAGCGACGGCCATCTGGTGCTCATCCCGGCCGTCTTCAACATGACGCCGCCCGATCTGGTCATGATCGGGCTGGTGCACGCCGGAACCCTGCTGGCCATCATCAGCTACTTCCTGCGCGATCTGTGGACCATCGGCCGCGCCTGGCTGGCGGGCATCGTCCGCCGTGACCCGCTGAGCGACGACAACGCCCGGCTGGGCTGGCTCATGCTGCTGGGTTCGGTGCCCGCGGGCATCATCGGCCTGGGGTTGAAGGATTTCTTCGAGCGTCAGTTCGAATCGCCGGTGGTGGCCGCCGTGGGGCTATTGGTGACCGCCGCCTTCCTCGTCGCGGGCGAGCGCCTCCTGCGCGGCACCAAAAAGGTGAGCCAACTGACGGCCGTCGACACGCTCATCATCGGCACGCTGCAAGTGCTGGCCCTGCTGCCGGGCGTCTCGCGCAGCGGCACGACCATCGCCGGCGGCTTGTGGCGGGGGCTGGATCGGCCCTCGGCAGCGCGATTCAGCTTTCTGGTGGGGTTACCGGCCATCGCCGGGGCGGGGCTGCTGGCCATCATCGACATCTTCTCGGCCAACGGCAGCCTGCCGATGGGGCACTATGTGGCAGCGTTCGTCGCCGCGGCCGTCACCGGCTACCTGTGCATCGCCTTCCTGCTCAACTGGCTGCGACGCCACAGCCTCTATCCCTTCGCCGTCTATTGCGCCGTCGTCGGGACGTTGTTCCTGCTGTTCGGCCGGTAATTAATCCGGGTGGCCGTCGGCCTCCCCCTTACTTCTGCATCAACAACAACATCACCACCGGCGTCTCGGCATAGACCGTATGGGGCAGCTTGGGGGCCATGCGCGCCCACGCCCCGGCCTCGGCCGTATACTCATTGTCGCCCAGTTTCAACCGGGCGCGGCCGCTGATGATTTGAATGACCGCCGGGAAAGCCGAGGTATGCTCCGACAGCTCCTCGCCCTCGGCGAAGCTGAACAACACGGCGTTGAGCCGTTCGTCCTTATAGAACGTGCGGCTCAGGATGGAATCTTCGGGCACGGCCGGGGCCATGTCCTGCAGGTTGGCATGAAAGACGTGGGAATCACTCACTGAAACAATCCGTTTCGCGCCCAGGGCGCGGCTAGAGGTCGCCGGTGAAAAATCGGACGACCAGGGGTTAAACAATCAGATCGGGGCCGATGATCGCCAGAAATTCCTCAATCAGGGCCTCAGGCGACAGCTTATAGACGATGGCAGCGTCGTTGATCGTGTAGAACGGGGCGACCGCACAGCCGACGCAGGCCATGGTATGCTCATGGAACACCTCGGCCGTCTCCGGCCAGCGTTCCAGCACGTCGGTGATGATCATCTTGCCCAGCGCTTCGCCGGTGATAGGTGCTCCCTGCCTTGTCACGTCCATCCTCATTATGGTTTTGGCCCACCCGCCTCGCCTTGCGATGCTCGAGGGGACGGCGGGCGCCATCCCCTCGAGTCGCTCATTGGACTATTCGTGCA
>CAZZJN010000069.1:0-3204 GCA_964654505.1 uncultured Ardenticatenaceae bacterium | reverse complement strand
TCGCCCTTGGGGGCCTCGGTCGCCACCGGAGCCGTCGTGGCCGCGGGGGCCGCCGGGGCGGAACCGCCGCCGCCGCAGGCCGCCAGGGCCAGGCTCATCACCAACATGGCCAGCACGGCCAAAACAGTGTACTTACGCATCATCTCTAGAAACTCTCCTCATACATAAAATTGGTTTATCAATGCAACCCCAACGGATTGCAACCCTAAACTATACCGCATCGGGCGCGCTTCGGCCAGATAGCGGCCGTCAATCATCGCCCATCGGCATCCCCTCATGGCTCTCCTGGCTTTCGCCGTCCATGCCCGAGCCATCCATTCCACCGCCATGCCCGCCGCCCATGCGGATCTCCAGCTCGCCCGAAGCCAACAGCTTCATGACCTCGTCGGACTTCAGGACCATCGCGCCGTCCTGGTCGAAGGCCAGCGCCCTGGCGTCGTCCTCGTGCACCACCGAGGCCACGCCGGTTCCCATCGGCGTGTGGATGCCCGCGTTGAGGACGATCCAGGCGTCCTCCAGCCGTATCCACTCGGCGGTGTGCATGTCCCGCGCCCAGGCGGAGGCGATCTCCTCCGGGTTGTGGTGCATATAGCGCAACATCTCGCCCAGATCATCGAACATCCGCACCTCGCCGTCCTTGGTCCAGTAGGCCGAGGCGAAATTATCCTCGCTGATGATCATGTTGCAGGCGTGGCAAACATCCACTCCCAGCATGATCTCCGGCGGTTCGTCATAGGTCTCGCTTCCGCCACAGGCGGAAAGCATCAACAGTCCCAGGGCCATGAGCGCCGCCACGACCCCCAGCGGCCGGAACAACCCCGACCGCCCAACCGATCCTTTATACCGCATCTCGAACTTCATATCACTCCCCTTTTCCTGAACACCTGGGTGGCCAAGGCGAAGGGAACGATGACCCAGGTCAACAATAAGCCGACCAGCAAGGGCCACAACGTCGTGCCGTAAGTCCGGAAAGCGTAGATGCCCGCCGGTCCCAAAACTTCAAGGTTATTGCGCAAATCAAAGACGGCGGCGATCTTGAACACCTGCAGCGGGTTGATCAGCGCCAACGCCAGCAGTTGCCAGGCCTTCAGCTTCATGACCACGGCCGTACCCATCAAGCCCAAATCGCCGAAATAGACCAGTATGAGCCACAGGAACAGGGCCAAACCCACGGCCGTGGCCGCCTTTTTCACCGCGGCCGAGATCAGAAAGCCCAGGCTCAGACTGACGATGGCCAGCAGCACCGACAACACCATCAGGGTCGCGAAGATGCCGAAATCGCCCCCGCCCCCGGCCACGACCATCATGACCCCGGTCAGGCCGAAGCCGATGAGCAGCGCGGCCGTCAGCGCCAGCGCCAGCCCCACAAACTTGCCCAGCAGAAGCTCGCCGCTGCTGATGGGTTGGGCCAGCAAATAGATGAGCGTGCCCTTCTCTCGCTCTCCGGCCAGGCTCAGCGCGCCCAGCGTCAACCCCATGAGGGGCACGATGAGCAGGATGAGGTTGATCAGCCCGGCGGTGGTGCGGCCGAAGCCGGCCACGCCGTAGCTGCCCGCGCCGGACACGGAAAACCAGGCCAGCGCCAGCGACAGCCCGGCAAAGGCGATGGCGTAGAGCAGGAACCAGCGATTGCGAAAAGCGTCGCGCAGCTCCTTCTGAATCAGCGTCAGCACATTTTCAAAATCCATGATCACCACTCACTCGAACACAGCGCCTCGACGACCGGCCGGCCGCCACGCGCCTATTCGATGGAAAAATCGTCTACCTCGATGCCCGCCTCATGCAAGACGCGGATGACCTTGCCCTTCGCGCCCGGGGCCACATGGACGCGCAGGCCGCGGCCGTTGCGACTGACCGGCATGCCCAGCCCCTCCAGATGCTCCACCGCCGGGTCGATGACCGTCTCCGGCAGATAGATATGCAGCGTCGTCTCCCAGCCCAGCCGTCGCTCCAGCTGGTCGGGCGGGGCGTCCACCACGAGGCGGCCGCCTTCCAGCAGCAACACCCGGTCGGCCAGCGCCGTCACCTCTTCCAGATGGTGGGACGAGAAGATCATCGTCTTGCCCTCGCTCTTCAGCGAGCGCAACAGCACCAGAAACTCCTCGCGCGAGCGAATGTCGAGGCTGGCCGTCGGCTCGTCGAGCACCAGAATGGGCGGGTCGGACAGCAGCGCGGCCGCCAGCGCCAGCCGTTGCTTCAGGCCGCCGGACAGCTGGCCCACGCGCTTGTGGACGTGGGGAACCAGGCGCACCTGCTCCAGCAGCGGCTGGAAGTCGAAGCCGTCGGGCACTTTCTTGAGCCGGGCGTAGAAGATGAGCGTCTCGGCCACGGTCATGTCGTCGTGGAAGCTCAACTCCTGGGGCACGAAGCCGATGAGACGGCGCACGGCCTTGCCGGCGCGACGCGCGTCCAGCCCGTCGACGAGGATCTCGCCCTCGAACGGGAACAGATTCAGAAGGCAGCGCACGGCCGTGGTCTTGCCGGCTCCATTGGCCCCCCAGAGGGCCACCGCTTCACCCGCCCCGACAGTAAAGGACAGGTCATCTACGGCCGTGAACCGCCCGAATCGTTTCGTCAAATTCCTGACTTCAATCATATTAATCACCGTGGCTCAACTCCTCGCGCCCCATCGGGGCGGTCGGAGCGGGCATGTGATAGCGTCGTTGCCCCAGTCGCATGAAGGCGTACAGGGACAGAAGCGCCAGCGGCAGCAGCAGCACGGGCCACAGGGCGCCCTCGTTGCCGACGATGGGCAGGGGAGCGCCATCGGGTGGGAGCGGCTGGGTCAATGGGGCCTCATCCACCAGGATGGGCTGCGGCCGGACGATGGGAAAGGCGCGCGCGGCGAAATCAACCGCGTTCACCACCGGGCTATAGAGGAACAACCGCAGTTCCGGCCGGCTACCGAGCAGGTTGTCCAGCAGCCGTTGGGCCTGATAGGGCATCTCGCCGCGGCCGTCGCCGTCGGCGTCATAGCCGGCATAGTCGCTCCAGTAGTTGCCGCGGTCGCGCACGGTCCATTCATTATCCCGCAATTGGCCGCCCCCGGCCACGACCACCTGCTGCTCGTTTTCCACAAAGCTGTTGTCGCTGATCATGTTGTGGCGCACCGACGGCAGCATCTCGATGGCGATGTCGTTATAGGCAAACAGATTGCCCTGCATGATGCCGACACTGTTCAGCTCGCGTGGCGAGGCGTCGAGA
>CAZZJN010000068.1:0-15763 GCA_964654505.1 uncultured Ardenticatenaceae bacterium | reverse complement strand
TTCATGTGTTTGGAGGCAAGCTCAGGCCTTCGCCTTTCGTGGGCCACGCCTTTCGTGGCCAATCTGTTAAACGCCGCTCCCACTCGGCGCAATTATTCGAATAAGGCCGGCGGTCCGATAATTCGGAGGACCCCCGGCCGGCAAGCACTCTGGAGCAAGACATGCTGGAAACCCGGGAAACAAGAAAACAACAGACACAGCCGAATAACCAACTGGTGATGAGTCCGGCCGAGATCCTGCGCGACTACAATCTGGCGGTACAAAGTCGCCAGGCCAGTCTCATCGGCCGGCGCGAAGTGCTCAACGGCCGCGCCAAATTCGGCATATTTGGCGACGGCAAGGAAGTCGCCCAGATCGCCATGGCCAAGGCGTTCCGCAAGGGCGATTTTCGCTCGGGCTACTATCGCGATCAAACGTTCATGTTCGCCATCGGGGCGACGACCATCCCGCAATTCTTTGCCCAACTTTACGCAAACGGCGATGTGAGCGCCGAGCCAAACTCGGGCGGGCGACAGATGAACGCTCACTTCGCCTCCCGCTTGCTCAACGATGACGGAACATGGCGCGTCCAGACCGAAAACTTCAACTCATCTGCTGACCTGTCGCCGACGGCCTCGCAGATGCCCCGGCTCGTCGGTCTGGGATACGCCTCGTATCTCTATCGCGAGCTGGACGAGCTGAAGGGCATGACCCAATTCTCCCGGCATGGCGACGAGATCGCCTTCGGCACGATCGGCAACGCCTCGACGGCCGAGGGGCACTTCTGGGAGGCCATCAACGCCATCGGCGTGCTGCACGCGTCGGTCATCGTCTCTATCTGGGACGACGAGTACGGCATCTCCGTGCCGAACATCCACCAAATCACCAAGGGTAATCTGACGGAATTGCTGGCCGGGTTCCGGCGCGAGCCGGGTATCCCCGGCGGCTATGAGCTGTTCACGGTCAAGGGCTGGGACTACCCGGCGCTGATCGAGACATACGCGCGCGCGGCCGATTTAACCCGCAACAACCACATCCCGGTGATCATCCACGTCACCGAACTGACCCAACCTCAGGGCCACTCCACCTCCGGCAGCCAGGAGCGCTACAAATCAGTCGACCGCCTGGCCTGGGAAAAGGAGTACGACTGCCTGCGGAAGATGCGCGAATGGATCATCGACCAGCATATCGCCCCACCCGGCGAGCTGGACAACATCGAGCGAAACGCCGAGAAGCTCGTCGAAAACTTCCGCGTGAAGGCCTGGCAGGGTTATCTGCGACCCATCTATAATGAACGGGAGGAAGCTGTCGACCTGTTCGAGGCCATCGAGGCCACTTCCCCGCAGGCCGAGGCCATCGCCGGTATCAGTCGCGAACTGAAGAAGACCGAGACGCCATTGCGTCGCGACATCCTGACGGCCGTGCGCGAGGTGCTGGTCCTGACCCGCACCGAGCCGCGCGGGACCGACACGCCCATCGGCCGCCTGCTGGCCTGGAAGCGCGAACAGGAGAAGGCCAACGAGGATCGCTACGGCTCCCACTTGTACAGCACCTCGGCCGAATCGCCGCTGAACGTCCCCGAAGTCAAGCCCGTCTTCAACCAGGACGCCCCCCTCGTGCCCGGGGCCAGGATATTAAACGCCGCATTCGACGACATCCTCGGCCGCGACCCGCGAGTCGTGGCCTTCGGCGAGGACGTCGGATTATTGGGCGGCGTCAATCAGACCTGGGCCGGGCTACAGGCCAAATACGGCCCCCTGCGCGTGTCGGATACAGGCATCCGCGAGGCGACCATCGTGGGCCAAGCCATCGGTCTGGCCATGCGTGGGTTGCGGCCGATAGCCGAAATTCAGTATCTGGATTACGCCCTCTACGGACTGCAAATCATGTCCGACGACCTGGCCACGCTGCAGTGGCGAACGCGCGGGGGGCAGAAAGCGCCGGTCATCATCAGCACCCGCGGCCACCGGCTGGAAGGCGTCTGGCACGCCGGGTCGCCGATGGGGGCGCTCGTCAATCTGTGCCGAGGCATCCACATTTGCGTGCCGCGCGACATGACCCAGGCCGCCGGGTTCTATAACACGTTACTGCTCGGCGATGACCCGGGCATCGTGGTCGAGGTGCTCAACGGCTATCGCCTGAAGGAACACCTGCCGGAAAACATCGGCGAGGTGACCGTGCCTCTGGGCGTGCCCGAGATACTGCGCCCCGGAGAGGACGTCACGCTGGTGACCTATGGCGCGGCCTGTCGCATCGCCGTGGACGCGGCCGAGGCGCTGGCTGAGGTGGGCATCGACGTCGAGGTCATCGATGTGCAGACGCTGCTGCCCTTCGACCGGCATCACATGCTCCTCGAATCGCTCAAGAAGACGGGCCGCATCGTCTTCATGGATGAGGACGTGCCCGGTGGAGCCACGGCGTTTATGCTGCGCGAGGTTATCGAGACCCAGGGCGGCTTCGAGTGGCTCGACAGCGAACCGCGCACCATCGCCGCCACGCCACACCGCCCGGCCTATGGGTCCGACGGAGCCTATTTCTCCAAGCCCAATGTCGAGAATGTGTACGCGGTCATTTATGATGTGATGAACGAGGCCAATCCGGCCCGCTATCCGAGCTTTCAATAGTTTACATAAAACATCAGGGAGTTGTTCAATGGCATCAAGGATAACGTTGCCGGAAATGGGAGAGGGCGTCATCGAGGGGACGCTATCGCGCTGGCTGGTGAAAGAGGGCGACCGCGTGGAGCAATTCGCCCCCATCGCCGAGGTTGAGACCGACAAGGTGACGACCGAGACGACGAGCGATTCGGCCGGGGTCATCCTCAAGTTGTGCGTCAACGAAGGGGAGACAGTCCCGGTCGGCACGGTGTTGGCCTACGTGGGAGAGCCGGGAGAGAGCGTCTCCGGCAACGGATCGCAAAGCAAAGCCGCGTCCGCGCCCGTTCCGGCGAAACCGGCCGCCGAACCGCCGCCTGTCGCCACCCTGATCGTCACTCCTCAGCCCGCGCCCTATACCGGCCGGATCAGCCCCGTCGTCGGCCGCATTGCATCCGAGCACGGCGTTGATCTGGCTCAGGTACTTGGCACAGGCCGCGACGGCCGCATCACCAAGGAAGACGTGCTGGCCTACATCGAAGCCAGGAGCAAAACGCCTGAACCTTCAGCCGGGACGGATCGGCAACCGGCCCAACCGGTCATCATTCCCCCACCCGTAGAGGCAAGTCTGAAGCCCGCGCCCGCCCCCGTGCCGGCGTCCGACGAACCGGCGGCCGACCTTCTGCCGATGACGAGCATCCGTCGCGCCATCGCCGAGCATATGGTTCGCAGCGTCCAGACCAGCCCGCACGTGACGACGGTGTTCGAGATCGACTTCTCGGCCGTCGCCGCCCATCGCCGGGCGAACAAGGACAGCTATGAACGCGACGGCGTGCGCCTGACCTTCACAGCCTACATCGTCGCCGCCACCGTCCAGTCGCTCAAGGCGCATCCGCTGGTCAACAGCAGCTGGTCGGATGAGGGCATCCTGCTCAAGCGCGAGATCAACATCGGCATGGCCACGGCCATCGATGACGGCCTGATCGTGCCGGTGATCCGGCATGCCGACGGCCTGAATCTGCTGGGGCTGGCGCGAACGATCAACGATTTGGCCGACCGGGCGCGAAACAAGCAACTCAAACCCCACGAAGTGAAGGGCGGGACGTTCTCAATCACCAACCACGGCACGACAGGCAGCCTGTTCGCCACGCCGATCATCAATCAGCCGCAATGCGGTATCCTGGGGATTGGGGCTATCGAGAAGCGGGTGAAAGTCATCGATGACGCCATCGCCATCCGGCCGATGGCCTACGTCAGTTTCACCTTCGACCACCGCATCCTGGACGGCGCGTCGGCCGACCAGTTCGTCAGCTCGATCAAAAAGCAAATCGAGACCTGGCGCTGATCATAATGACCGGCCATGTCCCGCAGCCAAGTCCTGCGGCCTTGGCCGGTCAGTCCTGCTCCATCTGCCACGCCGCCCGCAACTTCTCCGGCACCCGAACCGGTCGCAGTGTCTTCAAATCGGCGAAGTAGCCACTCTGATAGGCCGCCGTGCACATCCGGCCCCCAACGCTGATCTCGGCCGAGAGCGTCCAGCGCGTGCGCGACAGGTCCGACACCCACATTTGCCCCACAACTTCGTCGCCGATGCGCACAGGCAAGCGATATTCGATGACTGTTCTGGTCAGGATGGGGCTGATACCCGTGGCCAATATCTCGTCGATGGGCAGGACATCGGTCAGGATTTCCGAGCGCATATCCTCCAGCCAGCGAAAGTAGACGATGTTATGGACGATGTTGGCAAAATCGACATCGTAGGTTCGAACAACGATCGGCCATGTGATCAACAATGGCCTTGAGTGATTAGCTGTCATGCTCTCTACCCAAATCGATTGATGAGGTAATCGACGACGACGCGGTCGATCACGTCGCCGGTGCCGTCCCATCGCTCTTCCAGATTCTCGCTGCCGACCAGCGCGCGCAGGGCTGATCGGGTGTCCTCGTCAAACACGCCGTTCCCGGGGCCGCTGTAATGGCCGGTGCGCTGCAGGACGGCTTGCAATTCCCCGGCGACGCCGGCCACAGAGATGAGGTTAGCCGGGTCAACCTCGCCAAAGAGCAAATGGTGCATGGTCACGAGTTCGGCCAGTTTGACGATGGGATCGGGATGGTCATCCACGCGAAGGTCGAGATAGCGGTCGTTGTTGCCGCCGTAGCCGCCGTTCTCGCGCACGACGAGCACCCCGGCCGCCTGACGACCGCGACTGTCGCCACCGGCCGTTTGCCCGGCCGAGAGAGCCTCAACCAGCCAATCGGCCAGTTCACCGGGGCCACGGCGGGCCTTCTCGAACGCCTCGGCCATCGCCTCAACCGTGCCGGGGACGAGGATATTGCCCTGGCAGGCGAAGCCCTCGCCCACGATATGCCCGGCCCAGTCATAGCAGCCTTCGCCGGTGTAGGACGCGGCACGGCCGTTCTTGTCCACCATACCGACCTGGCGCAAGGCACGCTGGTCATCAGCCGCCACCAATAACTCGATGGTCTCGGCCGCGCTCTTGCCGCCGGCCATCCAGTCGAGGCCCTCGAAGCCATAGGCCATATTGGCGAACGACTGCGTGGCTACCACCCCGGCCCCGGCCCGCGCCCAGGAAACGACGGCCGCACAAGCCAGGAATTTGGACTGGACGGCGACGCCCCACGCCTCCTTGTGCGGGTCGTAGGCCACGATGGAAAAGGTAGCAACAGGCGGGCTGGTGCGAATCATTCCGGTACTCCTCACTTGCCGGCTGGTCGTAAAGCCACCTCGATGATCTCATCGAGACGATCCACGAGGATGAACTTGATGTCCTGGCGGAGATGCTTGGGAATTTCCATCAGGTCGCGCTCGTTCTTGCGCGGCAGGATGAAGGTGCGGATTCCGGCGCGACGGGCGGCCAGCGCCTTCTCGCGCACGCCGCCCACCGGCAGCACACGGCCGCGCAAGGTGATCTCGCCGGTCATGGCGACATCATGGCGAATCGGCCGCTCGGTGAACGCCGAGATGAGGGCCGCGGCCAATGTCGCCCCGGCCGATGGGCCGTCCTTGGGCACCGCGCCTTCGGGCAGATGGATGTGAATGTCCTGCCGCTCGAACCGTTCCGGGTTGATACCCAGCGCCTCGGCCTGGCTGCGCGTGTAGGTCAACGCCGCCTGGGCGCTCTCGCGCATCACCTCGCCTAATTGACCCGTCAGGATCAGATTACCCTTGCCGGGCATGATGTTGACCTCGATGGTCAGTAACTCGCCGCCGGCGGCCGTCCAGGCCGCGCCGGTAGCCACGCCAACCTCATCGGCATCGAGCCGGATGTCATCGATGAAGCGGGGCGGGCCGAGCAACTCCCGCACCTTGTCGGCCGTGATCAGCCGCGGGTAACGCTTGCGCTCGGCAACCATGCGGGCGATCTTGCGCGTGATGGTGGCGACTTCGCGCTCCAGGTTGCGCACGCCGGCCTCGCGAGTGTATTCGCGGATAATCGCCTGCAGGGCTTCTTCCTCGAATTGGATATTCTTGCTCGCCAGCCCGTGCTGCTCCAATTGGCGCAGCACAAGGAACTGCTTCAGGATGCCCAGCTTTTCCTCCTCCAGATAGCTGGAGAATTCGATCACTTCCATGCGGTCCTGTAGCGCGGGCGGTATGGAGTCCAGATAGTTGGCTGTGGTCACAAACAGGACGCGGGACAGGTCGTATTCCAGACCGAGGTAATGATCAACGAACGTATTGTTTTGTTCGGGATCGAGCACCTCAAGCAGCGCGGCCGACGGGTCGCCGCGAAAATCCGCGCCAAGCTTGTCGACCTCATCGAGCATGAAGAGCGGGTTGCGCGTGCCGACGCGACGCATGGCCTGGATGATCCGGCCGGGCATGGCGCCGATGTAGGTGCGGCGGTGGCCGCGAATCTCAGCCTCGTCGCGCACGCCGCCCAGGCTGATGCGGACGAACTCGCGGCCGATGGCGCGGGCGATGGAGCGGCCGAGCGACGTCTTGCCGGTTCCCGGCGGGCCGACGAAACACAGGATCGGGCTGCGCATGGTATCGGAGGCGATTCGTCGGACGGCGATATATTCCAGGATGCGGTCCTTGACGCGCGGCAAGCCGTAGTGGTCCTCGTCAAGTACCGCGGCCGCGTTGCGCACATCCAGGTTATCGGCCGATTCCTCCATCCATGGCAGATCCAGAATCCAGTCGATATAGGTGCGGATGATGCCGATCTCCGGCGACATGGGCGGCATCGCATTAAGCCGGGCCAGTTCCTTCTCCGTCTTGGCCCGCACGCCCTCGGGCAGGTTCTTGCGCGCCACGGCCTCCTGCAATTCGCCCAGCTCCTGGCCGAAGACATCCAGCTCGCCCAGCTCGCCCTGGATGATTCGCATTTGTTCGCGCAGGAAGTGCTCGCGGTGGGAGCGGTCGACTTCCTGCTGCACCTGGCTCTGAATCTCGCCCTCCAGCTCCAGCACCTCAAGCTCGCGGGCCAGCAAAATACTGATCGTCTGCAGCCGTTCGTGAGGGTCGAGAATCTCGAGCACTTCCTGCCGCGTGCTGACGGGCACGGGCAAGGTGGAGGCGATGAAGTCGGCCAGCCAGCCGGGTTCGTCGAGGTTAAGCGCGTAGGTGTAGGTCTCCTCGGGCAGGTTATAGTTCAGATCGACGACCTTCTCGAACAGGGCCAGGACGGCCCGCATCAAGGCCTCGGTGTTAGGCTGCCAACTCCCGATCTCCTCCACAATTCGCGCGCGGACGCGGATGTACGGATCCCATTGGGTGAAGCCGAGGATTTCGATCCGCCGCCGTCCCTGGGCTAGGACGCTGGTCGTGTCGTCGGGCATGCGCAGGATGCGGCCAATGCTGGCTTCGGTGCCGATGGCGAACAGATCGACTTCCTTGGGATCGGCGATATTGTTGTCGCGCTGGGCGGCGACGATCAGGTTTTCCCGGTTATTGTTGGCGGCGTTAATCGCGGCCAGAGAACGCTCGCGGCCGACGAACAGCGGCATGACCATCTGGGGAAACAGGACCATATCCCGCGTGGCCAGGAAGGGGCACTCGATGATGCCGTCCTGATCCTCCGTGACGGGTTGATCGAACAGATCGTCGCTTAAATCAGGGAAAAGCTCGGGAAAATCCGGGAACTGGGTGAAATCAAAATCATCCATAGGTATCGTGTTTCGATTGTAGAGTGTCCCAATGATTTAGCAAATCGCCGACGACGATGATCGAACCGGTGGCCAGGATGAGATCACCGGGTTCGGCGCTGTCGAGGGCGACGGTGATCGCCTCGGCCACGGAGTGTGTGGCGACCGCCTCGCGGCCGTAGGTCTGGACCATCCCGGCCAGTTGTTCGGGCGTGGCCGAGCGCGGATGGTTGGCGGTGGTGACGATCACCCTATCGGCCATCGGCACCAGCCGAGCCAACATCCCGCCCACGTTTTTGTCGCCCGGGGCGCCGAAGATCAGGATGAGCCGCCGATATTGAAAATCCTCGGCCAGGGCGGTCACGAGACGCATTGCCGAGTCGTCGTTGTGGGCGCTGTCAACCAGGACGGTCGGCCGATCCGGCCCTTGCTGCAACAATTGCAGGCGGCCATCCCACCGCACCGTCGACAGACCGGACTGCATGGCGGCCACGTCCAGCGAGGGAAACCGATGGCTCACCTGACCCAAGGCGGCCAGGGCCACGGCCGCGTTCTCAACCTGATGGCCGCCGGTAAGACCGACGGTGAATTGCGTTCCCGGCGGAATGAAGGCCGGATCGGGAGTATCGAGGACGACCAGGCGACGGCGGTCATGATCGGCCGACGACTCGTGGACGCTCTCATAATGCCAATCGCGGCCGATGACGACGATCGGAGCGTTGCGCTCGGCGGCGATCTCCACCAGCTTGTCCAGCGCCTCCGGCTTCTGCGATGCCGAGACGACGGGCACGCCGGGTTTGATGATGCCCCCCTTCTCGAAGGCGATCTGCGCCAGCGTGTCGCCCAGCAACTGGGTATGGTCGAGGCTCAGGCTGGTGATGACGGAGACGTCGGGCAGCAACACATTGGTAGCGTCCAGGCGGCCGCCGAGGCCGACCTCGACCACGGCGACATCGAGGTTCGATTCGGCGAAATGGAGGAAGGCGATGGCGGTGACGATCTCAAACCAGGTGATGCCGGGCGATTGATCGATATACGGCCGCAGGCGGTCGACCTGAGCAACAAACGACTCCTCAGAGATGCGGCCGTCGGGATCGTCGGGCGTCAGAACCCGGATGCGCTCGCGAAACTCGCGCAGATGGGGCGAAGTATAGAGGCCGACGCGCAAGCCGGCCGCGCGCAAGGACGCGGCGCACATCGCGGCCACGGAGCCTTTGCCCTTGGTGCCGGCGATATGGATCGACGGGTAGCGGTTCTGGGGCGATCCCAGCTGGGCCATCAGGCGTCGCGGCCGTTCGACGTCGATCTTGCTGGCCTGGTAGCGATCGAGTACTTTATGCTCGAAATTGATGAAGCTATACAGATAATCTAATGCTTGCTGGTATGAATCCATGAGGCTGAATTGTAGCTCAACCGATATGCGAATGCAGCGAACCTCTTTTGACAAGGATCGGGCGCGGGGCTAAACTCGGCCGTTTGGAGGAGCACACATGACGACGATTCAAACGATTCACGGAGCATTATCCAACACCGCCTGGCTCTTTTTTCTCATCATCGGCCTGTGGGGGTTGGTTCGAGGCGCGCGCGGGCAAGCGGTAAACGGCAGCTACCTGGGGGCGGCATTCATCGGCCAGATGATCTTCGTCGCGCAAGCGATCCTGGGCACTTTACTGTGGGTCGGCGGCATGAGCGCGGGCATCCAGCGGCCGAGCATCCACCTGCTTTACGGCGTGTTCGCGCTGGTCTTTCTGCCGTTCATCTACCTGTCGGTCCTGCGCGGAGACGATACCAATCGCGCCCAATGGGTGCTGGCCTTCACGACGCTGTTCCTGTTCGGCATCGCGCTGCGAGCCGTCTCGACGGCCGCCTGAGACGGCGTTGGCCCATTCGTCGCCCCCTCGCCGGCCGGCAGTCACTAAAGTTGGGCCGGATACGAATCCGTGGCCGCGGCCGCCGGAGTCCCGGCAGCCGGTACCGCAACAGGCTCCTCACTGACGCGCGCGCCATGCTCTTCAATATTCATCACCGAAGGAATGAACAGGCACGCGACGGCTAACAGGAGGGTAAACAGCCCGCCGACGACAAACCAGGCGCGAACGCCAACGACATCGGCCAGGGGGCCGGCCAGCGCCAGTCCAATCGGCATCATCCCCATCGACATGCTGTTGAGCAGGGTCAGGACGCGCCCCTGCATACCCGGTTCGATATGGGCCTGAAAGATGGCCATGATAGGGCCATTGGCCAGCGATGACATCACCCCGCTCAAAAGCATCCCCACGACAACGAGCGAAAAGGCTGACACGGGCGCCACGCCCACCAACAGAATGCCCAAACCAATGCCGGCGACGCCCAACACGGAGGTGTAAATCCGCCGCCTGAAGCCGCCCCACACGCTGAGCAGCAGCCCGCCCACCAGGATACCGATTGCGAAACCGGCCTCCAGCGCGCCCAGATGCCAGGCCGTTCCCTTGAATATCTCCGTCACCAGGAGGGGCATGAAGCTCGTCGTGGGAGCCAGCACCAGGTTGAGCAGCATGGCCACGATCGAGAGCAGGAGCAGCCCGCGCCAATCCAGCATATAGCGCAGACCGGCCCGCAAGTCGGATGTGAAGGCGGCCAGGGTTGATTGGCCCGGATCGGCCGCGACCCGAGGCGCCGGTTGGGGAATTTGAGTCAGCAGGACAGTCAGCATGGCGACGGCCGCGGTGGCCAGATCGATCATCATGACCCCCTCGACCGGCAGCAAGGTGACCAGCAACGCGCCCAGCGGAGCCGAGGCGATATTGAGGCCGCCATTGAGAATCTGGTTAAGGCCCTGGATGCGGGTAAGCTGATCCGCCGGAACCATCAGCGAGGTCGACGCCGTCATGGCCGGCCAATGGAAGGCCCCACCCAGCGAGCGGATGAACAAGGCCACATAGATGTGCCAGAGTTCGACCGAACCGGACCAAAACAACAGGGCCAGCACGAGCGTGGCCAGAGCTACCACGAAGTCCGCCCCCAACATTGTCCAGCGGCGATTCCACCGGTCGACCATGACGCCGACGAAGGGGCCGAGAAATACCTGGGGCAGGATACCGGCGATCGACGCCGTGGCCAGCACGGTGGCCGAGCCGGTCTGCTGCGTCATCCACCAGATCAGGGCAAATTGCACCAGCTGGCTGCCGATCAACGAGATCGCCTGTCCTATCCACAGAGTGAAAAAGGGGCGCATGGAACGCCGGTCGTCGCTGTCGTCTTTCATCATGTCTCCGAGAGTCGGATAGAGTACGGGGCCGATCCTCTTTAGGAATATTTTGAATAAGATATAATATTATTTAATATATGTCAATATATTCAATATATATATTGATAATATTGATATATCTTGATAACTATTTAAATTCAAAGGTACTGAATCATGTCGTAATGCCGGTGGACGAACATTTATTGGCTTGTAGGCGATTGTCCTGGCCGACCCTGGTCAGCATGATGATACACCGCAAGGCGGGTTTCTTTTTGTGCTATAATCTCATCCCAATATGAAGTTGAAAAACAACAAGGAAATTGCCCGAATGCGCGCCGCCGGCCGGCTTACGGCCGAATGCTTCGCCATTCTGGAAGAGAACATCAAACCCGGCGTCACGCTGAAAGCTCTGGATACGTTGGTCGAGGACTACATCCACAAGAGCGGCGCGGAGACGCTTTACAAGAACTATCGCGGCAGCAGCCACGAACACCCACCCTTCCCCGGGACGATTTGCGCCTCGGTCAATCACGAGGTGTGCCACGGCCTGCCCGACGGCCGCGTGCTCGAAGAGGGCGACGTCGTAGGCATCGACCTCGGGCTGCGGCTGAAGGGCTTTTGCGGCGCCGCCTGCGTCACCTACCCCGTCGGCCGGGTCGCGCCCCATGTCGATCGCCTGCTGGCCATCGGCCGCGAAGCATTGCGCCGGGGCATCGAAGCCGCGCAATACGACAACCACCTGAACGACATCGGCCGTGCCATCCAAAACTACGCCGACACGCAGGGGGTCACGGTGATCCACGAATGGGGCGGGCACGGCATCGGCCGCGTCCTGCACGAGAACCTGTCCGTCTCCCATATCCGCCAGGCATCGCCGGGGCCGCGCCTCGTCCCGGGCATGACCTTCACCATCGAGCCGATGATCAACGAGGGAACCCACGAGTGGATCCTAATGCCCGACGGCTGGACGGTCATCACCGCCGACGGCCGCCTCTCGGTGCAGTTCGAGCACACCATCGCCATCACCCACAACGGCCCCGACATCCTCACCCTTTTGTAACAATAAACCCGCTCCACAATTCGACGCTGAACCCGATGGGGTGCTGGGGCGTTGTGGATGTTTGTGATTTGATGTAACTTGGCGACTTATCTGCTGCAAGGCTTGCTACTGGGCACAACGGCCGCCGTCCAACCCGGCGCGTTCCAGGCGTTTCTGCTGTCCCTGCTGGCGCGCGAGGGGTGGCGACGCACATTGCCGGCCACGCTGGCCCCGCTCATCAGCGACGGGCCGATTCTGGCTCTTGTGCTGGTAGTGCTGACCCAATTGCCGGAGTGGTTATTGCCCCTTTTGCAGGTGGTCGGGGGCCTGTTCCTGATCTACCTGGCCGGGGGAGCATGGCGGGCGTTCCGGCGAGATGCGTCCGCCGATGACCGGCAGGTGGCGGCGATGGAAGGCAGCGTGATCAGCAACATCTTCAAGGCCGCGCTGATGAATCTGCTGAATCCCGCGCCCTATATCTTCTGGGCCACCGTCGCCGGACCGATCCTCATCACCGCCTGGCGGATGAATCCTGCGTTTGGCGCAGCCTTCCTGCTGAGCTTCTACGGGGCGGTCGTGGGCGGCGGCATCCTCTTCGTCCTTCTCTTCGCCGGGATGGGCAAGGTGGAACCTCGCTTCAATCGCGCGTTGGGCGGGCTGTCGGCCGTGGCGCTGTTTGCCTTCGGCGTCTATCAAATCGTCAGCGGCGTCGGGGCGGCCTTCGGCTGATGGCGTCCGCGGATTAGCTGAAGCAGGCAGGTATTTTGGAGGTTAATCTTCCAACCTGCTCGATCCGACCAATCCGCGGACAATTTCTTCCTCTGCAAACGATCAGGCGACGATATTGACCAGCGTGCCGCGAGCGATGATGACCTTGCGCGGCGCCTTGCCGCCCAGCGCCCGCTGAATCTTTTCCGATTCCAGGGCGATCCGGCCCAGCGCATCATCATCCAGACCGGCGGGCACGTCAATCTTGTCGCGCGTCTTGCCGTTGATCTGGATGATCAGGCTGATCGTCTCGTCGCGGGCGACGTCCTCATCCCAACTCGGCCAATCCTGCTGGTGGATGCTGTAGTCCCGGCCGCGTCGCGCCCACAGCTCCTCGGTGATGTGGGGCGTGATGGGAGCCAGCAGCAGCAGCATCGTGTCCACGGCCTCGTCCCAGGCGTCGCGAGAGGCGGCCGCTTCCTTTTGGGCGGCCAGGATCGCGTTGCGCAGTTCCATGATGGCGGCCACGGCCGTGTTGAACGAGAACTCGTCCAGGTCCTTCGTCACTCTTTGGACGGTCTGATGGGTCTTGCGACGCAAGGCGCGCGTGGCGGAATCATCGACCGATTGGGGCTGGTAATCGGCCTGACCGATCTCCCACACATCCTGCAGCAGGCGTTGCGGCCCCTTGATGCCGCCATAGTTCCACGGGCCGCCCTGGTCCCACTTGGCGAAGAACATCAGGTAGGCGCGCACGGTGTCGGCCCCGAACTGGTCCACCAGCTCGTCGGGGTTCACGACGTTGCCCTTGCTCTTGGACATGCGCTGGATCTCCAGGTGGTGGCGCAACTGGTTGACCGTATTGACGCCCTCGATGGCGGGGATGTCGATTGGCGCGTCGGTGGCCACCTCAACGGTGATCGGCTCGTCGCCGCCGGCGTCCACCTGCAGGACGTACTCGGTGCGCTTCATGATCTCGCCGATGATCGAACCGTCGCTCATGCCGGCATCGGCCGCGGCGGGATCGATCACCTCGACACGGTCGGCCACAAACACGCGACCCTGCATCCGGCCGTAGGCGACGATGGTATCGCCCCGGCGTTCCGCGCCCAGGATCTGGCCCTGATTGCGCAGCATGAGCATCGGTTCGTCGAACAAGCCGTCGGGGTCGCGGTCGTTGGCCCGCATCGCCGCCTCGGTATCGGCGAACAGCCCCAGGTCGCGCATGGCCTTGGTGAAGAAGCGGGTGTAGAGCAGGTGCATAGTGGCATGCTCCGCCCCGCCGGTGTAGACGTCGACCGGCAGCCAGTAGGCGGCCTCGGCCGGGTCGAACGGGGCTTTGTCATAGCCGGGACTCAGGTAGCGATACTGATACCACGACGAGCACATGAAGGTATCCATGGTGTCGGTCTCGCGGCGGGCGGGACGGCCGTGGGAATCCGTGGTATGCAGGAATTCTTCGTGATAGCGCAAGGGACTTTGGCCGGTGGGCATGAACTCGACGTCGTCCGGCAGCAGCACGGGCAGCTGATCGTCGGGCGTCATCTCGATCGTCCCGTCAACGCAATAGACGACCGGGAATGGCGAGCCCCAATAGCGCTGGCGGCTAACAAGCCAGTCGCGCAAGCGGTAGTTGACGGACTTGCCGCCAATGCCCCGCTCTTCCAGCCACTCGCCCACGGCGTTGACCGACGGGTTGGCCCAGCCCTTGTCGGCCGTCACCGGCGTGCCGTCGAATCGGCCGCTGTTGATCATGACGCCAGGGCCGACATAGGCGGCTTCCATCGTCGCCCCGTCCAGCAGGGGGGACTCCTCCGGCTGGATGACGGGCACGACCGGCAAGTCGTACTTGCGGGCGAATTCAAAGTCGCGCTGGTCGTGGGCGGGCACGGCCATGATCGCCCCCGTGCCGTAGGAGCCGAGCACGTAATCGGCGATCCAGACGGGGATGCGCGCGCCGTTGACGGGATTGACGGCATAGCCGCCGGTGAAGACGCCGGTCTTCTCGCGCGTGTCCGACAGGCGCTCGATCTCCGTGGCTCGTGCGGCCTGGCTCCGATAGGCATCCACGACAGCGCGCTGCGACTCGTGGGTCAGCCTCTCAACCAGGTCATGCTCCGGAGCCAGCACCATGAACGTCGCCCCCCACAGGGTATCGGGGCGCGTGGTGTATACCTCGATCGGGTCGCCGCGCTCGCTGACGAACAGGACGCGCGCGCCCTCGGAGCGGCCGATCCAGTTGGTCTGCATCAGCCTGATCCGATCGGGCCAGTCGATGCCTTCGAAGTCCAGCAGTTGCTCGCAATATTCGGTGATGGCGAAGAACCACTGCTCCATCATCTTCTGGATGACCGGCTGGCCGGTGCGCTCATCCTTGCCGTCGATGACCTGCTCGTTGGCCAGCACGGTCTGCAAGGTCTCGGACCAGTTGACCATGCCCTCGCCGCGATAGGCCAGGTCGCCGGCCAGGAACCGCTTGAAGAACCATTCCGTCCAGTGGTAGTAGGCCGGGTCGCAACTGACCGCCTCGCGCTCCCAATCGAACATGGCCCCCATGCTGCGCAACTGCCGGCGCATGCGCTCGATGTTGGCGTAGGTCCAGACCTTGGGGTGGATGTTGCGCTGGATGGCGGCGTTCTCGGCCGGGAGACCGAAGGCGTCGAAGCCCATCGGAAACAGAACGTTATAGCCGCGCATGCGCATGAAGCGGGCGCGGGCGTCCGACGGGGTCATGGCAAACCAGTGGCCGATGTGCAAGTCGCCGCTGGGATAGGGCAGCATGGTCAGGGCATAATGCTTGGGCTTGCTCCAGTCTACCCGGGACCGGTACAGGCCGTCGGCCGCCCATTGCTCCTGCCATTTTGTTTCGATGCTGGCCGGGTTGTAGGTTTCGCTCATGCTGATCTCTCCAATCGATCGGATAAAAAACAATGATTACCTGCGATATCTGTCGCTGCCTGCAAACAAAAAACCCCTTTCGTTCAGAGACGAAAGGGGTTCCGTGGTACCACTCTGATTGACGGTACAAAAGTGGACCTGAAGGGGTTCGAACCCTTGACCTCCACAATGCCATTGTGGCGCTCTCCCAATTGAGCTACAGGCCCA
>CAZZJN010000067.1:0-16221 GCA_964654505.1 uncultured Ardenticatenaceae bacterium | reverse complement strand
GTTAGCTTTCGAAGCGGATTCCCTGCGCCAGCGGCAGATCTCTGGACCAATTGATCGTATTGGTCTGGCGGCGCATGTAGCCTTTCCAGGCGTCGGAGCCGGATTCACGGCCGCCGCCGGTCTCCTTCTCGCCGCCAAACGCGCCACCGATCTCCGCGCCTGAGGTGCCGATATTGACGTTGGCGATGCCGCAGTCGGAACCCGCAGCCGCCAGGAAGTTCTCGGCCGTGCGCAGGCTGTCGGTGAAGATGGCGCTCGACAATCCTTGCGGCACATCGTTGTGCAGGTGCATCGCCTCGTCAAGCGATTCATACTCCATCAGATAGAGGATCGGCGCGAACGTCTCTTGCCGCACAATCTCCGTCTGGCCCGGCATGCGGATGATGGTCGGCTCTACGAATTGCGGCCCGACGTCGGGTCGCGCTGCTCCGCCGGTCAAAACCTCGCCACCCTCCGAAACCGCCTGTCGCACGGCTTGCTCCATGCGCTCGACGGCCGACTGGGTCACCAGTGGCCCCAGCAGTGTTCCTTCCGCCAGCGGATCGCCTAACGGAACCTGCCGATAGGCGCGAACCAGCCGGTCGGCCAGCTCCCCGGCGATCTCGCGATGGGCGATGATGCGCCGTGTAGATGTGCAGCGCTGCCCGGCCGTGCCAACCGCTCCAAAGAGGATGCCGCGCGTCGCCAGCTCCAGGTCTGCATCGGCGGCCACGACGATGGCGTTGTTGCCGCCCAGTTCCAGGATCGTCCGCCCCAGACGGCCGGCGACCGTCTGAGCCACATTGCGGCCGACTCGGGTGGAGCCGGTGAAGGAGACGAGCGGCAGGCGCGTATCTCCGGCAATAGTTCGGCCGATTTCCGGCCCACCGGCGACCAGGTTGAAGATGCCGCTCAAGCCGTGGTCGGCCATGACCCGATTGGCGATGTGTTGCAGGGCGACGGCCGTCAGGGGGGTCAACTCCGATGGCTTCCATACGACCGTATCGCCGCAGACGGCGGCGATGGCCGCGTTCCACGACCAGACGGCCACAGGGAAGTTAAAGGCGGTAATGACGCCGATGGGGCCAAGCGGGTGCCACTGCTCGTACATGCGATGCTTCGGCCGCTCGGAGTGCATGGTCAGGCCGTAGAGCTGGCGCGAAAGGCCGGTGGCGAACTCGCAGATGTCGATCATCTCCTGCACTTCGCCGATGCCCTCGGCCCGTATCTTGCCCATCTCCAGGCTAATCAACTCGCCCAGAGGCTCAACGGCCTCGCGCACCGCCACGCCAAGATCACGAATAACCAACCCGCGGTGGGGGGCCGCTATCTCGCGCCAGGCGGCGAAACCCGCTTCGGCTTTGGCGATGACGGCTTCATACGTCTCGGCCGTCGAGGGAATAACCTGAGCGATAGGCTCACCTGTCGTGGGATTCCAGGATGTGATGGGAGACGCGCCGCTATCGATCCAGCCGTCCATTCCGGTGCTGACCCCCGGATTCACCGGCTTGATCTGCAGATAGTCCAGTAATGACTTAACCTTGTTTTGATTCATCGTTGGGAAACCTCGCTTGATATGAAATGGGCGGCTACTACAGGCGATTATAAGCAATGACGTTCGACGGGCAAACGACCTTCCCCTCCCTACGCTCTAGATAGAGCCTGGGATCCAGGCCATCCCGGTGGTTGGCTTTATCAGGTGGAGGGGATTGGTTCTTTCCGACGGCTATGATGGACGATATAGACGCCCGCCAGCACGGCCGCCCCGCCCAGCGCCTGCACCCACGTCAGTTTTTCTCCCAGTAGAGGCACGGCCAACAAGCCGGTCAGCACCGGCTGCAGCAACAGGGTCGGCGATACGATCGACGCCGGCAGATAACCCAGCGAGTAGGCGACGCCCATCTGCCCGCCGACCTGCACAAACAGACCCAGCGCCAGAAGATAAAGATAGGTCAGATTCGAGTAGCCGGTCAACGGTTGCCCCAACAAGCGGGCCATCAGGGCCAGCATCAGGGTCGTGGCAACCGTGGACAGCCAGAACGAGGTCAGGGTATTCAGTTTCTGACGGCTTCGCTGCACAACCAGAAAATAGCCGCTGTAGAACATGCCCGACAGGATGCCGAAGAAGGTGCCCAGCCCCACATCGTTGAGGGTGTCCACGCCCAGTATGACGGCCGCGCCGGCGATGGCTACCAACAGGCCCAACCAGAATCGCCCTGCCGGTCGCTCATTAAAGAAAACCATCGCCCCCAAGCCGACCCAAATCGGCGCGGTGTTGCCCATTAACGTCGGATTGGTGGCCCCACTGATGAGGATGCCCGTGTTCCAGAAGAACAGGTCGAAGGCGAAGAACAGACCCGCCAGGATGGCGATCAGGACCTCCCGGCGGTTGGGGACGCCGACCCGCTGGACATTGCGCATGAACGGGATCGCCAGCGCAACGGCAGCGACGGCCATGCGGTAGAACCCCGACACCGCTCCGGGCGCTCCGGCCAGGCTGACGAAGATGCCTGAAAACGCCATGCTCAGAAGGCTGAGCGCCAGAACGAGATAGGCGCGAGTGTGGTTTTGTTGCGGCAACCGAACAGATTCCATGCCTGATGATGTCCAATAATTAAACAAGCTCGCGCCAAGCCGGCCGCGAGCGTGATGGACTTATACAGCAGCCGGTAGCCGCAGGCAAGTGATTGGGATATGGACGATAATTGCTGCCCTGACAGACCATATTGCTCGCATGAAGGTCCTCCAACCTTTCGAAGAGTTACTTAAACTGCTATATACTAACCTGATCGAGACAGGTTCGAATATTGCATTCGGCACCACTTCTTTATGAGTCAAAAGAAATCAATCTGGTCGCCTATCGCCGAGCGTCGGCGTTGGCTGGTGCCCGGCATCGGCGTGAAACGCTGGATGCTTGTGCTGGCGTTAGGCACGGCCGTCGCCAGTCTGGGCTGGCTCAACCTCCTGCTGGGTATCGACGGAGCAGGGCGGCTGTCGCCGCGAGCGTATGAGCTGCTGACGCTCCAGTTTTTGCCATACGCGGCTCGTGTCGCGCTGCCGCTGTTGCTTGGCGGCGCGATCATTCTGGTGGCACTGGTCAGACTGGGAAGGAATCTGGTAGAGCCGTTGCGCGGCCAGAGTGGGGCCGTGGTCGATTCGCTGGTCGAGTATCGCCAGCGGGATCGCGGGCCGCGGATCGTGGCCATCGGCGGCGGGACGGGCATGCCGGGCCTGTTGCGCGGGCTGACATCGCGCACCAGCAATATCACGGCTATCGTCACCGTGGCCGATGACGGGGGCAGCAGCGGCCGCCTGCGCAAGGAGTTGGGCTTGCTGCCGCCGGGTGATTTTCGCAACAATCTGGCCGCGCTGGCGCGGGACGAGACGCTCATGACTCAGGTCTTGCAGTATCGCTTCGGGGGGCAGATGGGGGAAGCCGCCCATGATTCGTCGTCAGATCAGGGCTTGCGCGGTCACGCTTTCGGCAATTTGCTGCTGGCAGCGCTGACCGGCATCACGGGCAGTTTCGACGAAGCCTTGCTGGCCGCCCAGCGCGTGTTGGCCCTGCGCGGTCAGGTATTTCCTTCCACGCTGGAGGATGTGACCCTGACGGCCGATGTGGTCTTGCCCGATGGCGAAGTCATTGAGGTTGCCGGTGAGTCGGCCATCCCGCAGGCCGGGGGCCGGATTGACCGCATGGCTCTCAATCCGAGCCACGCGCGCGCCTATCCCCCCGCGCTGCGAGCGATATTCCAGGCCGACCTGGTCGTGTTGGGTCCTGGTAGCCTGTACACCAGCATCCTGCCCAATTTGCTGATCGCCGACCTGGCCCAGGCGCTGCTGCATACGCGAGCCAGGGTCGTCTACATCTGTAATCTGGCTACGCAGCCCGGCGAGACCGATGGCTATTCGGTCGTCGATCACCTAGAAGCGATCCGTCGCCACACCCCCGGCAATATCATCGATATTGTATTGGCGAATAATAATCTCGCGATTCCGGCCGACACCGGTGGCGGACATACGACCTTTGTCATTCCCGATGAGCCGTCCGGCGTGAGGTTCATCGCCTGCGATCTGGTTGATGAGGCCCGTCCCTGGCGACACGACAGCGGCAAGCTGGCCAATGCGGTGCTGGAGTTGCTTTTCTGAACCTCAGATGAATCGGCCGTCTGGTTTGTCCGGCGGATTTTAATCCAGCCGGATATCTGGTATAATACTCACCAGTGCGAGTCCATCGCACCCTTGCACTTCTACACCCACACCTGCACATTAAACTCGAAAATTTCATTCACTACGAAAGGAGATATCTCAATGGCGATTAAAGTTGGTATTAATGGCTTCGGCCGCATCGGCCGTCAGGTCTATAAAGCGATTTACGAGAACTACCAGGGCGTCCTCGATGTTGAGGCGATCAATGACTTGATGCCCGCGGAGACGAACGCTCACCTGTTGAAGTACGACTCGACCTACGGCAAGTTCCCCGGCGAAGTCGAAGTCCGCGACGGCGACATCTATGTCGACGGACAGAAGCTGAAGAGCTATGCCGAGAAGGATCCATCCAAATTGCCGTGGGGCGAATTGGGCGTCGATATCGTCCTCGAATGCACCGGGCGTTTTCGTGACAAGGCCACGGCCGGCGCGCACCTGACGGCCGGCGCCAAGAAAGTCATCATCTCGGCTCCGGGCGGCAAGGATATCGACGGCACTTTCGTCCTCGGCGTCAACGAAGAGACGTACAACCCGGCTACCCAGAACGTGATCTCCAACGCCAGCTGCACCACCAACGCCCTGGCTCCGGTGGCCAAGGTGCTCCACGAGAACTTCGGCATCAAGCGCGCCCTCATGACGACCATCCACGCCATGACCAACGACCAGAGCATTCTGGACGTGGCCCACAAGGACCTGCGTCGCGCGCGCACGACCGCCAACAACATCATCCCGACTTCCACCGGCGCGGCCAAGGCCGTCGGCCTGGTGCTGCCCGAGCTGCAGGGCAAGTTCAACGGCATGGCTTTCCGCGTGCCGACCGTGACTGTTTCCGTCGTTGACCTGACGGCCGAAGTTGAGCGCTCGACTACCAAGGAAGAGATCAACAAGGCGCTGAAGGCCGCCGCTGATAGCCCCGGATGGCTGGGCAAGGTCCTGAATTACACCGAAGAACCTCTGGTTTCGATGGACCTGAAGGGCGATCCGGCGTCGACGACTGTTGACGCTCTATCCACCGAAGTCATTGACGGCAACTTCATCAAGGTCATCACCTGGTACGATAACGAGTGGGGTTATGCGTCCCGCCTGGCGGACCTGACCGCCTTCGTGGCCGAGCGGCTGTAGGCCTAAACGTCGGCCTCAATCCGGCGGCGGTTGGCTCGGTCGATACCGGATATCCCCGTCTACTTCGGGGGAAAATGAGTTAAACTCGAAACCGTCGGTCGCACCTGCGTTGGGGTGGCCGGCGGTTTCGCTTTGCGGCTACAATCAATAGACGATGGACCTGAAAGAACTGGAAGCGCGCATGCATGCCTTTGTGTCGGCCAAGGGCTGGTATGAGGCCGGCTCGCTTAAACCGCAAACACCGCGGAATCTGGCTATCTCTTTGGCTTTGGAATCGGCCGAGGTTCTTGAACATTTCCAGTGGCGAGAAGATGCCCGCGACCGGGAGGCGCTGGCTTCGGAACTCGCCGACGTCGCCCTCTACCTGCTGCAACTGGCGAGCATCAGCGGCATCGATCTGGAACGCGCCATCCTGGACAAGCTGGAGCTAAACCATCATCGCGATTGGCCTGATCCATGAAAATACTGGCCGTAAGCGATCGCGTCATGGACAGGCTTTATAGCGGCCAGGCACGGCAGTTTTACCCTGACGTCGATCTGCTTGTTGGCTGTGGCGACTTGCCGTTCTACTACCTGGACTTCCTGACCTCGGCGTTTAACGTGCCGCTGTATTATGTCCGGGGCAATCATGATGGTGGCCCCCAATATTCCGCTGACGGCCGTGTATGGAGCGAGGCACGCGGCGGAGCCGACATACATGGCAAGGTCGTGATGCACCGGGGGCTGATCCTGGCCGGGTTTCAAGGCTCCATGCGTTACAAGGCCCACGCTGATTACATGTATAGCGAGTCGGAGATGCGAATGACTGTGGCGCAGATCGTCCCCCGGTTGCTATGGAATCGACGACGTTTCGGCCGCGCCCTCGATATCCTTGTCACCCACTCGCCGCCATACGGAATCCAGGACCGCCCTGATCTGGCTCATACAGGCTTCAAGGTCTTCCTGAGCTTCCTGCGCATGTTCAAGCCCCGCTACCACCTTCACGGCCATATCCATGTATACCGGCAGGATGAGACCGTGGTGACCCGGTATGAGAAGACCGAGGTGATTAACGTCTATCCCTATCGGTTGCTGGAGATCGACTGATCTCCTGCAGTGATATTGCGCTGGATATTTCTTCTCTTTGAGTGATGAGAGCCGGTGGCCGAGGGGAATGGGCGCTAGGCTGTTTGCTCGCCGATCCGGTAGACCTGCCTTGTTTCACGATGGAATAGCCAGGCCAGGCCCAGGATAGGCTGGATGAGCGGAAAGTAGCCATAATCGGCGCCGAAATGTCCCCACACCGTTCGTCCGATCAGGCCAGGGTAGAGCAGGCTGAGCGTGCCCACGATGAGCACCATGGCCAATTCGAACACCAGCATCGTGACCGATAGCTTCCAGGCCCACTGCTTGCGGATGACAAAACCGAGAGTGGCCAGCAAGTAGCAGATAGCGGCGATACCGCTCAGGACAGCCGGTAAATAATCTACGGGACCTTCTTTCAGAAAAAGCTGATAGATCGATCGGACGCCGGCCGACAAGGCCAGAACCGGATAGGACACGGCCAGGATCACACCGGCGGCGCGAATAAAGCCGGATAAGGCGTTTTGGGAGACAGAAGAATCATCGTGCGTGCTCATATCCGTGATTCTAACACAGTCGGCGCTGATGAAGATGTCACGCGGCCGGCGTCCTGGTTTGCTAAACGCTTGGTAAACTGCTTCGGGAATATGGCTGCCCCGGTGTTACAATCCGCCTATGTACGATGATGATCCGTTTGTCGATCCGGTTGAATTCGACGATTTCGAAATTGATACTGCCCGGGCTGACAGGCGGCGCAACTTCCTGTTTATGCTTGTCTCCATCGTCCTCATCTTCAGTCTGGTTGGTTCGTCGATCGTCGTCTTTTTTGTGGCCGCCCATCAGCAAAGCCGCACGGCCACAGCCGGCCGGATCGAGCGAGGCAGGACCGACCCGACGGCTGCCCCCGGCACTGTCGTGGCCGCCGTGTCCACCCCGCTGCCAACCCCCGAATCCGAAATAAGCGTAGCCACACCGGCGATCAACCGCATCGTCGTCATCAATCATGAAGGCCAAATTGAGACGATGTCGCCCGCTGGAGATGAGCGGCGCGTGCTGACCCAGCGCAGCGACAGGGCCTTGTTCCTGATCCCGTCCTGGGCACCCGATGGTCGGCGGCTGGCGGTAGTCGGCAACACAACGGCCGGTGGCGGCATTTATGTGCTGGAAGACACAGAGCGTACCGGGGTGCTGGCTGACAGGCAGATCTATTTCAGTGAGGATAACCCTCCGTTCTATCTCTACTGGTCGCCTGACGGTCATCATTTAGCCTTTCTGGCGAACTATTCGCGCAGTCTGATGAGCCTGAACGTGGTGGCTGGTGATGGCTCCGAGGACAGCCGCCTGTTGGCCACCGGCTCGCCGTTTTATTGGGACTGGTCTCGCGACGGCCACCAGATGCTGGTACACTCCGGACGGAACGTCTCGGATGGCTTGCTGTCGCTTATCGACATCGATGGCCGGACGATGGCCGATAACCTGGCCGTCCCCGGTGAGTTTCAGGCTCCCGGTATCGGGTGGGACGGCCGCTATTGGGCCTTTGCTGAGCGGGCCGATGATGGTCTGAGCGCGCTGGTCGTCGTCGATACGCGGACCGGAGAGCGCCAGGCTTATGAGCAAGGCAGTTCGGTGGCTTTCGGCTGGAGCCCGACTCACGACCGGATCGCCTACACCAACGGCCCCTTGAGCGGTCATCCGTATTGGGGGCCATTACGGCAACTCGACGTGGCGACGGGCGAGGTGCATTTGCTTAGCACGCAGATGGTACTGGCCTTCTTTTGGTCGCCCGACGGCCGCTCGATTGCCTTCATCACACTCAGCAACGATGCGAACGATGACAGCATCAATGCCAATAAGGATAGCGACCGTCGTCTGAGCCGGGTGGCGGCCGAGCCTGCCCTTCAACCAAATCGCAGCCTGCTGACGCTCTCGGTTATCGATGCTGAATCGGGTACCGGCATGCGGCTGCTGGACTTCATGCCGACGGGCGTCTATCTGTCACAATTTCTGCCCTATTTCGACCAATACGCCCTGAGCCACCGCATCTGGTCGCCCGACAGCAGCGCGATCGTGCTGCCCGTTCGCGAAGATGACGGCGACCATATTCTGGTGGTGCCGGTGGGCGGTGGTCGGCCCTACCGCCTGGCGGATGGGGAGATCGCCTTCTGGAGCCATAACTAGCGCGACGGGTTAACCGTTCACGCGCGCTCCGAACGTCCCATCGCTGACCTGAATTGTGATCCCCTCGCCCGGATTGGCCTGGGTGACGGCACGGATCACGTTGCCCCCGTCATCGCGCACGATGGCGAACCCGCGCGCCAGTGTTGCCAGAGGGTTTACGACGGTCAGGCCGGCTACGGCGATATCAAGGCGCGAACGGTGGCGGTCGAGCACGCGATGGAGCGCCCGGGTCATGCGGTCGGCCAGCATATCAACCTGTTGACGGTCGGCATCGATCATTCGTTGGGGACTTAACAGGTTGAGGAGTTGGGTGCCCGCGCGCACCGCCTCTCGCCGGGTGGCCAATGCCGCGTCTACCTCCGCTCGCAAGGCGCGTTCGTAATCCCGGATCACCGGCCGCACATCAGATAGATCGATGACGGCCAATTCGGCCGCGGCCGAGGGTGTCGGCGCGCGCAGGTCGGCCACGAAATCGGTGATAGTGAAATCCGTCTCATGCCCCACACCACTGATGACGGGATGACGGGCGTCATGGATGGCGCGGGCGACGCGCTCATCGTTAAATGCCCACAGATCCTCAATGGAGCCGCCGCCTCGGGCCACGATGATCGTGTCGATATCGTCGCGGTCGTCGAGCCATTTGAGCGCGCGCACGATCTGGAGTGGGGCCATCTCCCCCTGCACGAGAGTCGGCGCGATCAGCACCGACACCAGCGGGTTGCGCCGTTGCAGCACATTCAGGATATCGCGCAGCGCGGCCGCTCCAGTGGAAGTGACGATGCCGATCTTTCGCGGCACGCGCGGAATGGGCTGCTTGTGGTCGGCATCGAACAAACCCTCAGCGGCCAGTTCTTCCTTCAGGCGTTCGAAGGCGGCCGCCAGATCGCCGCGGCCCACCGGTTGCAACCGTTCGGCATATAGCTGGTAGATGCCGCCGACTTCGTACACTGAAATGCGGCCGCGAGCCGTCACGGCGTCCCCTTCGACCGGGCGAAATCGCAGACGCTCCGCCTGGGTTCGCCACATAACGCACTTGATCTGGGCCGACGCATCCTTCAGAGTGAAATAGAGATGGCCCGACGCGGCCCGCGTGAAATTGGATATCTCACCGGTCACTTCGACATCCTGCAAGCGATAGTCCAGCTCGAACATCTCACGGATGTAGGTGGTTAGCTCGCCAACCGTCCAGACAGAGCGGTCAAATTCATCCGATTGTTTGATAAAGGGAAACATAGGCGACTCGCAAGTTTAGAACATCTGCGCTCAGTGTAGCTTCTGACCGGCGTGACGGCAACCGCTGATATGGCCAAGCCCTGTTAAAATAGCTACAATGTAATTGATATTTGGTCCGGAGGTGTTATCTGGAAGGTCTGGAATTTGCTCATTTAATAGTCGACGTCCTGCAGGACAAAAAGGGCGTCGATATTCTCGTGCTGGATCTGCATGCCCAGGCTATCTTCGCCGATTATTTTGTGATCTGCAGCGGCGAATCGGAGCCTCAATTAAGGGCGCTGATGCAAGCGGTGCAGTATGAGGCGAAGGCGCTCGGCGGCCGAATGCCGAAAGGGGTTGAGGGAACGCCGGGCGACGGCTGGGTATTGATCGACTATGGCGAAGTTGTTGTCCACCTGTTCGCCGTGGAAAAGCGCGCCTACTACGATTTGGAATCGCTCTGGCACAAGGGGCGGGTGGTCGTCAGAATGCAGTAAAACTGCCGCGGGGTCTGAGATAAAAACGAACCACAGGTGACCACGATCAACGGCAAGCCGATCGTCGCCACCTGTGGTTTTGCTTTCCTAATCTTTTCTTTCTATTCGCGGATCCAGCGGTCGGTTTCGCGTGGCCAATCGAGGAGTTCTCCAGCGGAGAAGAAGAGCGATACTTCACGGGCGGCGCTTTCCGGGCCGTCTGAGCCATGGACCAGGTTGCGGCCGATCTCTACAGCAAAATCGCCGCGAATCGTTCCCGGAGCGGCCGCACCGGCGTTGGTGGCCCCCATCGTTGTGCGCACGATCTGGATGGCGTCCTTGCCTTCCCAGACCATGGCGACGATGGGGCCGGAGGTGATGTAGCTCACCAATCCCGGATAGAACGGCTTGCCGACATGGGCCTCGTAGTGGGCCGAGGCCAGCTCGTTCGTCATCTGCATCAATTTTAATCCACACAGTTTTAGCCCGCGACGTTCGAAGCGCGTGATGATCTGTCCGATCAACCCGCGCTGCACGCCATCCGGCTTAATCAACACCAGGGTTTTTTCCATCTAATAAGCTCCGTGATTTGTCAATAAGACAGGTTATATTAACGCGATGTTGCGGGTGGCCCGAACTCGCGGTTAATCCAGGGGTTTCAAGAGATCAACCCAAGACAGTTGGGGTGGCTCTTTGGGTTGAGGCGGCTCATCGACCGCAACCTCTTCGACTTTGGCTTTGGCGGGTTTGGCGCGGTGCCGCCTTGGTTTGGGCGATTTGAGCGGAATCTCCGTCGGTTCGGGGATGCTTTCCTCAACTTGAGCCTCGATGACTTGAATCGATTCAGCCATATCCTCAGTGATCGTATCAACATCCTCGATTAGGACTTCAACAGGCTCGGCGATGATTTCCTCAGCTTCGCCTTCGAATCCTGTGATTTCTTCATCGGCTATTGTATCAATACCATCGGCCGCCGCCTCAACAGGTGTGGGAACGATTATTGCGGATTCGCCCGCTATGGCTGCGATGATATCGTCGATGGTCGCATCAATATCGTCGATTACGGCCTTAACGGGATCGTCGGGAGTAATCTCCTCAGTCTCGGCTTCATTGATTATGGCGGTTTCATCGACGACCTCCAGATCCTCGACAAACGCGATCTCAGGCTCGTCGGCAGCTTGCTCCACCTCACCCTCGATGGTAGTGACGACGCCTGCGGCTCCACGGTCTCCGGCGCTGGTCTCGTCACGCGCCAGTCCCTCAAGCCAGGCCATGGCCTCATCGGGATCGTCCGGCATGCTGAGCAAATCGGCCGCGGCCCAATCCTCGGTCAATTGGTTGGCGGCGTATTGACCGCCGGTATAGGCGGCCGAATCGTCTTGCGGCACAACCGCCGGCTGTTCCAGGGCGGCCTCTTCCTTGTCGGCCATCTGCTCCAGCCACGCCAGAATCGCGTCCGGGTCTTCGGGCATTTGGGCGATCAGGTCCTCATCTTCCAGCGTCTCGACAGGCGGAACAGTTTCGACTCGATCGGTATCAAGCGCCGATTCCAGCCACTCCAGAGCCGAGGATATGTCGTGCGACGGGGCGGTATGGGTCGCTCGCAATGAGACGTCGATATCGTTCAGCGTCTTGCCCGTGGGCAGGGCCAACGCATCGAGCGCCAGTAGCGCGGCTTCCAGAGCGGGCGTCGCCGGCCTGTAGAGCGAGGTCGGTATGGCTTCGATCACCGTATCCGCCTCAGATACGTCGACGGCCGGCAATTCGGCGCCATCTGCCCAGGGCGTGAAATCGGCGATCGGGGGTTCAATGGTTTCTGTCTCCGATGCGGCTGATCCATCAACCTCTCCGGCTTCCGCTTGTAATTCGATCGCCGGCTCGGAGGCGTCGTCGGCATAGTTCGGGAACCCCGAAAAGGCTTCGATGTCCTCGGCCGCGAGCGCCTTGGCTTGGGCTTCCAAATGGGAGATCGACTCGAATTCATCGGCTATGACTTGAACATCGGCGGTTTCCGGTTCAGTTGAGGATGCTATGGCGGTGGTTATGACCTCATCGATCGGCGTTTCGTCCGAGACCGAAATGTCGGTATCGGTATGGCTCAGTTCAGGTTGCCGCTCGGCCGCTTTTTCCTCAAGATAAGCCATCGCCTCTTCGAAGGAGGGATCGAACGGGTCGACAGGTTCATCGATAAGGGCGAATTCGATGTTGGCCTCATGGTCTTCGCCATGGAGGAGGACTGCCGGCGCCGCCTCGGGGGTGTCCGGTGCGGCCGGGTCACTGGGGATATCGGCCGCCATCCTTTGTTCGGCAGCCATTGTTTCCACCAAAATCACTGTGTCAGCGAGGTCTTCCTCCTGGATGAAAGGGTGCACCGGCATATCCCCGGCCATATCCGAATCAGACCCCAGCTCGTCCAGCGGCAACATGGCCTGATCGATCCCCGTCTCCATCAACAGCTTGGAAGCCAAAGCCCGGTCGACGACGCTGGGTATATCCTCGATAGGCGCATCCTGACTGGCGGCCAGTTCTTCGATCCAGGCCATCGCCGCATCCAAATCATCGGCCGACGGGGTCTTGTCATCCGGCTCTGGTGCTGCTACGGAAAGCTCCAAGTCAGCGCCTTCAGACTCGTCCGGTGGAGGAGAATCGGTTATATCGGCTGTCTCGGCCTGATGGCTGTCCGGCCCAAGCCAGGCCAAGGCGTCTCCCGGTGTTTGGGTCTTCACCGGGTCGGCTTCCAGCTCGAATACAGGCTCGGTGGTTGCTGCGGCTTGATCCGTGCCGGGTCGATCCTCAGTCGTTCCGCGTGTTGGAGGGAGCAGCGCGCTTTGCATCGGCTCTCCGATGCGCCGCCACTCAAGCGTCGGTAATTCCTCGACCGACTCGCGCTGGGTCATCTTGGCCAACCAGTCGAGCCGGCTTTCCGGCTCTGTATCGGCCAACCCTTCGATGTGAGGCGTGCTGGGTACCTCGCGTAACCAATCGGGCAGATCTCCTTCGTCACTCTCGATCAGGCCGCGAAAAGGGGATTCGATCGTTGCGGATGGAACGGGATTGGGTGGCTCAGCTGCCGCGCCTTTTCGGTTCGTCAACTCTTCCAACCATTTCAAGGCCTCTTCCAGTTCGTCCCGAGACACTCTGGATGGAAGTTCGGATTTATGATCCTGGGATTTACTGTCCATGTTTCATCCTCTCTGCCGGAAGGAGCTTGCTCCCGGTTCAATCCCGACCGGTTCACCTGCCGCCGACATTTTACCACATTCGGCCAACAGGCGGCCGAAATCGGCCAGTTATGGTCAACTTCCACATGCAATTATCGATCAAACCCTCATTTTAGCAAGTAATGCCGGCTGAGGCGCTCGACAAGGTCGGATATATCGTGTTCGGATTGCGACATCGGGCCGAATGGATCATGAATGATGTCCTGACCCAGCAGGGCGTGAAAGGTATTGATGACTCCGGTGGAGAGAACATCGAGTTGGTAGCCGCCTTCGAGCACGAACAGGATTCGGCCGTTGCAAAAACTGTCCGCGTACCCAAGTAGTTTGCGGGTAATTTCAGTGTAGCCGGTCAGGCTCAGCCCCGCCATGGCCAGCGGGTCTTGCCAATGGGCGTCGAACCCGGCCGAGATCACCAGGAACTCCGGCTCAAAACGCTCCAGCCGTGGCTCGATCAGCTCGTCAAAAACATGGCGGTAGCCGTTATCGCCCACGTAGGGCGGCAGCGGCACATTGAAGGTGAAGCCCCGCCCCCGGCCCGTTCCGATCTCATACATCCCGCCGATGCCGGGATAAAAATAGGGGGCGAACAGATGGGTCGAGATGAACAGCACGGAATCATCCTCGAAGAAGATGTCCTGGGTGCCGTTGCCATGATGAACGTCAAAATCGATGATGGCCACCCGCTTCACGCCATGGACGACCTGCGCCTGCCGCGCGGCCGCGGCCGCGTTGTTGAAGATGCAAAAGCCGCTCACGCGGTCGGCCTCGGCATGATGGCCCGGTGGCCGGATCAGCGCGAAACCGTTCGCTGCCGCGCCGGTCATGATTTGATCGACGGCTTCTGTGCATGCTCCTGCGGCCAGCAAGGCCAGATCATACGTCTGCCCGGTGGCATAGGTGTCGCCTTTATCCAGCAGCCCGCCCCCGAGTTCCGACTTGTGCCGCACGAACTCGATCAGATCTACGGTGTGGATGCGCCTCAGCTGTTCGATCGTGGCCGGTTTCGGCTGAAGGATCGAGAGATCCGCCAGAAGTCCCGACTGTTCCAGCGCGGCCGTCACGGCATTCATGCGCTGGATACTTTCGGGGTGCTGTGCCTTGGTGTGCCCGGCCGCGGGCGCGAGCGCTACGAGTGTGGTCATCGTCTGCTACGTCCAATCATATCGCCATCTATTATACTCAAATGCCGGTTCGCGCCGTCTTTGAGGGAGGCCGGGCGGTCGCCGGGCGATCCCAACAACTACGATCGCCGACTGATAAGGATAATAGTTTGTGTATTTTCTCAAGAATGTCTAATATAGTGGCCGGCCATCGACAAAGGATCGATGGACCGACCGTCTACTAACGGCGACCTGGAGTGAGAAACACTCTATATCTTAAATTTTCTCATTGGTGAGAGGAGGTTTTAAAACCCGATTATGGAACAGATATTTCGGTTTCTTGAGATGGGCCTTACCAGCTTTGAAACGATTGCCACCTGGTCGGTATTAGGCATCGCTTTCCTGGGGCTTCTCTATGCTTTGTTCTTGCGCAAGCAGATCCTCGCCGAGGACAAGGGCACGGAAAAGATGCAGGAGGTCTGGGAGGCGATTCGCCAGGGCGCGAATGCTTACCTGACCCGCCAGCTGCGCACGATCCTGCCCTTCATCGCGGTGTTGACCGTCGCCCTTTTCCTGAGCGTCTATATCGTGCCGCCCACGGAAATTACGCGGGAAGTGTTCAAGGATTATAGCGAAGACAGGATCCGGCTGATCGTCGGTATCGGTCGCGCCGTCGCCTTTATCATGGGCGCGGGCTTTTCGCTCATGGTCGGCCAGCTCGGCATGCGCATGGCCGTTGAAGGCAATGTCCGCGTGGCATCGGCGGCCCGCACCAGCTTCAAGGACGCGCTCCGCATCGCCTATCGCGCCGGAACCATCACCGGTATGTTGACCGACGGCCTCGGCCTGCTGGGCGGCACGCTTATCTTCATGCTCTTTGCCAAGGCTGCCCCCGACGCCTTGCTGGGCTTTGGCTTTGGCGGCACGCTTATCGCGCTGTTCATGCGTGTGGGCGGCGGCATCTACACCAAGGCGGCCGATGTCGGCGCGGACCTGGTTGGTAAGGTCGAGCATGACATGCCCGAAGACGACCCCCGCAACGCGGCCGTCATCGCCGACCTGGTCGGGGACAACGTCGGCGACTGTGCCGGTATGGCCGCCGATATCTTCGAATCCTATGAGGTGACTATCGTCTCGTCCCTGATCCTGGGCGTGACCCTGACCCTCATCACCGGGCACAACGAATTTATCCTCTATCCGCTGCTGGTGCGCGGTATCGGCGTCGTGGCGTCGATCATCGGCACCTATCGCGTTAAGGGTCAATCCGACGACAGCGGCAACGCGATGCAGGCCATCTTCCGTGGCTTCCTGACCTCGGCGGCGATCTCTGTCGTCCTGTTTGGTGCAGTGGCCCTGTACTACATGCAAGGAGTACCCGGCGGTTGGTTCCGTCCCTTCCTGTCCACGGCCGTGGGTGTCGCTTTGGCCATCGTCATCGATCGCCTGACCGATTACTTCACGGGCACGCATTACCGGCCGGTGAAGGAGATCCGCGACAGCACCTCCGGCGGCCCGGCAACGACGATCCTCTCCGGTCTGGCGTCAGGTTATGAGTCGGCCGTCTGGTCTGTTGTCGTCATCGCGGCCACCATTGTGGCGGCCATCCTGATCTACAGCGGCATTCCGGCCGATCACTTTGTCACCGATCGATTCTCGCTCGAT
>CAZZJN010000066.1:0-16299 GCA_964654505.1 uncultured Ardenticatenaceae bacterium | reverse complement strand
AATACCCAGATCGAAGCGCAACGGGATCGATCCGCCGAAAGGCAGGGGGATGGTCTGATCGATGCCGACCGAACTTAAGGTGGTCAATGTCTTGTCAATGACCGACGCGACCTCGATGATGTTGGGCAGGGCGTTCTGTATCCCCTCTACGGCTTCCGGCACTTCCTGAGTGGTGACGGCGGCCACGTTGTTAAGCAACGGTCGGCTATCGTTCAGGGTACGTGAGGCGCTGGCGGTGGCCTCCACGGCCGTGTTCAGCCCCAGGACCACGTCGTTGATCGAGTTGCGCGACAGTTCCAGGGTGTCGGCCGCGGTGTCCAGGCTGTCGGCCGCCAGAGTCAGGTTGGTCGATATGTCGGCGGCCGCCTTGCCGAGGACGTCCCCGGCGAAGTAGGCTCCGGCTAACGCGGCCGCCAGGATGATCAATCCGGTCAGTAACATGATAAAACCGAGGATGCGTCTCACAATCATAATCGATTCAGTTCCTTAAGTTAGGTGGCGGTCACTGCTCAGGGCCAATATACCACGCCAGTCACGCCCTCATATTCTAAACCACTCAGCGCGGCTTGGACAGATTCGCGATTGATGCCCCCCTGGGTTTGCTCAGCCATCGCTAAGGCTTGCCATAGCAAACCGAACGCATCGTAGGTCGGCCCGGCAAACGGTCCGGCCGTTTCATCGAAGGGGGTTATCGAGGCGTACCTCTCCAGAAAATCATCGGGCAGGAGCGCGGCGTCATGTTCGTCGAAGGGGGGTTCGCCCATCCGCACGAGGGCCATACCCTCATTGGTGTAGATGTCAGCGGCGCTGTCGGTCGTGTCCGTCAAAAAATGCCCGGCCACGGCGACGACCGCCGGATCGACGGCCAGAGTCGCCGCCGCCTGTCGGGCCAGCCGGGGGTCGCCTCGGTCGTCCAGGGCCACCAGCGCCACCCGATGGCCGCCGATGCCGCCGGCGGCATTGATCTCGCGAACGGCCAGCCGGGCGCTGTAGATGGCGTCGTAACCCACGGTCCGGTGGCGTCCTTCAAAGGGGGCGACGAGGCCGACCTTGATTACCGGCTTCACCGACGCGCACCCGGTCATGGTCGCGATGCCCAGCAACGCGCCCGCGATCAGCAGGAGAAGCTTACCGGCAGCGTTCCACATGGCCCAGATGCTCTTCATAGGTGGCGCTAAAGACGTGCCGCCCCGATACTTCGCCGCCACACTCAAGGACGAAGAACAGGTAATCAACGGCCGCGGGGTTGGCGACGGCCTGCAGCGATGCCAGACCGGGGTTGGCGATAGGGCCGGGGGGCAGCCCGTCGACCAGGTAGGTGTTGAATGGTGACTCGATGGCCAGATCGGCCACGTCCAACGGCGATTTCCACCAGGTATCGGTCGCGCTATCGTGGCCGAGGGCGTACTGCACCGTCGGGTCGGCCTGCAGGCGCATGCCCGATCGCAGGCGGTTGAGAAAGACGGCCGCCATCAATGGCTTTTCTTCCGGCAGCATGGCCTCTTTCTCAATGATGGACGCCAGGATGACCGCGTCGCGGAGCGATAATCCCTGCGTGCCGAATGCCTGGCGCATGGCAGGCGTCACCTGACGGTCGAAATTTTCCAGCATCTGGCGCACCAGTCCCAGACTGTCCGTATCGGATTCGATCGGGTACGCGCCGGGGAACAGATAGCCTTCCAGTGATGCGCCATCGGGCAGACTGGACAGGAAGACGAAAGCCGACAGATCCAGCCCCTGTTGGGTGAGGACGATATTCATGAAAGCGTCGGCATCGATTCGGGCCGGATTCACCAGACGCAGATAGTTGGCCATCTCTTCGCTGCGCCAGCCGGGCAGAAAGTTGAGTTCCAGCCCGCGCGCGCCGTAAACGCCCAGAGATTCAACCAGTTGGGGGATCGTTTGTCGGGGATCGAGGCGATAGTCGCCTGCCACCAGCCCGCCATCCAGTCCGTAGTAGGTCAGATAGTTGAGGAATAGCTCGGTATTGTTCAGCAGCCCGGCCTGATTCAGGTGTCCGGCGATGGTTGCCGCGCCCTCGCCGGGGGAGATAATGAAAGATTGCGGCTCCTGTCCCTGACCGGCCGGCCTCTCAAGCTCGGCCACGTGCTCGGTTAGATAGTATTCCAGATAGAGTCGTTGGGATCGGCTGAGGTTGGGGTTGACGGCCGACCGATCGAGGCCCTCCCCCAGCCAGGTGCGGTAAAATATCAGAGCGGCGACGCTGAATACGGCTATCATAATCACGACGATCATGATTTTCAGGATGCGACCTGGCGCTGAACTCGAATCCGCGGCCGGTTTATTGGTCATATGACGCTTCTCCCTCGTCATCATCCGGGTACGATTGAGCATCCAGATATGATTGCAGGATGAGGGTGGCGGCGATGGCGTCCACGCGATCCTTTAGCTTTCGCCCCCGGCGCCCCTGCGCATGCAGGGCATCGGTGGCCGCGACGGTCGTCAGGCTTTCGTCCTGGAACACAATCGGGATATCGATTTGCCGCCCGAAATCTTCGGCATAGTCTCGCACCCAGGCGGCGCGTTGGCCTTCCTCTCCGCCCAGCGTGATGGGCAAGCCGACCACGATGAGCGTCACAGCTTGCTCCTTGATGATGGCGAGATAGCGCGCGAAATCATCGGCCCGCGATTTACGATTGAGCACCATGAAGGGCGAGGCGATGGTTCGGGTCGGATCGCTGATGGCGATTCCGATCCGTTTTTCACCCAGGTCGAGAGCCATCACCCGGCCGGGCATGCGGTTTATTTTGGTCATATCGTCATCGAGTTGTCGGTTCGCCACTCTGCAATTATCTCTCAAGACGATAGAGGCGCCTGAATGGTTTCCCTACGCCTCATCTATGAGAAGACGGTTAGGTTAGTCCCGAATTCAGGGCAGCACCTCGATGTGGATGCGGTCGGCCCGGTAGGGTAACCGTCCACGGGTCATGTTCCGCCACCACGACGGATGGATATCGATGGTCGGCGGTTCCGTCAATTGGTAAGCGGCAGTCAGGTAGCGGGCCGCGTCGGCGACCGGTTGGCCGCGCAGCAGTTCGGCCAGAGCCGCGGGATCGATGGACGCGCGCCCCACGGTTGTGGCCGTCACCCGAAAGTCGTTGGCGAGTGGTTCACCGCCCGGCTCGATCCCGAGCTGCATGCCGGTCGGATCGGCGGCGTAACCGGCCGGCAATGCCGCGGTCAGCCGGGGCAGGACGAGCGACTGGAGATCGGCCTCGCTCACGGCCAGCCCCTCCAGCCGGGCGTGGAGCGATAACTTTCCGGCTGAATCAAAGGTTTCATCGACGATATGGACGCGAACTGACGGGGAAATCAGGCGTTCATCCGGCTCAAGTTCGGCGGCAAGCAGGTCGGGCGCGGCGGCCGTCAGACCTCGCGTGGCCTCCTCGACGATCTTGCGCCGGTCCTCGGCCGTGTCGCCGGTGGCGGGGCTGGTCACCTCCCAGGGCTGGTCGAGGGATATTTGCCGCGCGGGCAAGACCTGGGCCACGGTCTCCGTCAATGCCGGATCGGCGGTGAAATCGGTGGTGACCTGCACCGGTAGCTGCCGCGACCGGATGCGGAGCGTCGCCGTGGGAATGGCGACTCCCGCGGTCAGGGTCAGGCCTGTCAGAATCAGAACGGCCGCCAGGAGCAAGATGAGCGCCCTCAAGGCATGGATACCCGCCGGGAACGGGGCGGGTTTCACAGGGGGGAGACGATCCTGACCCGGGGTGAAGCCCAACGGCCGCGGCTTTCGCCCGGCCCGCCACCAGCCCGGCCGAAAGTGCTCGGCCAGGCCCAGATTAGGGAAGACCGGCAAACCTAACGCGCGCGCCTGGCGGATGATGGCTCGATCAGTCGTCACCAAGCCGATGTCGATACGCTCGCGATCGGCCAGCCGCTGCAACAGCACCAGGTCGATCTCCCGAATTGTGGAGCCACGAGCCGGCAACAACAGGGCTGCGCGGCGGCGGCGGTCGGGTGAGGCCGTGCCCCACAGCATTCGATGGCGAATCGAATAGTAGGTATCGGCCGGGTCAACCTCGATCGCATGCAGCGGCATGAGCTATCCGGTCCGGCGTCCGCAGGTTTCTTGCCTGACTATTGCCTCAAACCCGCAGATCATATCCCTATCCTTCGAGTTTGGCCTGCACCAAATCGGCGACGGCCGCCAGCGCTTCGCCCAGCTTCTCCGGGTTGGGGCCGCCTGCCTGGGCCATATTCGGCCGTCCGCCGCCGCTGCCGCCGAGAACCCGGGCGATCTCGCGCACCAGATCGCCGGCTTTCACGCCGCGCGCGATAAGGTCATCGGTCACGGCGGCGATGATGACCGGCTTGCCGTTGCTGACCGTGCCGAGGACGGACACGCCTGATTTGACCCGGTCGCGGAACCAGTCGGTCATTTCGCGTAACTGTTCGACATTTTGCACGTCCACCCGAGCTGCCAGCACGTAGGCGTCGCCGACCTGGACCAAACCGCCGAGCAGGACGTCGAACTGTCCCCGCGCCGCTTGCCGATGGGCGACTTCCAGGGCGCGTTCCTGCGTGCGGTCGTGCTCCAGCAGCGCGTCGAAGCGGCTCTCCAACTCGACAACGGGCGTATTCAGCTTCCCGGCCAGCCGATCGAGCAGGTTCAGCCGCTCGGCGACGAAGGTGTAGGCGCCGTGGCCGGTTACCGCCTCGACACGCCGGACGCCCGCGCCGACTGCTTCCTCGCTCACGAACCGGAACTGCCCGATCTCGCCCGTCTCGCCGACATGGAGGCCGCCGCACAGCTCGAAGCTGTAGGGTGGCGTACTCTCGCCATTGGTCGAGTTATCGGCAACGGTGATCGTGCGGACGATGTCGCCGTACTTCTCTCCGAACAAGGCCATTGCGCCGGCGGCGATGGCCTCTTTCTGGCCCATGTAGGCGATACGGACGGGATAATTGGCCAGGATGGCGTCGTTGATGTCAGCCTCGATCCGGCCGAGCGTCTCGCGATCGACCGCCTTGTCGTGGGTGAAGTCGAATCGCAGCCGGTCGGGGGCCACCAGCGACCCGGCCTGGACTACATGGTTGCCCAGATGGCGGCGCAGTTCGCGATGGAGCAGATGGGTAGCCGTATGGTTGCGACGAATATCAGCGCGACGCGCCCGATCCACCTCCAATCGCACGAGCTCGCCTTCCTTTATCTCGCCGATGATGACTTCCCCGAAGTGGACGATCAACCCCGGCGTCGGCCGCCGTGTGTCGCGCACGTTAACGAGCGCGCCGCCGGCCATGATTTTGCCGGTGTCGCTGACCTCGCCGCCCGCCTCGACGTAGAACGGCGTGGCCGCGGTGACGACTTCGACCTTATCGCCGGCCTGTGCCGTATGCACCCGCTCGCCGCCGCGGATGAGGCCGACGACGGTGGTTTCCAGCGACGCGCCGGCATAGGGATCGTAATCGACCCCCGACTCTTCCAGATACCCGTTATCAATGAGCGCGCGCAACAGGTCGGTGTAGACGTTGGCGCCGACAACGTAGCCGCTAAAGGCGCCGCTGCCGCTGGCCAGAGCATGGGCCTCGCGCGCCGCGTTGTAGCCTGCTTCATCGACGGTCATGCCGTGTTGCTCTTTGGCCACGTCGCGGGTGATCTCCAGGGGCAGGCCGTAGGTAGCGTAGAGGTTGAAAGCCACGTCGCCGGGGACCTCCGTGATGCCTCGGCTGTGATACTCATCGATCAGCGCGTCCAGATGCAGCAGCGCGTGATCGAGGGTGCGGTTAAAGCGCTCTTCCTCGCGTTGCAGGGTGTAGAGAATGAGGTCGTGGCGTTGGCGCAACTCAGGATAGGCGTCGCCCATCTGACCGATGTAGACTTTGGCTACCTCGCCCAGGAACGGATCGTGAAAGCCGATCTTGCGGCCGAATCGCGCCGCCCGGCGGATGATCATCCGCAGCACATAGCCGGCGCCGGTGTTGCCCGGCTGCACGCCGTCGGCGATGAGGAAGGTGGCCGCGCGGCCGTGGTCGGCGATGACCCGGTAGCCGACATAGTTCGCCTGTCGCTGTTCGTCGTTATCGCCCAGCAACGCCTGAATGCGGGCCAGCGCCGGGGTGAAGAGATCGGTGTCGTAGTTGCTGTCCACGCCCTGGACGACGCGCACCAATCGCTCCATGCCCATGCCCGTGTCGACCGATGGTTTCGGCAACGGCACCAGCGAGCCGTCGGGCTGGGCGTCATACTGCATGAACACCAGATTCCATACCTCGACATAGTTGGGATAGTCGTCGTTGTTGACCCCCGCCGGATCGATATCCTTCATGTCGCCGGAGTAGTAGTGGATCTCGGAGCATGGCCCGCAGGGGCCGATGTCGCCCATGGCCCAGAAGTTATCCTTTTTGCCGAAGCGCAGGATGCGGTCGGCAGGCAGGTAGCGTTCCCACAGTTTGGCCGCTTCGTCGTCGTCGGTGTAGACGGTGGCGAAGAGGCGCTCCGGCTCCAGTTCCATCACCCCGGTCAGGAACGTCCAGGCGTAGTCGATGGCCTCGCGCTTGAAGTAATCGCCAAAGGAAAAGTTGCCGAGCATCTCGAAGAAGGTGTGGTGGCGGGCCGAGGGGCCGACATTCTCCAGGTCGTTTTGCTTGCCCTGCACGCGCATGACCTTCTGGGCGGTGGTGGCGCGGCTATAGGGGCGCTTCTCCTTGCCCAGGAAGACGTCGACGAACTGATTCATGCCGGCGTTGGTGAACAGCAGCGTCGGGTTATCGCGCTGCGGCAGGGGGGCGCTGGACACGACCTTGTGCTGCAGCTCCTCAAAATAATCCAGAAATGCTTTTCGAATCTCGTTGCTGGTTGTCGGTCTCATAAGTACTCCGGGGGAATTTTAGCAGATATCACGATGACTTCCGAAAAACGGGTTGACGACTGATATATAATATTCCTCACAATGGACACGACGATGAACAATGAACCCCCGGTACTGATTCTTGAAACCGACAGACTCTTGCTGCGCCGGTTGCTTCGGTCTGATCTGGACGACCTCTACGCCCTCTACCGCGACCCGGAAATGCGGCAGTTCTTCCCACCCGAAGGCGTATCACCGGACAAAACCCTGACCTATGAGGAGACGAGGGAGGAACTGGAATGGTTTCTGAATGGTCATCCCCGGCATCCCGAGTTGGGTTTGTGGGCTACGATCCTGAAGGAGAACGGCGCGTTCATCGGCCGCTGCGGGTTGTTGCCGTGGACGATTGACGGGCAGGATGAGGTCGAGATCGCCTATATGATCGACAAGCGGTATTGGGGGTTGGGTCTGGGCACCGAAGCGGCTCGCGGCATTCGGGATTATGCCTTCACCCGGCTGGATCTGTCGCGTCTCATCTGCATGATCTACCCTGAAAATGAGCCGTCGGCCAAGGTAGCCATGAACATCGGCATGGCGTTTGAGAAGGAGGGCGCCGATGAGCTTGGCCCTTTTCACGTCTATTCGATGAATCGTGGGCAGTTGGCCGGTTTTTGACGTGACATTGATCACCTTAAAGAGATGCTAATTGTCGTGATCCTTCTCTTTGAAGTATGATAACATCCCAATTGGTTTGATCGCTCGTTTACCTATCCCGTTCGCTGCCTTGCCGGCCTGCCAAGTCATCTTATCGACCGGAAGTGCGAACGTACCTGCAATTTGACAGATAAATCCACAAGAGGAGAGTTGAGCATGAAGGCAAATTCTGTTGATGAATTATTGCGCCACCTGGATGGTGTCGTTTCCGTAGACCGCGACGTCGTCACCATCCTTGATGAGTCGGCGCTGCCCAGGAAGATCGATGGACTGATTCAGACGGCCGTTTTCGGCGAGGGCCTGGTCCGCGATACGGCCCGCTGGCTGATCTGGGAGATCGCCCACAGCCTGGGCATCTACCTGGCGTCGATCCATCAGTTATACATGGCCATCGGCCGCGGCGATGTGCCCGCCGATTTCACCGTCCCGGCCATGAATATCCGCGCCATGAACTACAACTCGTCGCGCGCCGTCTTCCGCGCCGCCAACAAGTACAACGTCGGCGCGATGCTGTTCGAGATCGCTCGCAGCGAGATCGGCTACACCGGCCAGCGACCGGCCGAATACACCAGCAGCGTGCTGGCGGCGGCCATCAAGGAAGGGTATCGCGGCCCGGTCTTCATTCAGGGCGACCATTTCCAGATTTCGCTCAGCCGCTACAAGAGCGCGCCCGACGCCGAAGTTCAGGCGGTGAAGGACCTCATGGATGAGGCTGTGGCTGCCGGCTTCTACAACATCGATATCGACACATCGACGCTGGTCGACCTCGGCTACCCGACGCTGGATGAACAACAAACCCTGAACTACACCCTGTGCGCCCGCCTGACCGAATACGTGCGCGAGATCGAGCCGGACGGCATCACGATTTCCCTTGGAGGCGAGATCGGCGAGGTCGGCCACAAGAATTCCACCGTCGAGGAACTCCACGCCTTCATGCAGGGCTATCGTCGCGAGTTGGCCGATGGACTGCCCGGCATCTCCAAGATATCGGTCCAGACGGGCACGAGCCACGGCGGCGTGGTGCTGCCCGACGGCACGCTGGCCCAGGTGAAGGTGGACTTCGACACCCTGCGCGATCTGAGTCGCGTGGCGCGCGAAGATTATGGGATGGGTGGCGCGGTGCAACATGGCGCGTCGACCTTGCCGCCCAGCGCCTTCAACAAGTTCCCGGAGATCGGTACGGTGGAAATCCACCTGGCGACCAATTTCCAGAACATCATCTTCGATTACTTGCCCAAGGAACTGGTCGAGGAAGCCTACGCTTACCTGCGCGAGCATCACAAGGACGAATGGAAGCCGGGCAAGACGGACGAACAAAGCCTCTATTCGGCGCGCAAACGGGCTATCGGTCAGTTCAAGGCCGCCTGGTGGAACCTGGACGAGGCCGAACTGGCCAGGATCGGAGGCGTGCTCCAGGAGCAATTCGAGTTCCTCTTCCAGCAGCTCAATGTGAAGAACACGCTGGATGTGGTCAAGCGCGTGACGACCCGCGTCGATATTCGCCAACCACGTCCGACCGAAGCCGCCGAAGCGGCCGCGGCCGAAGATGTGAAGGATCTGGCGGACTAATCTGATCAGCCAGGAACAGCCTGTCTTGACGAAATGAGATCGGCGGTTGGACGAAGTCGTTCATCCAACCGCCGATCTCTTCTGTTTTCCTCGTATAGATGAACTCGACGAACCGGCACGGAGAGCGTTACTGGATCGGGTTGGCTGTCGGGATGATATTACTGACGTTGCTGGTGGCCAGACCGGGCCGGCCACCAGGGACGACGTTGGTGACGTTCACCCCTGAGCCGATTGTGCCGACCCGCACGCCTCAGTCCGCTGCCGGATCGGCCGCAATTATCTCGGCTACACCAGGGGCGATCAGCCCGGCGACCGCTGTGCCGGAAGCGGTCGTCGCTTCACCCACTCCTGTTCTGCCTCTGGACCCGGCGCTGGATCGCATTGGCCTGGCGGGGGCGCTGCCGGACATCGAGCGAGGCATCGAACTGGGCCTGCGCTTCGGCCATTTCATCTTTTGGCGTACCTGGCCTACTCCTCCCGAGGTGCCGAATCTGACCATCTGGCAGACGGTTCGGCTGGGCCAGATAGGCGAGTGGGGGGAATGGCCGGCTGTCGGCGATCTCATCGAGCAAACGATCGAGCGTTATCCAGGCGCGTACTGGATGGTGGGCAACGAGCCGGATGTGCCCTGGCAGGACAATGCCACAGCCGAGGAATACGCCGAGGCCTATCACGACATCTATACCTTTATCAAGGAACGCGATCCCTCCGCCCAAATCGGGGCAGGGGGCGTTGCCCTGCCGACCCCGCTCCGCCTGGCCTACCTGGACCGGGTTTTGCAGCACTATCGCCAGACATACGGCGAGCCGATGCCGGTTGACCTGTGGGCCGTCCACCTGTTCGTTCTGCGCGAGGAAGAGGGGGGATGGGGGATCGGTATCCCGCCGGGGAGGACGGAGACGGCCGGGCAGTTGTACGAGGTCGAGGATCACGGCGATATCGAGCTGATGAAAGCCTATACCATCGCGTTCCGGGATTGGATGGCGACCAACGGCTATGGCAACAAGCCGCTGGCGGTGACGGAATTCGGCATTCTCTTGCCGGAGGATTACGGCTTTCCACCCGAATTCGTGCAGAACTACCTGGTCGAGTCGTTTGAGTTTTTCAGAACGGCCACCGGCCAAAGCGGCCTGGCGGCCGATGGCGGTCGGCTGGTGCAATATGCCTTCTGGTACAGCCTCTATGATGAGGGTGACTACAAGACGGGCAACCTCTTTGACGGCGAACGTGGGGAACTAACCCCATTGGGGGAGACCTTCGTTCAATACGTCGATGGACTCATGGACGCCCCCTAGGTTCATCCTCCGGCGCTCAATTCCTGTGCGCAATCGCTCCTGCTTTTGCAGTTCAAGCCCGTGCAACTTTGCGGAACACCCGGCGTATAGCTCATAGAATTGCGAATTAAACCCTGGAGGTATGAACATGAACGACAAACGACTGATTCGTTCCCGGGACAACAAGATGCTGTTCGGTGTATGCGCCGGAGTTGCCGACTATTTGAATGTCGATCCGGCCATCGTCCGCTTGCTGCTTGTCCTGTTGACCTTGTGGAATGGCGTCGGCCTGTTGATCTATCTCGTCCTGGCGCTGGTTATGCCCCGGGACGCCGAGATCGCGCCAAAGGCCAATGCGTTCGACGACGAAGAGATCGTCATCAAGAACGCCTGATTTCACTGCTTACCGGCTCGTCCGGCGCGGCCCGTCGATTTCACCCCTGTACTGGTAGGGACGGCCGCGCCGGGCGTCATAACATCCGGCTTTCCTCCGGCGATAGAAATCTCGTTTCCAATCTCCTGCCGCCGGAAATAGCATGAAACGGTCAATCCTGTTCATCGGGATTGGCCGTTTTCTTTATTTAATGCAAAGAAAAAGCCGGCGCTAGACAATTTACCCGAGCCTATCTATAATAAGCTGGTCAATCAAGCTGTTATTTCAAACTTGTCCAACGGCGTTCGTTTAGAAAACATAGTTGCGGATGACACAGACTTCCCGGAATCTCCGAGATTCTAATCGGCGATCCGCGAAATCCGTGCGGTCTGCGGATGTTGCTTCTGCCGGCGCGAATTACTATACCATTCATGTCTACCGACGGTAACACGCATCAGGCGGCGTTAACGCCTGAGCACCGGGGGGTACGTTAGTCTTGTCTCCCTCCGTCTCGGAGCCTCCGAGTTCTTGCCCCATATATCCTAACCCTAAAGAGACGGCCGATTCCTCGCAGGCTATGCACTTATCGGCATGGGTAGCCGCGATCGATGTGGTTCGGCCGCTTCGGTATTGCTTATCAGGTGCGACGCCTGACCACGTGGCGTTGCAGGTTGCGGAACCTCGATGACCATCGTCACGCCTCTTGTCATCATTGGCTTGCTGCTGCTCCTGATGGGACTGAACGTCGCCGCGGAGTTTGCCGCCGCCGCCGCCCACCGGACCAGGATCAACCAGATGGCGTCTCAGCGGGACCGGCTCTCGCAAATGCTGGTGCCAATCCTGGGGGACAGCCGCAAGCTGGATCGCTATATGGCCGCGTGCCAGGTGGGGATCGCCATCGTATCGCTGGTCCTCGGCGTATATGCTTACGAGGCCGTGGCCATGCAGCTAACTGAGCCGATGGCCCGATCCCTGGAACCGATGCTCTCCCCTCAGGCGGCCGCGCGGCTGGTTGGTGCGATCGCCGGCATCGGTGTGTTGCTGGTCATCGCCGCTCTGCAGGTCGTCGTAGGCGAGCATTTCCCCAAATCGCTGGCGCTCCAGCACCCTGAGACCGTCGCCCGGTTGACCGTCTTGCCGGTGAGTGCATCGCTGGTCTTGCTTGCCGTTCCCATCCGGGTCTTCAACGGCTCGGCCAACTTGCTGTTGCGGCTGGCGGGACGCGGCCCGCGCTCCACCGCCGGTCGCGCCCATTCGCCGGAAGAGATCGAGATGCTGGTGACCGAGAGCCACGAGGGCGGGCTGCTCGACGACAACGAGCGTCGCCTGCTGCGCAACGCGCTACGTCTGCGCGACCTGACGGCCCGGCAGGTGATGATCCATCGCACGCGAATCGCGGCCGCCCCGCTGCACACCGGCGCGCTCGACCTGATGCAGATGGCCATCGAGGCCGGCTATTCCCGCATTCCGCTCTATCGCGACTCCATTGACGATATCGTCGGCTTCGTCCACGTGAAGGATGTTTTTCGCATCCACAATGAAGGTCAGGACGACGTCAGCGGGGTCATCCGCGAGGCCGTTTACGTGCCGGAGACGCTCTCGATCAATGACGTTTGGGACCAGCTCGACCTGCAAAACAGCTATTTGGCCATCGTCTTTGATGAATTTGGCGGAACGGCCGGACTGCTGACGCTGGAAGACCTCATCGAGGAGATATTCGGCGAACTGCAGGATGAATTCGACGACGAAGCGGCCGTCATTGCCCGCGACAAGGAAGGCCGCATCTACCTGCGAGGCGACCTGCTGGTGTCCGATGTCAATGAGTATCTCGAGCTTGACCTGCCGGAGGAGACGGCCGACACGCTTAGTGGCCTGGTGTTCAGCCTCCTGGGTCGCCCGCCGGTTCAGGGTGACGAGGTCAGTCTCGAAGACGTGGTGATCCGCGTGGAAACGATGGAAGATTTGGGGGTGGGCGAGTTGTCGCTCTTACTCCCGGCCAGCGACGCCGACACCCACTTTACGGAATGGGACATGGCCGACCATGAATAGCCTCATCTTTATGGCTCCGGGCTTGTTCATGGCTATGTCCCCGACCGCGCAGACGTTGCCGTCGGTTTCCAGCCTTGTCACTCCTTTGGTGGTTGTCCTGCTGCTGATATTCATCAATGGCCTGTTTGTAGCTGCCGAGTTCGCCATCATCGGCGTTCGCGACACCGAGATGGAGCAAATGGCCGACGAGGGCTATGTCGTCGCCGGGCGGGTGTTGCAGATTCTGGAGACGCGCCCGCGCATGGATCGCTACATCGCCACGGCCGAGTTGGGTGTGGTTTTGGCCACGCTTGGCCTGGCCATGTATGGTGTGCCGGCCATCGGCCGATTCATCCAGCCCTACCTGCAGGTGGCCGGCCTGAGTCCGGCCGCCTCCGATTTGGCCGCCCTCATCCTGGCTCTGGCGTTCCTGACCTGGCTATATATCGTCCTCGGCGAGATGGTGCCCAAGTCGCTGGTCTTGTCCAACCCACCGACGATGGCTATGGCGCTCAATCGTTTTATGCGTCTGGCCGGGGCTTTACTGAGTGTGCCCGTCCGTTTGTTGAACGGGATTGGGGGGCTGTTGTTGCGCCTGTTCCGCATTACACCGGCGCAAGGTCATGAGCGTCTCCTGGCAGCCGAGGAACTGGAGCTTATCGTTGTCGAGAGCGCCGAGGGTGGCCTGATAGAGGATGATGAGGAAGAGATCATCCGCAACATATTCGACTTCAGTGAGCGCACGGTGGGGCAGGTGATGACGCCGCGGCGCAAGGTGCAATCCTTGCCCATCGACTGCCGGCAGGCGGACTTGATCCGCACCGTCACCCAAAGCCACCACAGCCGGTTCCCCATCTACGAGGACGATCCCGACCATATCGTCGGCATCCTGCACCTGAAAGACCTGATCCGGTTGACCTTGCGGCCGAATGGCCCGTTCGACTTGCGCCTCATCCTTCGGAGCGCGCCCGAAGTGCCCGAGGACTTCCGCGTGGATCGGCTGCTCGCGGCCTTCAAGAACGAGAAACTCCACATGGCGATCGTTCGCGATGAATTCGGCGGGATGGCCGGAGTGGTGACGCTGGAGGACCTTGTGGAAGAGGTGGTCGGCGAGGTTCGCGACGAATTTGATGTTGAGCGGGAGCCTTACTTCGAGGTATCTCCCGGTGTGCTGGAGCTGTCCGGCGACTATCTGCTGGACGATTTGGCCGATGACGTCTTTCTGGGGGAAGAGGACGATCTGCCGGATGTCGAGACGGTCGGCGGCCTCATCGTCTCCCTGTTGGGGCGGCCGCCTGCCAAAGGCGATACGGTCACCTATCATGACAACATCCGGTTCACTGTGCTGGATATCGACCGGCTGGCGGTCGTTCGCGCCCGGGTCGAATACCCGCACGCGGGCCGAGCGGGAGCCTCGCCGGATGAGCAGGATTCCGAGGCGGGATGATCCTTCCCGGCCTCAGCAGGGATCCACAAGATTCAACGACGCCTTGTCATAGGCGTTCCATCAAGTTTCAAGGAGTATTTTTCTGATGAGTATGTTAATGCGTGTGCACGGTGATATCCGATGGCTGGTCGCGATTGTGGCGGCGGCCGTGGTCATCAAGTTTCTGATTGGCTGGCTTGGCAAGAAACAATATGCCCCGCTGGACAAGACCTTGCTGTTGGTCTATACGATTTTGATGGATATCAACGTGTTGCTGGGGCTGATATTGCTGTTCTTCGCCGGCGGGTTCAGTGGGGCGCGGCTGGAGCATGCGACGACGATGATCCTGGCGGCCATCGCCGCCCACATGACCGCGGTCTGGCGCAAATCGACCGATTCCTCGACCAAATACCGCAATCAACTGTTGATGGTGGCGCTGTCGTTGCTGTTGGTGGTGATGGGCGTCATCCGCCTGCGCGGCGGCTTCACGTTCTAGAGCCGGAAACATCCACAGATGTTGCGGAAGATATTTTACCGCAACATCTGTGGGTTCATCTTCTCTACCCCAGTTGGTAGAGATCGCCAAACTTCGCCCAAGCGTAGCGCATGAACGCCTCGTGGCCGAGCGGCTTGCCGGTGACGCGTTGCACCAGTTCGCCGGGGGTGAATTTCTTGCCGTGCTGGTGGATGTTCTCGCGCAGCCAGGCCAGCAGCGCGTTGGTCTTCCCCTGAGCCAATTCCTCAACGATGGCCGGATTCTGAGCGGCGGCCGTCTCGAAGAATTGCGTCCCGTACAGATTGCCCAGGGCATACGTCGGGAAATAGCCGAAGCCCGGCCGCGACCAGTGGACGTCCTGCAGGCAGCCCTGGCTGTCGTTCGGCGGCGTGATGCCGAGCAGCGTTTGCATCTTGTCGTTCCAGGCTGCCGGCAAGTCGGCCGCGACCAGATCGCCGTTGAGCATGGCCTGCTCCAGCTCGAAGCGCAGGATGATGTGGAAGTTATAGGTTAACTCGTCGGCCTCCACGCGGATGAACGACGGCTGGGTCTTGTTGATGGCCCGATAGAAATCTTCGGCCGTGTTGCTGCCCAGCGCTTCGGGGAAATAGCCCTGCAGGGTGGGGAAGTGGGCTTGCCAAAAGCCCCGACTGCGGCCGACGATATTCTCCATCATCCGCGACTGCGACTCATGGATACCCAGCGACGTGCCCCGCGCCAGCGGCGTGCGCGACAGGTCGGGATGGGTGCCCTGCTCGTACATGGCGTGCCCGCTCTCGTGCAGCGTGCCGAACAGCGAGGGGTTGAGAAAGTCGGGGTACCAGCGGGTGGTGATGCGGGCGTCGTTACGGCTGAAGCTGATGGCGAAAGGGTGGACGACCGTGCCCAGATGGCCGCGCTCGAAGTCATAGCCGAGGGCCGTGGCGATGTCGCGGGCGAAGGCCTTCTGCTTTTCGATGTCATAGGGCCGATGGACGATGCTGTCGTCCAGCCTGACCGGGCTGTTATCGATGGCCTCGCGCAAGGGGACCAGTTCGGCCTTGACGGCGTCGAAGATGGCCCGCACTTCGGCCGTCTTCATGTTCGTCTCGTACTTGTCGAGCAGCGCGTCGTACCGCTCGTCCTCATAGCCGTAGTAGTCGGCCTCCTCCTGGCACAAGGCGATGACCTGCTCCAGCCAGGGCTGGAAGTGGGCGAAATCGTTTTCCTTGCGCGCCCGCACCCAGGCCTCGCGCGTCTCGCCGCTAATGGCGGCCGAGCGAGCGACATACTCCGCCGGAAGCTTGCGGGCGTCGGCGTAGGTGCGCCGCAGCAGGCGGATGAGACTGGCCTCGTTGCTGTCGTAGGGCACGCCGTCGATCTCGGCCGCGGCGTTCTCGATCAGCTCGCCCATCTCGTCCGACGTCGACATGCGATGGATGAGGCTACTCATGGTGGTCATTTGGGCGATGCGCTCGGCCGTGCCGCCCTGAGGCATGTAGACTTCGCGGTCCCAGTACAGGAGCGCGGCCGCTTTGCCGAGGTCGTTTAGTTCGTGGACTTGTTCCAACAGTTTTTGGTATTCAGTGGGCATAGGTTGAGACTCCATGAGTGGATTTTATCGC
>CAZZJN010000065.1:10560-16665 GCA_964654505.1 uncultured Ardenticatenaceae bacterium | reverse complement strand
AACGGGCTGGGGCCGGTCGGCGTGCTGCTGACGAAGGGGATTATTTCCTGTCGCGCCGGCGTGAAGTTGTTCGGCACACTCGTCGCGGACGGGTATTCCGCCGTCGCCTGGCTGACTGCGCCCATTGCCGCATCCGTCTCGGAATGCATATCGCCCAGGTGACAATTGTTGCATGTCACGAGGTCGATCTTGAACGAATGCACCCGCATGCCGTGGCCCATCATGCCGGCGTCGGGCGAATCATTGATCCGCAGGTGGCAATCAGTGCACAGCACTCCCTCGCTGGCGTGACCGGTGAAAGAGTAGTAGTGTCCCTCGGTATTATGACAACTATTGCATAACTCCTGGGAGTTCTTCACCTTGAGCTTGGCGGTATGAGGGTTATGACAGGAATTACAGGTCATGCCCTGCTCGCCATGTTCGCTGACTTCCCATTGAGCGAACGTATCAACGTGGCAATCACCGCACAGACGGGAAGATACATCGGTGGGCATGTAGGCGTCGGGATGACCGGCGGGAACCGGCGAATGGCAAGTCAGGCAGCTGACGCCGCCTTCGACGAATTCGCCCGTTGTCGGGTTGAAGCCCGTGGTGTGGCACGCCAGGCACTCTTTCGGGCTGCCTTGCGCGGCCCATTCATTCTGAAATTCAGAGTTAATGAAAGCATTGCCGTGGGCGCTGTCTTCCCAATAGCCGCGCAGCCCTTCGTGGCAACCGACGCATTCCTGGGAGTTGGCTTCCGGGGTGGCGTGTTGCATGGGCGGCGCAGCATTAGCGTTGGGGATGGCCACAAACGCCAGGATCATCAACAGCGTGCTGAAGAGCACGCCGTAGCCGATCCGTTTGATTTGTTGGCTTGTCATCAGTTTCAAAACCTCCTCCATGACCGACCGGGGAGATCGGCTGGATGATCATTATGAGCAACTACAGGTAGTATAAGGGGCGGGGGGAGTCGGGTAAATCGGGCGATCCCCCAATTTTGGACTGAGCGAGCATGGGGAAATCCCCCATACCTGGATCCCCTTTGACACAAGCTGTCAGCTTGTGAACCTGACTCCATCGCACCCCAACCTGTCCCACTTGCTACCGCACTCCATCCGATCCGGCTTACATCCACAACCTCTCCCCATCCCCCATGAGAACAACCGCCCGCAACCCCCTCCCGCATGGGGGAATCACCTCACACAGAAATGGCCGGTTCGCCCGATTTACTCCGGGAGGCCGATCGCTTACTCTAATGGTAAGCGAGGTTGTTTAATCGACAGGTGTCATCAAGAAATCCACACCCGAAGAGACGACCGGAAGAGAGGAAAACCATGAACGAGTTTCAAGCCATTACCGTAGAGATTGTTTTCTTCGTCTTGCGCTTCGCGATCCCGGTCCTGATCATCTACGGATCCGCCCGGCTGGTGAAGCATCTGCTCCGTTCGAAACCGGACGAGGACGAGAAGAAAGAAATCGCCCACTGAAAATATCCGATTACCCACGCGCCTGTTCCCAAGGCGCGATTACAACAATCCAATCATCAATCCTGTGAGAAGGCCGGCCGATTAAACTCAGCCGGCCTTTTGCCTGTTGGCCCATCATTCCCCATGACGACCGCCCGGGACGCGAAACGGGGGCCGTGCCTCGCAAGACACGACCCCCGTTCCAGTCGCCAAGTAAGCGGTCAGGGGCAAGCGACTTGTTCAGCCGCCCGCTCCCGACCAAAACCGATTTAAATCAATTCCCCCATGTGCGGACCGGCGCGCGCGTCAGACTGGACACGTCGCCGTTCACGGCCTCGATGGAGTCGTAGAGGACCTGGATCACATAGGTGGAGTTGTGGGCAAAACCGCCGGGATCCTTCTGCGAATCCTGGAAGTTATAGGCCGCGCGCAGCAGGTTGGGCGTCCAGGACGCAAACCCGCCCTCATCGTCGTTGATTCGGCCGTTGCCATCCGTATCGGCGAACCAGTACGGATAGGCATGGGAATCATACAGGATGGGGGTGCCCACGACCTCGATCGAGTAGGCCTGGATCGCCGCGTAGAGCAAACTGCGCAAGGTATCGATCTCGCCATAGACGCCCTCGGTCGTGTCGCCGTCGCCGTCGTAGTCCACATCGGTCATGCGGATGCCGCGCAGCCCTTCGAGCGTTTCCGCGCCCTGGTGGCATTCGGCACAATCGTCGATGACGATCCGCAACGAGTGGGTATCGTGGCATTCGGTGCACGAGTTGAACACGCCCACATGCTGGTTCTGGCCCGTGTATTCGCGGCCGGCAAACTCATACGCGCCCTTGACATCGGTGCCGAACAGCGTCGCCCCGGCGGCGTAGTAGTGGATGTTGAGGAACCGCAGATTCTCATCCACGACATCGCCGGGCTTGTCGCCGATAAGCGCGTTGACGCTGACGGTCGACTCGCGGCCCTGATGGCAGTTCATGCACATATTGGCCGCCGAATCGCGTTCGCCAAACGTCACCGTCGCACCGCTGGGGAACCTCACATTGGGAACTTCGAAGATGGTGAAGTTCTGCACGTCGTCATGGCACGTGCCGCAGCTCAACCCGTTGCTGGACGGCTGGCTGGTGACCACACCCTCAGTGATGAACTGGGGCTGGCCGCCGGCCGAGTGGCACTTGGCACACGAGCGAGGCACGACGCCGCCCTCGGCGTCCCAATGGCGGAAGGCTTCCTCCGATCCGGCAAAGTGTCCCATGTCGATACGGGAAGCCGTGCTCAGATCGACCGGCGTTTCAACGGCCGCATTCAGGTCATTGATCGAATCGTACAGCAATTGAATGACATATTTGCCGCCGTGGGCATAGACGCCGGGATCCTTTTCGGAGACCAGGAAGTTATAGGAGGCCTTGGACAGGCGAGCCGTCCAGCTCTTGAACGCGTTGGGGAAGATCGCCTCACCCTCGCTCAGCGTCCCATCCATGTCGGTGTCGACAAAGAAATAGGGATAGGCCGTGTTGCTATAGCCGATCATCGACTCGGTCTTCTCCATCGAGTACGCCTGCATCGCTGCATAGAGCTTTTCGCGCAGACCATCGATCTCGAATTTGATACCTTCCTTCATGTCGCCGTCGCCGTCGTAGTCGACAAGCGAGCCATTCATACGGATGTTGGCCAGGTCCTCAGTCGTCTTGGCATCAGCGTGGCACGCCTGGCACTGCTCAAGGTTAAGCTCAAGCGTGTGCATATCGTGGCACTCGATGCAGGTGTTATAGGTGGGGACATGGTCAAAACGCGCGTCATAGGACAGGCCATCATATTCATAGCCGCCCTTGACCAGCGTACCGTACTGCGTGGCGGCCGCGGCGTAATAATGGATATTTGTGAAGCTCAGATCCCCGGTGACGACATCCACCTTATCGGTCACGCCGGCATCGGCGATGAGCTGGTTGACCGAGACAGTGGACGCGAGGCCCTGATGGCACACCATGCAACGCGCTTCATCGCCCAGATCGGCGATCTCAATGCCCGAGGGGAACATCACATTGGTCTTGGTGAGTGTCACCTCGTTGTGGCAAGCCGTGCATTCGATCGTGGTGCCGATCGGCGCGGGAGCGTCGACCAGACCCGGCGTGCTGCCGTCAGCCCCCAGGTAGTCGATGTAGCCGGGCGAGCTATGGCACCGGGCGCACTCGGTGGGCACTTCGGCCGGGTCGTCCTCGTTCCAGTGATTGAAAGGCTCACCCTCGGCGTTGTTATGCCCGGAGTTAGCCCACTCGTCATAGAACGGAACGGCCACCGAAGGCCCCGTCGACACCGGCACCTCGACCACACGGGTGACCTCGACCTCGGTGACAACGGGAGCGGTCTCTCCCGCGGGCGCGGTCGTCGCCTGGGCGACGGCATCGTTTCCCGCCGCGGGTTGGCCCTGCCCGGTTGCCGGGCTGTTCTGGACGCTGCAAGCAGCCAACAGAAGCCCGAACAGGAGCAAAGCCGACAATAGAAAGATGAGCGGACGCTTATTGAATCTCATATTCCAAAGTGATTAACCTCCTTCAGTTAATATTCCACATGGCGATGCCGGCCGCGCGTCGCTCCCTATCCGGCCGACATCATAGAATACTGGCTCCCGCTCTTTAGGGTATGGGCGTTGCCAGTGGAACAAACACATCTCGTGTGACCTGAGGCACAACGATAATGGCGGTATCTTCGAAGGTGAACATCCAGATCACCAGCGCCGCGGCCAAAATTACGACGATGCCGGCGACGGCAAAGTAGACCTTGCGCCGCCGCGCCAGGACATCGGGCGGGATGACCTTCCAGGGGTCGCCGCCTGCATCCAGCCGCTCCAGTTCGAGGGCGTGCTCCTCCTCCATGATCTTGTGTGACAACGTGCCCGTGAACATGCTCTTGTTGCGATGTTTCACCAGCACGTTGTAGAGATGCCAAATGACGATGGAAACGGCCGCCAGCACCGCCTCCCAGCCGTGGGCGATGAGAGCGACGGGAATGTACGATCCGGGCAGGATCCGCGTGGCGGCGATCGGGTTCCACAGGATAAAGCCGGTGGCGATCATCACCCCCGTGCCCCAGACCACAGCCCAATATTCGAACTTCTCGCCGAAGTTAAACTTGCGCATTTTAGGCGGCTCGTCGGTGAAGCCGAGGTTATAGGCCACCGTATCCCGCAGGTCGAAGCCGTCCTTCAGGTCGGGCAGCATACGCATGTCCTCGTGCTTGACGAACAGACGATAGGCCGATGTCAACAGATGATAGATAGTGCCCAGGATGAGCACGACGGCCGCCCAGCGATGGATCATCCGCACGACCTCGATGCCGCCCAGCAGGGCGATCAGCCCCTGGGACAGCGGCGAGAACGGGAACTTTTGCGGCAGGCCGGTCAGGCAGAGGATAGTGAAGCTGATGAGCAAGGTCATGTGCTCAGTCCGCGCCATCAGCCGAAAGCGCGGATATTCCGGCTCGCCGTCGGCCGTGTAATGGATCAGATCGCTGGGGGGCGACGCCTGAGGTATCTCCGTTTCGACCTCGGCCGCCGCGGGAGCAGTCTCATCCGGCACGGCGACTTCGGCCGCGGCAATATCGGCCGGGGGTGGCGGAGGCGCCGGCGACGGAGCCGAAACCGTCTCGGAGACCGCCTCGGCTGATACCTGTTGGAGATCGCGTGTTTCTTCGTTCATTAAAACCTGACTGATCCGGCTCTACCGGCCGCGTGCCTGACGGTAAACGTCGGTGCCGACCAGGAACAGCAGGAATACGACTGTGCCGGGGATCACCGTGGCGTAGAAAATGCTGACCAGGAGCATCAGCGGGTTATTGCGCAACGACGGCCGATGATGTCCCGTCCAGGAATCGGAGAAGTTGGTCGTCGCGCCGGGATGGCATTGCTGACAGGTGACCAGCAAGTTCTCCTTGATGCCCGAATCAGGGTCGCTCGCCCGCCTGATGTTGTGCACGCCGTGACAATCGAAGCACACCGCCTTACCCGTGGGTACATCGGGATCGTTGGACTGGAAGATGGTCACAGTTGTGCCGTGGAAATCGTCCACGTAGGTATCAAAGACGTCGGTCGAGATCCCGTATGGCTCCATCAACTCCGCGTTGCCGTGGCAGGACGCGCACAGCTCGGGAGAGCGGTTGCGGAACATGGCGGCCGTTGGATCGCCGATGCTGTGGACGCCGTGGCACTCAATGCACGTCGGCACGTCGGGATTGTCGTCCGCCAGCAGGGCGGCCCCGTGGACGCTCTCGGCGTACTCGTCAAAAATGGCGCTGTGGCATTGGCGGCAGGTCTCCGAGATGCGAGAGCGCGGCTCATTGGGCACGGGCGTGGTGTGGGCGCCGTGGCAATCGACGCAGGTGGCGGCGTCCAGATTGCCTTCGGCCAGCGCCCGGGCGTGGGAGCTGTCCATTTGGCCTTCGTGCTGCGTCTCGTGGCAGCGGGCACAAAGTTCGGATTGTTGAATTGTGTAAGCGCGAGCTGATTCAGCTTGCAGAGGAGAGTGGGGGAGGTCGTAGTCCTGGTGGCAATCGTTGCAGGCCAGTTCCTGCCAGTTGTTGTCTGCCCCGTGGACGGATGCGTTCAGATCATCGGGGTGGACACTGATCGAAACAGTATCGCCGTTGGGGAATGTCATGGTTT
>CAZZJN010000065.1:0-10550 GCA_964654505.1 uncultured Ardenticatenaceae bacterium | reverse complement strand
GGGAGGACTGTGACAACCAATGCAGAAATCGGTGTTGACCTCCCGCTGGGCAAATAGCCCCGCCTCGACATGCAGACTCAGGCGGATGGGATCGACCAGATCAACGCCGACGTTGGTGTGGCAGTCGGCGCAGACGCTTGTCGACGCCGGCAATTGCCACGCGCTCATGGTTTGCACCTGGTGGGAGCCGTGGCAATCGGTGCAGACGACCGACATGCCGGACTCGGAAGCCGCCGGGTCGAAGCCGCCGGACCATTCCGGCCCCGGATGGGCGGTCAGGTGTGGCGAGTGGCAGCGGACGCAGGCTTGCGATTGCGACAGCGCGAACGCCCGGAAATCAAAATCCTCCATCGGCGCATGGGGAAAGCGGTAGTTCGTCCCCGCATGGCAGGCGTCGCAATCAAGCGATACGCCATTAGCCGGGCCGTGGGCCGAGGCGCTCAGCGCGGCCAGATCGACGCGCGCGGAGCGGGTCTCACCCGACGGAAAGACGATCTCCGCGTCGCTCTCGCCATGACAGGAGCGGCAGGCGACCGAGGCGGAGGTGGGCGGGTGGGGGTCGGTCTGGAATGGGACAATCGCTTCGGCCGCCGGTGGCCGGACGACGGCGACCGTCTCCGTCCGGTAAACCGGTGGGCTGTCGGCGCGCGTCGTTTCGGCGTGGGCAAGGGCCGAGACCGCTGCCATCACGGCGAACAGGATCAGGGCGATATGACGCAATCCGGTTCCAATCGAACGTCGTCGCATACGGTCCATCTCTCAAGTCCCCGATTCATACCACCCCGGGTCTCAGGGGGCGGCCGAGGCCTCCTCCCCATTGGCGGGCGACTGCGGCTCGTGATAGCCGTCGGCCGCGGCCAGCAACACGCCGTCGGATAGCGCGGGGCCGATCCCCAGCGCGCTGTTGTGGCATTGGCGGCAGGTCGTATCCAGCCCAAGTTGGGGCAGGACATTGCCGCCGGCGTCGAACTGCCCCATCTGCGCAGCGTTGATCGTCACCTGATGGGTCTTCATGTCGGCCATGAACGAGCCGGGCGCGCCGAGGGCGTTCTGAATCAGTTGAGGCATGTGGCAGGTATCGCAGGCCACCCGGATCTGCCGGTGAACCCTGTCTTCCTGCGCCTGGCGGAAGTGGCAGTTGGCGCAGGTGGCTCTCAACGCCGTCTGGCGGCTTACTTCGCGTGGGGCGGCGGCGCCGACGTGGGGGTCATGGCAATCGACACAATCGAGGATCGCATGCTTGCCGGGGAAGAGGTCGCCATATTCGTGTTCGGTGTGCTGGATGAAACCATCGGCCGCTACGACATCGCCCGACATGTGACAGGCGCGGCACTCCTGGCCATCGCGCGAGACACGGGGGCTGAAGGCGAAGGGATTGTTGACGTGCAAACTGCCGGGGCCATGGCACGCTTCACATTGAACACCCGGCTGAGCGAACGTGCCGCTCATCCCCGTCTGGGCACTATCTGTCCCCTGAGGATTGAAACCGGTGGCATGGCAAGCGCCGCAATCGAAGGAGAGTTCCTCGCCGGGATGATAGGCTGCAAAGTCGCCGCCGGCCTCCAGCAAATTATTGTCGAGATTAAATTGCGCGGCCTCGCCAGTGACGAGGAAGCCGTCCTGATTGACGAAGAGCGCCTTCCACCGGTAGCCGCCGACGACGTAAGACACATCCGCCCAGGTCATGTCCGCGGGCGGGTTGCGAACTTCGCCGGATGGGATGCGGGGAGCTTGGCCGTCAACCACCGGCGTGAGCGCCCAGGCATGGCCGCTGCGGCTGAACTGTTCGAAGGTATCGGCGTGGCACTTGGCGCACGTCTCCGAGCCGACAAACTCCGGCGGGGTGAAGCTGATGCCGTCCGTGCCCGCAGGCCCGGCAAGGCCTGCTGTGCCGGCCGGTCCAGTCGGGCCGGGAGGGCCTTGTGGCCCGACGTTCCCTTGGGGACCTTGCGGGCCGGGACGACTGGAGCAGGCCGCGAGCACCAGCGCCAATAATGCCGTAACTAGAATTGAAGCCGTCCGAACAGCCTTCATCATGGTCTCCCTTGGTCTCCCGCGACCGGCAGAGGAAATTCGCCGGTCGAAGTTTCAAAGTATATCGCCGGATCGATATGTCTGCCAATAATTATTCAGCGAGATACGGCGCCCCGGAGTCGCCAACCATGCATAATTTTGCTAGGGTTTGGCGGCCTTTCACTCATCTTCAGGGGTCGAATTCGATTAAAAAGGGGGGTTGAGCTATAATATGCGATGGTATTCGTCCTCCGGACAGCCTGCGGCCGCATGGAATAATCGATGCGGAATCGGCCGCAATCATCATGATTTTGGCGCGCACCGGAGCGCAAAAACGGGCATGCAGACAGCCGGAGCCGGCGGAGGTTCAATTTGGAGATCGGCACAGTAAACAGCATTGACATCAATCAGGAGATGCGCAGCTCCTATCTGGATTACGCCATGAGCGTGATCGTGGCGCGCGCACTACCGGACGCCCGCGACGGGCTAAAACCGGTGCATCGCCGCATCCTGTACGCCATGTACGACATGGGTCTGCGGCCCAACACACCCCATCGCAAGAGCGCCCGTATCGTGGGCGAGGTGCTGGGCAAGTATCATCCCCACGGCGACAGCTCGGTCTACGACGCGATGGTGCGCATGGCTCAGGACTTCTCCATGCGCTACATGCTGGTGGACGGGCAGGGCAACTTCGGCAGCGTGGACGGCGACAGCCCGGCAGCCATGCGTTACACCGAGGCGCGGCTGGCCTCCATCGCCATGGAGGTGCTGGAAGACCTCGACAAGAACACCGTCGACTTCAGCAGCAATTTCGACGAGTCGCTGGAAGAGCCGGATTTACTGCCGGCGCGACTGCCCAATCTGTTGCTCAATGGCTCCTCGGGCATCGCCGTGGGCATGGCCACCAACATCCCGCCCCACAATCTGGGCGAATTGTGCGACGCCATCTCCTATCTGATCGACCGCCAGGATGATGTCGACGAGGTGACTCTCGACGATCTGATGGAGTTCGTGAAAGGGCCGGACTTCCCCACCGGCGGCGAGATCATCGGCAGCGAGGGCATCCGCAACGCCTACGCCACCGGCCGCGGCCGCGTGGTCATGCGCGGCGTGGCCACCATCGAGCCGAACCCGCGCCATCCCGAACGGATGCAAATCAACATCACCGAACTGCCCTATCAGGTGAACAAGGCGATGCTGGTGGAGCGCATCGCCGAGCTGGTGAACAAGGGCGTCATCGACGACATCTCCGACCTGCGCGACTCATCCGACCGCACGGGCACCTCGGTCATCGTCGAGCTGAAGCGGCACACCCAGCCGCGCAAGGTGCTGAACCAGCTGTTCAAATATACCGCGCTGCAATCGACCTTTGGCGTGCAGTTGCTGGCGCTGGTGGACAAGCAGCCGCGCTTGCTCTCGCTGAAACGGGCGCTGCAGATCCACATCGATCACCGCGTGGACGTGATCACCCGCCGCACATTGTTCGAGTTGGACAAGGCCGAGCGTCGCCAGCATATCCTGGCCGGGCTGCTCATCGCCATCGCCAACCTGGACGAGGTCATCCGCACCATTCGCGAAGCGGCCGACGCCGACGACGCGCGCAATCAATTGATGTCCCGCTTCGGACTGTCGGAGCTGCAAGCCACGGCCATCCTCGACATGCAGCTGCGCCGTCTGGCGGCCCTGGAGCGCCAAAAGATCGAGGACGAGCACCGCGAGGTGACGGAGCGGATCGCCTATCTGCGCGGGCTGCTGGAAGACCACACCAAGATTCTGGGCCTCATCAAGGAAGATTTGGCCATGCTCAAGGAAAAGTACGGCGACGCCCGCCGGACACAGATCATGCCCGGCGCGGATGGCGACTTCGACATCGAAGACCTCATCAAGGACGAGGATGTGTTCGTGTCGGTGACTCGGCGCGGCTATATCAAGCGCACGCCGGTGTCGGTCTATCGCCGTCAATCGCGCGGCGGCAAGGGCCTCATCGGCATGACCACCCGCGACGAGGACGAGCTGGAGCATTTCTTCGTCGCCGGGACGCTGAACACCATTCTGTTCTTCTCTGATCTGGGCAAAATCTACGCCACCAAGGCCTATGAGATCCCCGAACTGGACCGGACGGCCAAGGGGGTGTCGCTGATGAACATCCTGCCGCTGTCGCCGGAGGAGAAGGTCACGGTGGCCCTGCCGGTGCATGATTTCAGCGACGGCAAATATTTGATCATGATCACCCGCATGGGGCGCATCAAGCGGGTGGAACTGGGCGTGTTCGCCAACGTGCGGCCGAGCGGCCTCATCGCGCTCAATCTGGAAGAGGGCGACAGCCTGCGGTGGGTGAAGATGACCCAGGGCCACGAGGATGTCATTCTCGTCAGCCGCCAGGCCAAGGGGATTCGCTTCAACGAGGAAGACGTGCGGCCGATGGGACGGACGGCGGCGGGGGTGAACGCGATGCGCCTCGACAGCTGGGACCAGCTGGCGGGGGCGGACGTGGTGACGCCCGACGACGATCTGCTGATCATCACCGAGAAGGGCATCGGCAAGCGCACCCCGCTGGAGGAGTACCGGCAGCAGGGACGCTACGGCCAGGGCGTGAAGGTGATGGCCATCACGCCGGAGCGGACGGGGGCGATCGTCGCCGCACGGGTGGTGTCGCCCAAGGACGAGGTGACGCTCATCTCCACCGGCGGGATTCTGCTGCGCATGTCGGGCGCGCATATCTCCCAACAGGGGCGGGCGTCGCAGGGCGTGCGGGTGATGGACCTGCGCGACGGCGACACGGTGGCCTCGGTGGCCGTCATCCGCGAGACGCGCCAAGCGGTGACCGACGCCGAGATGAACGGCGGGACGGCGGAAGCTGTCGCTGCGCCGGAGTCGAACGGAACGGGGTAGGCGAGGGGTTTTATTTAACCCAAAAGCAAAAGGGGCCGGCTAAATTGCCGGCCCCTTTTCGTTGGTGAGAGTCAGGAACGCCGAAACCTGACTCTCGTTAAAAGGAGGAGAAGAAGAAGAGATTTTTACCCTTCATGGACTATTCTACGATGAAATGTCAATCGTCGCTGTACGCGGGGGCTACGAGCAGGCTACGGAAAAGCGACGCTTGTGAATCTATTCACAATTAGATTCTGGCAGGATGAAAGAGGTAGAGGGCAGATGCCGCCGGTCGCCTCCCCCTGCCATGTGTTACAATCCCACCCCATGACCCGCCTCACGCGCTACCACGCGCTGGCCTTCATGACCCTCGCCCTGCTGGTGGCCGCCGCCCTGCGCCTGCCCGCGCTGACGGCCGTCCCGCCCGGCGTCCACTACGACGAAGCCGCCTACGGCCTCAACGCCGGCGACATCGGCCTGCGCGGCGACCGGCCGATCTTCATCCCCGGCTTCACCGGTCGCGAGCCGCTCTACCTCTACTTTGCCGGGGGCATGGCCCGCGCCCTGGGCAACACGCTCTTCGCCCTGCGATTGACGTCGGCCTTCGCCGGCCTGCTGACCATCGCCGCCACCTACTGGCTCGGCCGCGAGATGCTGGCCGACCGGCGTATCGCCATGCTGGCCGCCGCCTTGCTGGCCGTCAGCTTCTGGCACGTCCTGTTCAGTCGCCTCGGCTTTCGCGTCATCAGCCAGCCCTTGCTGCAGGCCCTGGCCGTGGCCGCCCTCTTTCGCGGGTTGCGCGGCGGCCGTTGGCCGTGGCTGTGGCTGGCCGGGCTGCTCATCGGCCTGACCGCCTACACCTATCTGGCGGCGCGCCTGTTTCCCGTGCTGCTGGCCTTTGGCCTGCTACCCTTGCTGTTCGGGCGTGGCTCGGGCGGATTTGATGCGGGTCCCACGCGCGGCCTTCGCTGGAAACAGGTCTTCTTCGTCGCCCTCGTGGCCCTGCTAACCGCCCTGCCGCTGCTGGGCTACTTCGCCCTGCATCCCGACGCCTTCTGGGTGCGCATCGGCCAGGTCGCTCCCGGCGCGCAGAGCCTCTCTCTCGGCCAGAGCCTGTTGCGCTCCCTCGGCATGTTCTTCCTGCGCGGCGACCCGTACCTGCGCTTCAACTTGCCCGGGCGGCCGCTGTTCAACTTCATCACCGGCGGGCTGCTATTGGCCGGCTGGTTGCTCTGCCTGTGGCGCTATCGGCGCTTCCCCTACGACTGGCAGCGCGCGGCCGTGCTCCTGTTGCTGCTGGCCCCGCTGATCATGCTCCTGCCCACGGCGCTGGCCGTCAACGAGATCGTCCCCAGCAACCTGCGTGCCCTGGGTCTCATTCCGTTCGTCTTCTTCCTGCCCCCCATCGGCCTCATCGCCCTGCTGCGTGATATAGAGCGACGTGTCCCCCGGCTGGCTCTGGCGCCCGCCTTGTCCGCCGCCTTGCTACTCGTTCTGCTCATCGGCGGAACCTGGACCCAACACCTCTACTTCAACCGCTGGGCAACCCGGCCCGATCTGCTGCTCATCAACGACGGCGACATGACCGCCGCGGCCGCCTGGCTGGACGAGACCCTGGCCGCCATTCCACCCGACGAACAGCCGACGGTCTACGTGGCCTCGGTCCACTACCGCCATCCCACCATGGCTTTCCTGAGCGCCAACTACGACCGTGTCAAGTGGCTCCCCGGCAGCCACGCGCTGGTCTTCCCCGCCGGCGGCCCGGCCCTCTACCTCTACCCGGCCAACAGTCCCGCGCCGGATTGGGCCCTTCCCCTGCTGGAGGCCGAAGGTCCGCCGGAGATCGCCGCCGCCGCCAACGGCGTGGAGTTATTCCGCGTCTACCGGCTGAGCGAGCGGCCGTCGCTGCCCGCCGCGACCGAGCCGTCGAACTTCAGCGGGGTGATCGCGCTTGATAGCGTATCGTCCGAACCGGCGGCCGTCGGGGAGACGCTGCCGGTGACGTTGGCCTGGACGGTGACGGCCGCGCCGCCCGACGGGGCATCATTGGTCACCTTCAGCCATCTGGAAGACAAGGCCGGTCGGCGCTGGAGTCAGATCGATCAGGACGGCTATCCGGCCGAACAGTGGGCGCCGGGCGAGGTAATCCTGGAGCGAATCGAGCTGCCCCTGCCGGCGGGTCTGCCGCCCGGTGGCGGCGCGCTATACCGGCTGCGAATCGGCCGCTTCAATCCCGCCGGCGGCGAGCGCCTGGCTCTCGTCGACGCCAACGGCGGCTTCGCCGGCGATTCGCTGCTCAGCCATGGCGTGGTCATCCGCCCCGGCCCGCCGCCCGACCCGCTACCCCGACCGCCATTCCCGGTCGACGAACCGGCGGCCGAGGGATTGCGCTTCCTTGGCTATGAGCGCGATGCCCTGGCGGCCGAAACGGGCGAGGTTGTGACGCTGGCCTTGTGGTGGGCGGCCGACATGGCGCTGTCGCCCATGACGATCAACCTGTCGTTGATCGGGCCGGACGGCGCGCTCCATCCTCTGGGCCAATCACAACCCGCCTACAATACCTACCCCTTCTCCCGGTGGCCGACGCCCGTCTTCATCATCGATCGGCAAACCTTCCGCGTGCCCGAGGAGCTGCCTTCCGCCGGTTATCGCCTCCAGCTTGAACTGCGCGACGAGTCCGGACAAGCGCTCTATGCCACCGACCTCGGCCCGTTGACCGTGGAACAAACCGAGCGCCTGTTTGAACTGCCTCCGTTTGACCGACCTGTCGGAGCCTTGTTCGGCGACATGATTATGCTGGCCGGCTATTCCCTGACCACGGGGGACGAGACCCACACGCTGGAATTGATCTGGCAAGCGGCCGCGCAACCGACGGCCGATTACACCGTCTTCGTCCACGTGTTGCGGCCCGACGGCACCTGCTGCGCCTGGCAAGCGGACGCCATGCCGCGCGGTGGCGCCTATCCCACATCCCGCTGGCGGCCGGAGGAGGTGGTCATCGATTCGTATGAGACCACCCTGCCGGAAGGATCGCCGGCCGGAGAGTACGCAATTGAGGTGGGGCTTTATATCGCCGAGACGGGGCAGCGGTTGGGAGTGACGGTTGACGGGCAACCCGCGGGGGACGCAATAAGGTTGGACACCCCCATCGGGGATTCCGCTAGTGAACCTGATTGACCTCGCTGACAGACGCCGGCGTCAGCCCATAGTAAAGCACATCGGGATCGATGTCGGCGCCATTAAAGAAGGAGCAGACTGCCGATGAAATACTTGGCAACCAAGTATAATCCGGTCGATGATTCGGAAAATAGGACTCCTGTTACTTGGCTTGCTCCTGTTAGCCGCCTGCCGGAATGAGCCGCCTGCCCCGACCGCAATCCCGCCCGCGGAAGCGTCTATGGCGCCGGCAGCAACGGCCGTCAGCAGCTCGCCGGTGACGAGCGCAGCCCCCACGACCGCGCCCGGCGACCAGATCTTCGTCCCCATCGCCCCCGGTGGAGGAACCTTGCCGGACCCAACCGCCCCGGCCGCCGCCTATCCGGCCCAACCGGTGGCGACCGAAACGCCTGCCGCCCCAACCCCCACCCCCGAACCGGAATATCCCGTCTACACCGGCCCACCGCTGAACCGCGACGATGTCGGCATCCAGATCTACCTCCACCGGCAGGACGTGCGCGATCTGCTGCGCCATCTGCAGGCGCTCGATGTCGGTTGGGTCAAGGTGCAGGTGTCGTGGAAGCTCCATGAGCCGCGGCCGGGCGAATACAACGAGGAGCTGTTCGGCGAGCTGGATCGACTCATCGACGGAGCCAACGGTCAAAACATCAAGGTGCTGCTTAGCGTCAGCAAGGCCCCGGAGTGGAGCCGCCCGACCACGGAGATGGACGGCCCGCCGGGCGATTACGGCCTGTTCGAGGGGTTCATGCGCTATCTGGCCACGCGCTACACGGGCAAGGTGGCCGCCTACGAGCTGTGGAACGAGCCGAATTTGCAGCGCGAATGGAACGGCACGCCCCTCAACGCGGCCGACCTGGTGGAACTCATCCGCCGCGGAGCGGCCGGCGCGCGTTCGGCCGATCCCGCCGCGCTCATCATCAGCGCCGCCCCGGCCACCACCGGCATCAACGACGGCGTGAACGCCATCGACGACCGCGTCTATTTCGGGGCGATGCTGGCCGCGGGGGTGGCCGGCGTGGTCGACGGCGTCGGCGTCCACCCCTACGGCTGGGCCAACCCGCCCGACAGTCGCGCGGCCGACGCGACCCAGGTCTCCTCATCCCACAACAACCACCCCAGCTTCTTCTTCGCCGACACGCTGGAAGATTACCGCGCGATGCTGGTAACGGCGGGCGCGGCCGACCTGAAGCTGTGGCCGACCGAGTTCGGCTGGGGAACGTTCGAGGGACTGCGTACGAGCGAGGGCCAACCCGCGTCCCCGCCGCCCGGCTCCGAGTTCATGGCCGACAACAGCGAATGGGAGCAGGCGGTCTACACCCTGCGCGCCTTCGAGATGGGCAACGAATGGGAGTGGATCGGGCCAATGTTCCTGTGGAATCTCAACTTCACCTCCGCGCTGGGGCCGGAGTTCCAGGAGGTGGGCTATAGCCTGCTGCGGTTCGATGGGAGCCGGCGGCCGGTATATCGGGCGTTGGAGAGGCGGGAAGAGTAGCTAGTCCACCAGCCAATTTTCAACCGGCAGGCCATCAAAGCGGGAAAAATCGGCCGTATTGGCTGTTACCAGTACCAAATCATTCACTGCGGCGATGGCGGCGATTTGCCCGTCAGCAAAGGAGGGGAGTTGCCCAAGACGAGTCAAACGTGCTCGCTCGCCGGCGTGCCACTGCGCGGCGCGGACGTCATAGGCCAGGATCGGAATCGTCGGTAAGACGACATCGAAAAGGTACCGCTCGATCACCTCACGTCGTTTCGACTCCGGCAGTCGCCGGCAGCCAAACAGGAGTTCGTGCCAGACGATTGAGGCGATGGCTATCCGCCCTTCATATTCCCGAATATGTTCCAGAAGAATGGAATTAGGGGATTGCCGTAGCGGCTCGGATATGGCGTTGGTATCCAGCAGATAGGCCGCGTTCACAACTCCGGCTCCCGGCCCGGATCGTCATCCCGTATTCCTGCGAAGATCTCCGGCCCCAGCGCCAAGTCGGAGAGGTCCATATCCTGTCGAAATCGCTCCAATGCATCCAGGAAAGAGCCGGCCGGTCGCGTCAGTCGATGGTATTCGTCGATAGACAGGATGACCGCCACCGGCTTGCCTCGTCGCGTGAGTTCGACAGGCGAGGTCATCTCGACATCGCGAACGATGGCGGTCAGGTTATCGCGGGCTTCGGCCAAAGAGAAAGTGCGCATGGGTTCTTCCATAAATAAAATAATCGATTATGGCTATATGGATGGCTATATTATGACTAGAAATCGCGTAAAAATCAAACGCGGTATGGTATGACACAATTATCACTACAGGCGTGACCTACGGTTTCAGCATGTGTTATACTTTTCTGATATACCATCAATCAGAGGCAAAATGGACTGGCAGAAGCGCATTATAATCGATCCCGAAATTTTGGTCGGTAAGCCGGTAGTGAGAGGTTCGCGTCTTGCAGTGGAATTTCTCGTGGGCCTCATGGCCCAAGGATGGAGCGAAAACGAAATTT
>CAZZJN010000064.1:0-16666 GCA_964654505.1 uncultured Ardenticatenaceae bacterium | reverse complement strand
TATTAAATTAATGACTGTAGCGACGGCGAATATTCGGCACCAGGTAATCGTCGAACGCGCGCTGCAAGCCATACTCCGGATCCCATCCCCAATCTTGCCGGGCAGCCGAATCATCCAATTCAGCCGGCCAGCTATCGACAATGCCCTGGCGCTGCAAATCAGGCTCGAATGTTATTTGAGCTTCGGGAAAAGCCTGCAACACCTGATCATGAAAATCAGCGGCCGACAAGCTAAAGCTGGTAACGTTATAGATCGCGTGGCTGAGAGATTCAGCCGGGGCGGCGGCCAATTTCAAGAGAGCGTTGACAGCGTCGGTCATGGCCATAAACGGCAGGACGGTATCCTCGCGCACGAAGCAGGCATATGGTTTGTTTTGGGCAGCGGCATGAAGCATCTCGGGGCCATAATCAGTCGTCCCGCCGGATGGGACGGTGTAGGCACTGATCAGGCCGGGGAAGCGCAGGCTACGAAAGTCCAGCATCACCGGCCGAGATGCCGATAGTTGCTGGTAGTGCTTGCTGTAATAGATGCCCAGTTGCTCGCAATAGAGCTTGTTGCAACCGTACATCGTCGTCGGATTATTCCACTGCCATTCCTTGACACGCAGATCGTGGGCTTTTACACTCAAATTCGGCATGCCATAGGCGGCGATCGAGCTGGGGAATATGAACTTCACCGGCTTGCCGCGGCGTTGTGACTGCTCGGCCGCGACCTGCAGGAGAGCTAACGTGCCATCGACGTTGACCTGATGCGCCAGCTCAGGGGAGTACTCGCTGCGCGTCGATAACAAGGCTGCCAGGTGGTAGATCGCCTCAAACTCATATTCCGTCACCAACCGAGCGAGCAGATTGTGATCGAGAATATCGCCGGCGATATAGGTGCAGAGGCTCATCAACTCCTGGGGCACAGGATGCAAGTCAAGAGTCAGCAGCGGCAACGGGTTGGTTTGAGACAGGTTACTGATAAGCGCCTGGCCTATCTCCCCGGATGCACCGGTGATGAGGATGGCTTTTTTTCGCATGGGTTAGCTCCTTTCAAGGTGGGAATTAGGCCGGTGGGCCGGTGAGCCGCTGACTTCCCTGATCCGGTTTGTTATACTCACCGTTTATATTTTACCCGAAGTAAGCGCGCTCATCTACGAATGATGTGATGTCGAATGTGATGCGCTCGGAGTCAGTGAATGCGTCAACGGTATATAACGCTGTTCTGGTTTCCCCTGTTCGCCAGCTGGCTATTGATGTCCGCTGAGGGGCCAATCATCGCCGCAGCCATCAATCGCCTGCCCAATGAAGTTCTGATGCTGGCGGCGATGGGAATTGTCACCAGTCTTTCGGTCACCATCGAAAGCCCCATCATCAACCTGTTGGCAACATCCACCGCGCTCATCCGTGACCATGCCTCGTATCGTCTGGTGCGTCGCTTCACTATTCACTGGTGCCTTGCCCTGACGGTTGTGGCGATTCTGGTAGCCTACACTCCCCTGTTCGACCTCATTGTGGGGCGATTGCTCGATGTGCCAGGCGAGATTGCGGAATGGGTTAGGCCGGGCATGCAGATTATGATTCCCTGGAGCGCCGCTATTGGCTGGCGGCGTTTTCTGCAAGGGATCATGATTCGTCACAAGCAAACGCGCAAGGTAGCCTACGGGACAGTCGTGCGGCTGGTCGGATCGGGCGGAACTGTGATATTGCTGGCCGTGTGGGGAGAATTGCCGGGCGTGGTCATCGGCTCAATCAGTCTGGTAATTGGGGTAGTAGCCGAGGCCATCTATGCCACACTGGCCACGCATGCCTTGATCCGCGATGAACTTGGCCCCGACGCCCCCATTGCTGAAGGCCCACCCCTGACCTACCGTGAACTGTTCTGGTTCCATCTGCCTCTGGCGGCCACTTCTGTGCTGATCCTGTTCATGCAGCCGATGGTGACGTCAAGTTTGGCGCGGCTGGACCATCCAACGGCCTCACTGGCAGCATGGCCCATCATATTCCAAATTCTGCTGATGGCGCGTGCGGCCGCAATGGCCTTGCCGGAGGTCGTCATTGCCCTGCATCAAGGCACATCCACATTTGGCCCAATACGAAAATTCAGCCTGATTCTGACGGTCGCCGTGCTCGTTTCAATGGCTCTCTTCGTGTTTACCCCGCTGGCCCAATGGTATGTGTTCGATGTGCAGGATATGACAGTCGATGTCGGCGAATTGGTTCTGGCAAGCTTGGGGCTATTCCTGGCCTATCCTTCGCTGACGGTGATCACATCATGGCTGCGTGGCTTGCTCATCCAGAGCCGGCACACAAGGTTTATCAACATAGGGATGGTGGTTAACCTGGCGGTCACGGCGGCGATCCTGGTAGCGGGCGTGGCGTTTAAATGGCCAGGACTGGCAACGGCTGCCCTGGCTCTCAATTTGGCCTCGATCGGAGAGGTGCTCTATTTACTGTGGCGCACCCAACAGACATTGCCCGTTGGACTGACTCTGATCGGCCCGCTCAGGGTTCAACCGACCTCACCCTAAGGAAGATATTTTATGACGATTCGCATCCTGCAGTTGCCATTGGGGCCGCTGCAAACAAATTGCTACGTTTTGGCCTGTACGACAACCAGCCGGGCGGCCGTCATTGATCCGGCGTGGAATGGTCGAGCCATTTTAGACAAGGTGACGTCCAACGGATGGATACTGGACAAGATCCTGTTAACGCATCCTCATTTCGACCATGTGGGTGGTTTGGCGGAATTGAAGGAACTGAGTGACGCACCTGTGTACAGCCACGAAGAAGCCGAACCGATGTTGGGTTTTGCTCGCGCCGCGGCTGAGCTTTGGGATATCGCCATCGACCAACCCCCGGCATCCGACGCGTTTGTGAGCGAAGGCGACACGGTCGAGATAGGCGATTTGCGGGTCGAGGTGCTGTTCACGCCCGGGCACTCTCCGGGACATGTGAGCTTCTACCTGCCTGAGCATGGCATCCTCTTCGACGGCGACGTATTGTTTCAAAACGGCATCGGCCGGACCGACCTGCCGGGCGGAGACTACGACTTGTTGATGACTGTTATCAATGACAAGTTTATGACCTTGCCGGACGAGACAGCCGTCCTTTCCGGACATGGCCCAGCAACCACTATCGGGGATGAACGACATACCAATCCTTTTCTAAATCAATCCTGATTGACTATCGGTTATGCGAATCCATTGACTCCCTGGACTTCTCGGAACAACCTGTCTGTCTTGGCAGTTAGCCCCACTCATAGTCCTCTTCATTATCGCTGACGGCCGCTCCGGATTAGGCTACAATTCGATCCTATGACAACAACTGATATCCTCATCGTTGGCGGCGGCATTGTCGGCCTGGCCACAGCCCGTGCCATCTGCCAACGACACCCCGACAGGCATATCACTGTCCTGGAAAAAGAGCCGACGCTGGCTTACCACCAAACCGGTCGCAACTCCGGCGTCATCCATTCCGGCATCTACTATAAACCCAACTCCCTCAAAGCCATTAATTGCCGCACCGGCAAGCGAATGATGGAGGATTTCTGCGACGAGCAAGGGATCGCGCATCGCATGGTGGGCAAGGTGATCGTCGCCACGGACGAGCGCGAACTCCCGGCCATGAATAATTTACTGGAACGCGGCAAGGCCAACGGCGTGAGTTGCGAGATGATCGATCGCGAGCGGCTTCTCGAGCTAGAACCGCATGTGACTAACGGCATTAAAGCCATTCATGTGCCGGAAGCGGGCATCATCGATTACAAAGAAGTGTGCGAGCGATTGGCTGACATCCTGCGCGCGGCGAGACACGATATCGTCACAGGGGCGGAGGTCACCGAAATCATCGAACATCCCGGAGAACTAACGGCAATAACCACAGCCGGCGACTTCACGGGGGCACTTCTCGTCAATTGCGCCGGCCTGCATTCCGATCGCGTGACCAGGATGTCGGCGGGCGATGCGCCGGCTCAGATCATCCCCTTTCGAGGGGAATATTTCGAATTGAAGCCGGAAGCATGGCATCTGTGTAATGCGCTAATCTATCCCGTCCCTGACGCTAACTTCCCATTTCTGGGAGTCCACTTTACGCGGATGATCGCCGGCGGCGTGGAATGCGGACCGAACGCGGTGTTGGCCTTCGCTCGCGAGGGCTACCATCTGGGGGACGTGAACGGTCGCGAGTTATGGGAAACATTGAGCTACCCCGGCTTTCGCAAGCTGGCCGGTCGCTACTGGAAGATGGGTCTGGGCGAGATGTGGCGTTCGGCCAACAAGGGCGCCTTCGTGAAAGCGCTGCAACGGCTTATTCCCGAAATCCGGATCGAACATCTGGAAGAAGCACCGGCCGGCATCCGTGCCCAGGCTCTGGCTCCCGATGGAGCGCTGCTGGACGACTTCGCCTTTCACGAGTCGCCTCGCATCGTCAACGTCATCAATGCCCCTTCCCCTGCCGCCACATCGGCTCTCAGCATCGCCGAGACTGTTGTCGACAAGCTTGAAGACCATTTTTGATCCCTCGGCGGATCATCCATTTCGATCGGTCATGGCGGCCGATCGCCTCATCAGCTAACCTTTTAACTAAATTCACCAAAGATCATGACTGAAACAACCAGACTCAACCGATATAGTTCACGTATCACCCAACCGGCATCACAAGGTGCTTCGCAGGCCATGCTTTATGGCACAGGTCTCACCGAAGACGATATGGACAAGCCACAGGTGGGTATCGCCTCGATGTGGTATGAGGGCAACACCTGCAACATGCATCTCAACGATCTTGCCGCGCTGGTGAAAGAAGGCATGAGCACGGCCGATCTGGTCGGCATGCGTTTCAACACCATTGGCGTGAGCGACGGTATCAGCATGGGCACCGACGGGATGAGCTACTCGCTGCAATCCCGCGAGATCATCGCCGATTCCATTGAAACGACGATGGGCGCACACTGGTACGATGCGCTGGTGGCCATTCCAGGTTGCGACAAGAACATGCCCGGCTGCCTGATCGCCATGGGGCGGCTAAATCGGCCGGCGCTCATGGTCTATGGAGGGACGATACGTGCCGGTCACTCGGCAAAGGGCGAGACGCTCGACATCGTTTCCGCTTTCCAATGCTACGGTCAGGCTATCGCCGGAGCCATCTCCGAGGGTGAACGGCGGCAAATCGTGCGCCACAGTTGTCCGGGACCGGGCGCATGTGGAGGCATGTACACGGCCAATACAATGGCCAGCGCCATCGAGGCCTTGGGGATGAGCCTGCCCTACAGTTCATCGGCTCCAGCCGAATCGGCCGAAAAGCGCGCGGAATGCCTGGAGGCAGCCGCGGCCGTCCGCCTGTTGCTTGAACGCGATATCAAGCCGAGCGATATCATGACTCGGGCAGCGTTCGAGAATGCGATGGTCGTCGTCATGGCTCTCGGCGGCAGTACCAATGCCGTTCTGCATCTGATCGCCATGGCCAGAACAGTCGGCGTGGAGCTGTCTATCGATGATTTTCAAACAGTGAGCGACCGCGTGCCTTTCCTGGCCGATCTGAAACCCAGTGGCAAGTATGTGATGGAAGATATGCAGGGAATCGGCGGCACCCCGGGCCTGATGAAATATTTGTGGGAGAATGGGCTGATCAACGGGGATTGCCTCACAGTGACCGGTCGAACCGTAGCCGAGAATTTGGCCGATGTGCCCGGCTTGAGCGACGACCAACAGATCATCCGGCTATTGGATAACCCCATTAAAGCGACGGGGCACATCCAGATCTTGCGCGGCAACCTGGCTCCTGACGGGGCCGTGGCCAAGATCACCGGCAAGGAAGGCGAGCGTTTCAGTGGTCCGGCTCGCGTGTTTGATGCTGAAGAGGATATGCTGGCTGGACTGGAGGCGGGGCAGATCCACAAGGGCGACGTGGTCATCATCCGCTATGAAGGGCCAAAAGGTGGCCCAGGCATGCCGGAGATGCTTACCCCGACATCGGCGATCATGGGCGCGGGGTTGGGCAAGGATGTGGCTCTGCTGACCGACGGCCGATTCTCAGGTGGATCACATGGTTTCATTGTCGGCCACATCACGCCTGAGGCCCAGGAAGGCGGTCCCATCGCTCTGGTAAAGGATGGGGACATGGTGATCGTTGACGCATCCCAGCGAACGCTGGACGTGATGGTATCAGCCACGGAGATGGTCACAAGACGCAAGGCCTGGATCGCCCCACCGCTGAAGGTGACACGAGGGACGCTCTATAAATATGTCAAACTGGTAAGCCCGGCCTCTGAAGGCTGTGTGACCGATTTCGAATTTGAGCCGGTGCGCTCTGTGACAGCAGACACGACCGATTTAAGTTCCGACAACTAACTCATGCGACCGCTTATCGGCACAGATCTGAAACGCTTCTTGCGTGATTATCGTCGGGCACACAGCCCGACAACCGACCTGGTCGCCTTGTTGCAAAGCGTCGAGTACCCGGCCAACGTCGGTTCAATCTTTCGTCTGGCCGATGGAGCTGGCGTCAGCGAACTGGTGCTAACCGGCATCACACCGACGCCACCAAACGCCACCATCGATAAGGTCGGCCGCTACAAGAGCCTGCGTTTGCCATGGCGCTATGAGGCGGATCCGCTGGCGGCCATTGCCGGGCTTCGAGACAAGGGTTATACCATCGTGGCCGTCGAACTCACCGACGATGCCGTACCCTATCATGAATACAATTTTCCGAATAAGACCTGTTTGGTCGTCGGCCATGAGGATCACGGCGTGACCAAAGCCACGCTGGCGGCGTGTGACGCGGCCGTGTTCGTGCCGATGTACGGTAAGGGACTCTCGCTCAACGTGCATGTTGCTCTGGCGGTGGCACTCTTTCACATCCGACACAGCCGGTGATCGATCGTTTTACCGTCTCCGATTAAATCAATTTAGTTGTAAATACTTAGGGGATCCGCCCTCATTATCCTTGCATCGGTGGGCCTTACAGGCTATACTGGATTCACACATGCGGGATAATACAACAATTGATTGGGGAATGTGAACATGAAGATTTCTTGCCTCCAGGAGAACCTCGCTAAAGGACTGAATACTGTCAATCGAGCGGTCAGCCCGCGTTCGACACTCCCCGTCCTGGGCAACGTGTTACTGGCCGTCGAAAACGGTCGGCTAAAGCTATCGGCCACCAATCTGGAGATCGTCATCACCTGCTGGATTGGGGCGACGGTTACCGAGACCGGCTCAACCACCGTCCCGGCACGAACATTCAGCGAACTGATCAACACCTTCCCTCAGGAGCGCGTCGACCTGTCGCTGAACAAGACGACAGAGACGTTGCATGTTAGTTGCGGCCGCACCCAAGCCAACATCAAGGGTATCGACGCCAACGAATTCCCCGTCATTCCCGATCCCGATCATGAAAACCGGATTCGCATTGAGCCTGCGGTGTTGAAACGAGCCATTTCGCAGGTAGCCTTTGCCGCGGCCACGGACGATTCACGGCCGTCATTGACGGGTGTGTTGACATCATTCGAAGGCAGCCGAGTCACCATGGCCGCCACCGACGGCTTTCGGCTGTCTGTGCGTTCAGCCCACATCGCCGGCTACGTTGAAAAGCCCTTTAGCATCATTATCCCGGCTCGCGCGCTCAACGAAGTCGCCCGCATCATCAGTGATGACCTGGATGCCGTCTATATTTCCATGCCTGCGGGGCGCAATCAGATCATCTTCGACATGGATAACGTGCTGCTGGTGTCGCAACTTATCGACGGGAAATTCCCTGATTACGCGCCGATCATCCCGTCAACTCTCAATACCCGAACGGTTCTAAATACGGCCGAGTTCACCAAGGCATGCCGGACGGCCGACATCTTCGCCCGCGAATCAAGCAACACCGCGAGAGTCTCCGTCGATCCGGGGGACGGCCTATCGCAGGCCTACGCCACAATCGCCGCGAACAGCAAGGAAACGGGCGACAACGTGGCCCAGGTGGATGCAACTGTGGACGGGATGCCGGTCGAGATCGCTTTCAACGTCAAGTTCATGGCTGACGCCCTGGGCGTTATCGACACGCCTCAGGTGGCTCTGGAGACGACAAGCCCCCACGAGCCGGGCGTGCTAAAGCCTGTCGGCGATAATGACTTCGTGCATATCATCATGCCGATGAACTTCAATCGGTAGAGACTAGCCGGCCGTAGCCAACTGATCCAGCACCGTCCGATACAACGTATCCGCGCGCAGATCTTCGATCGTGTTACATGGTGCGCCCAAGCGTTCGGCCAGCAGTCGCGCCAACCCCTGGTCAAAAGCCGCGTGCTCCATATTGATCACCACTGAGCGGACGTCCGTTTCATGGATAAGATCGGCGATCTTGTGAGCCTCTTCCTGGGGTGGCATATCGGTGATGCTCACATTCCCCGCCCCATCCGTCATCAGGATCATCAACGGCAGGACATCGGGATGACTGTAGGCTTCTTGCCGAAAGACCTGATAAGCCAGATATAGCCCGGCCGATAGAGGCGTCTTGCCGCCCACGGCGATATCCAGAAGCGCTTTCTTGGCCAGTTGGACGGAGTTAGTTGGCGGCAGCACGAGAGTGGCATCGTTCTTGTTGAACACAATCAACCCGACACGATCGCGTCGTTGATAGGCATCGGTGAGGAGCGACATGATGGCCCCCTTGGTGGCCTCCATGCGCTCGGCCACGGCCATGCTCCAGCTGGCATCAACCACGAACAAGACCAGGTTGGCCGACCGACGAACCCGCACCTTTTCGCGCAGGTCTTGTTTTTCCAAAGCTAAAGCAGTGACAGTCCGATCGCGACGGATCTGGTGGGGCGCAGCGGCACGCAAGGTAGCATCGAAGGCGAGATCGCGAACCTTGTCGCCCTTCGGCAGGCGAGCCTGAATATAGCGGCCGCGCTTCCGATCAGTTTTAGTCCGAGAGCGGCGACCGGCTTGCTTGCGCGTCAGGCGGTCAAGTTGGGTATCAAGGCGGCGAGGGGCGAACTCTTGTGAACTGCTGATTTTCTGGCCACCCTCCCACCAATTGGCCTCACTGGGTGTTTTAGGTACAGATTGTGGCCCAGCCTCCTGTTGGGAGACCTCAGAGCCGTCCGAGGCCTCATCTTCCTCTCCTAAGGCTTTTTTTTTCCTGTAGCGGCCGATTCCTCGACCTGCTCATCCCGATTATCTACATCGCTCACGCCCATCTCACCCTGCACTTCGTCGAGGCGCTCGGAAAGCTCAGCGGCTGAGAGCACGCTGTCCTGAAAGACACGGCCGCGGATGCGATGGGGCAAGGCCAATTCGGCGGCCAGAATGATATCCTCATCGGTAATGCGGTCACGACCCTGCAAGGCAGCGTGAGCCTGAGCGCCACGCAGGATAACCAGATCGGCGCGGTGACCATCAACATTTAACGATGAAACCAGTCCGGCAATCGACATGAGATCGTAGCGGTTGTAGCGCACTTCGTTCACCCGGTCGCGTGCTTCGGCGATGCGTTCCGACAGATCGCGCTCATTGCCGGCCCACTGCCGGCGGAAGCCTTCCGGATCAACCTCGAAGCCGATGCGTCGTTCGATAATTGCCACGCGATCGTCCGGATCGTCGAGGCCCTCGATTTGTACGGAGAAGGCAAAGCGGTCAAGCAATTGCGGCCGCAAGTCACCCTCCTCGGGGTTCATCGTGCCGACTAAAATGAACTTGGCCGGATGGGAGAAGCTGATGCCCTCGCGCTCGACGATGTTGACGCCCATGGCGGCCGCGTCCAGGAGAAGATCGACGACGTGATCATCGAGCAGATTCACCTCATCGACATACAGCACGCCGCGATTGGCCGAGGCCAGGATACCCGGTTCGAAATGTTTCTCGCCACTCTTGATGGCCTTCTCGATGTCCAGCGTGCCGACGACGCGATCCTCGGTGGCGCTGACGGGCAGGTCAATGAATGGCGTCTGGCGGATCTCAGTCTCGATCGGCTTATGGTCATATCGGTAGTGGCTGTCATCGCTCCACTCATCCGGCCGCAAAGGATCACAGTTGTAGCGGCTGCCGGCCAGAACGGTGATGTCGGGTAGGAGAGCGGCCAGGGCGCGGGCGGCCGTCGATTTAGCCGTGCCTCGCTCACCACGAATGAGAACCCCGCCAATACGCGGGCTGACTGCGTTCAGGATCAGGGCGCGCTTCATGCGCTCCTGGTTAACAATTGCCGTAAAGGGGAATACAGCGCGACGTGACATTAATAAATCAACTCCATGTGCGGGGGAAAAAAGCGGTTTTGGTTTTCCCAATCTACCTGATTGATTATAGCCAATCGTCGGGGAGTGGCCAATTTTGGGGGCGGTTAAGGGCGTGGCCAGACCGCCGGCAGCAAGTCATCATAGGCGCCGGTGTTAAGACGCCAGGTTTCAAGCCATCGCGCGCTGCTCCATAATGGGCCACGGATTACGAAGCGCAAAGGCTCATAAAATGCCGCCAGGTCAGGGTTCTGAATGAGGTTACGGTCGTCGCGCAGCGTGTCAATATATCCGGCAGGCACCTCGCGCCGGAAGTGACCGATTCGCCAGTTAAGCGGATCGCGCACCGGCAAACGGGCCAACAGAGGGTCGGTGAGGCCATTCCGGTCGACGATATGAACTTCCGGCCCGGCATAATAGCCGAGAAAGCCGACGTTGCCATGCTCGATGACCGCCGGGCCTTGCGCGCGTAGCACCATGCCTTGTTCCGCCCAGGGATGAAGAACCCGGTTGGAATAGAGGAGTCCGGTGTTGGGGGTATAATAAGCGCGTTCATCAGCGATATCGCCGTCGCGGCGAGCAGCGTCGCCAACGGGGCTGCCGGCCAACCAATACTGGACATGACCGACTAGGCCGAGGGCGATGACGAACATAGTGGCCGCGACAGTGAATCTGCCAGCTATCGCCGGGGAGGTTCTTTTCTTTGCTGTCGGATAGCGCACGTATCGATCGCCCAGGACAATCAGCAGGACGACGGCTGCCAGCAAAGGCGCAGCCAGAAAACGGCCGCTCATGAAATCTCCGCCGATGCGGATGATGTAGAGCGTATAGAGGACAATACCCATCCCCACGGCCAAAGGCCGTGCCTGACGCGAGACCGCAGCCATGAGCAATGCAGCAGCAACGGCCGTCATGGTCAATGGATCCCAGCGTAGCGAATTTATCAGGTAGGCCAAGCCCTGTCGGGATAAATCAGTCGAGGGGATGCCGGTGGCGAGTTTGGCGTAGGCCGTGTTGGGAAAGGGAAAGCCGTAATAGAACAGCGAGAAGGCCGTCCAGAGAATCAGCGGCAGGAAGCCTAGCACGACCAGACCGGACGCACGCCATGATCGATGCCGCCAAACAATCCAAAACAAGGCCGGAACGACGAGCAGCAAGGCATCAATGCGATTGACAGCCAGCAGGGAGGCCAGCAACGGCAGGAAGAAAACTCGCCTGTCATTCGGCGGTTGTTCTGCCGGATAACCGGTAAACCAGACGACAAAGAAGGCGGCCAATAAAAGGTGAGTCAATGGGTTTTCAAGCCCCGAAGTGGAATAGTCGACGAACGCCTTCGAGAGGGTAAGGATCAGCAAGCCAGGGACGACGACGGCCGATGCGGGGCGCAGGCGAAAGGCGATAAGCCCGACAGCGATTACCGAGAAGGCAATGGATAGCCAGGTAGCGCTATAGAACGCTTCGCCGGTGATAAGACGGCCGACGATGAGAGCGAACAACCATAGGGGGTGGGTGTAGCCCTGAACGCGCTCGGCGGGATTCCAGACGAGTCCCAAACCATGGACGGCATTATCGACGACACGGAAGGTGATATATGCATCGTCGCTGAGCCATGCGGTGCGCAAAACAGTGATGGCGTAGATCAAGATCATCGCCCAGGTCAGAGAGGCCATGAGGGTTGGACGACTATAATCGGACGATCGTTTCACATCCCCATCCATTGGCGGTGTCGTTGCCTCGTCAACTTGGCCGGGAATGTTAGAATTCGGGTTCAATGGCTCCACTCAATCGGCGTAAACGCCCTTCACTCGCGATCATTCTGGGAATTATAGCACTGCTCCTGTCCGCGCTCTACGTTGCCGGGCTGATTCTCGATTGGCCGGCATGGGTACACGGCAGTAATTGGGTCTGGGTGCGCCGAGTACCGGAAATGGGGTGGCGTTTTCTGCTGATGCCGGCGGCACTGGCGGGAGGGTTGGCTTTGGGGACGATAGCTCTGGGAGGTCGCGCGGAAAACAGCGACGAGTGGTCGCGCCGGTCGCTGGGGCTGTTTTTAGGAGGACTGGTCATCGTCACGCCGCTGCTCCAGATCGCCATCGCCGCCCAGCACCGAACACAGCCACTGAGCCTTATGACGACAGGCTCAACCGGTTTTTGGCTGGAGGGCGTGCGTATTGAAGACCCGGCGCTATTCATCCGCGAGCACACGACCCACATGCCGTCGTACGCCGACGTTCATGTACGTACGCAACCACCAGGTTGGCCGCTAGTCTACTGGGCAACTTCACAAGCCTTCGCCTCCATGCCGGGAATGGCCGACGTCGTGGGTCGCTGGATTCATCGCTATGATTGCACCACGCCTGAGCTAAGTGGGCTGGATCCGGCGCAGGTGGCCGCCGGAAGCGTGCGCATTGTTATCCTGTTGCTAAGCGGGCTGGGCGTACTGCCGCTCTATGCGATCGGCCATCGTTTCTATCCGCCGGCCACGGCCCGCCTGGCGACTGTAGGCTACGCCTATCTACCGGGGTTGTTGGTGTTCTCCGGCCGTTTCGATGTGGTTTATGCGTTGCTGACACTGGCCGGGCTGTGGCTGGCCTTGCGAGCAGTGCTCGACGGTGATCGGCTCGCGGCGGGTATCCTGGCATTAGGTCTGGCGGCGGCTTCCTTTTTGTCTTTCACCACATTGGCTGTAGGGGCTTTCGTGCTGGCCATTCCGGCGGTGTGCGGGGTCACAAGGCGAGACGGTGAAGCGCTGCGTCATTTAATCTGGACGGCAGTGGCGATCATGGTTGCCGTCCTGCTTCTATGGATCGGATTGTGGTTGGCCATGGACGTAAACGGCATCGCCATGTGGCGTACGAGCCAGGAGATCCACCGCGTTTACCGGCTCAACTACCCGGCGTGGTTCCTGTTCAATCTATACGATCTGGCCGTGTTCATGGGCTTCGTCCCGTTCATCGGTGCGATTGGCGCGTTGATCATCATTGCCGGAAGGCGAGATGAAGGCAGCGGTTCTAACCACGGCCTGGTATTGGGATGGGCATCGGCCGTGCTCTTGCTAAATCTGTCGGCAACAGTGCGGGCTGAAACAGGCCGGTTGTGGCTGTTTGTCATGCCGCTGGGCTTGCTGATCGGCTTGGCCTTTTTCACCCGCGAGTCCGGGCACGATCGACGGTGGCGCATTGGATTAATGGCGCTCCTTGGGGTTTTCCTGACACAAGCGCTCGTCACCGGCTACCTGCTGGGCGGGCGGGCGGGCAATCCGAACACCCCTGCCCCAACCCGGCGTGTGCCGGATGGCGTATCGGCTGTAGACGTTCAGTTAGGAGAAGCCGTGGCCCTGAAAGGCTATCAATGGGAATGGGTCACAGATGGACTGGATTTGACGCTCTACTGGCAAGCGCTGGACTTCCCGCGAGTTGAGTATTCCGCCTTTGTCCATGCCCTTGATTCAGCAGGAGAGATCGTAGGGCAAAGCGATGGCCCTCCGTCGGCCGTGCCGATGTGGTGCTGGGTTCCGGGAGAGGTAGTGGCCGACGAGCGCACACTGAACGTATCGGAGGAGGCCGTCGAGATAGGCGTCGGGCTTTATGACCCGCTCACAGGCGTCAGGTTGCCGGTTTCGCCGCCGGCGCCGGACAATCGGATTCTGCTGCCGCTCCACGAAAAATAAGTGCATGCGCCAGTATGAAGAGACTCAGGTTGGCGAGAAAAAGGAAGCCCGGACTACTGTAGTCCTGCCAGCGGCCGACCCATTGAAAAAAGGGCATCGAAGCCAGGATGATCGAGATCATCAATAAGGCCCATTGCCATATCCGGGCGATATTTTGCCTAATCCATCCTTCGCCAACTCCGGCACGCGCTCGTAATTCCAGCCAAACAAGCGTTTGGGCAAACGGCAGGTAGACGAAGTAGTGGGGCCACGAAGTCTCGGCAACAAAAGGCAGGCTGAGGAACAGCAGGGCAAAAGACCACTCGGCCGCTCGCGTGCCACCTCGATAGGCTAGCCGGACAACGACCAAGGCGTTGGCAACGAAGACACCATAACCGATCAGGCGCCAGAGCGTGCGTCCTTCACTTGAATCAAACCATCGGCCAATGACGCTGGGCATGTACTGGGCGTTGATATCCTCCGGAATCCAGGTGGTCATGGCATGGGCCATGCGCTCGCGCACGGTCTGATAGAAGGCCCAGTTTCCGTCCGCCCCCAGAATCAAGGTGGGAACGACCAGCCAGAAGAGAAGGAAAGCGATCGTGAAAGTGATCAGAAAGCGCCAATCACGTCGAACGAGGAAATAAAGCAAGAGTATAGCGACGTAGTACTTGATCGCCGCCGCCAGGGCGAGGACGACGGCCGCGGTTATGACCCAGCCACGACGGTGAAGAAAGAGCGTCAGGAAAGCCGCGCCGGTTACCAATGTGCTGACCTGACCCCACTTAAGATTGTGTAGCAGAGGCATGGAGAAGGCCAGCAAGAGAACATAGAGAGTGAAAGCAATGGGCGAGCGGCGATAGAAGTCCACACCCGGCAGCAAGAGCAAGAGTATCGCGGCCAGTTGAACGATCGACCACCAAATCGTTGCTTGCCCCAGCTCCAGTCGACCCAACGGGTCCAGCATCAGGGCGAAGAAGGAACTATAGAAGTAGCCCTTGGATGGCTGCCCGGAACCAAGTACCTCGCGTCCAGTGGGATAGTATTGGCGGTTGAAGTCGCAATAAAGCTCACGACAATGGTCGAGCGCTTCAACCAGAGCTGAGACGCTACCCCAGGCGGTGCGATAGTAGATAAGGGCAAGCAGCGTCACCGCGACCAGGATGGCAAGAGCCGGCCACCAGCTGGTTTTGGAATCTGGTGTAACCGGGCGGGATAGCTGGTTGCTGTCGTTCATGGTACCACGCGGATGGTACCCGATTTACGACAATGCGGCACTTTGCAGCCCAACATTAGAGATAAACGCAGATCATGCAGATCAGAACCGCTAACGCAAATTGAAAGAGTTAATCTTCGGGAATAAATGATGGCTCACGGGACTATATCGCGGCCGACGGCCTGGGCAATGGCCTTCATCTCCGTCACCAGTTTGGCAAACTTCTCCGGTTTGAGGGATTGGCTGCCGTCTGACATTGCCTCCGTGGGCCGGGGGTGCACTTCGATGATGAGGCCGTCCGCCCCCGCGGCTACGGCGGCCTTGGCGGCCCCGGCGACATATTCCCATTTGCCGGTGGCATGGCTGGGGTCGGCGACCACTGGCAGGTGAGAGAGTTGCTTGGCAACCGGGATAGCATTGATGTCGAAGGTGTTGCGGGTATAGGTCTCGAAGGTGCGGATACCTCTTTCGCAAAGCATCACGCGAGCGTTGCCGTGACTGAGGATATATTCGGCGCACATCAACCACTCTTCGATGAGACTGCTCATGCCACGCTTGAGAAGAACTGGATATTGGGATTCGCCGACGGCATGGAGCAAGGCATAGTTCTGCATGTTCCGCGCGCCCACCTGCAGAATGTCGGCGTATTCACAGACCAATGGCACCAGAGCCGGCTCCATCACTTCGGTAACGATCGGCATACCGGTCACCTCGCGGGCCTCGGCCAGATACTTCAACCCTTCCTCGCCCATCCCCTGGAAAGCATAAGGGGACGTGCGCGGCTTGAATGCGCCGCCGCGCAGGATATGGGCCCCAGCCTCTTTGCAGGCGATAGCGGTCTCGATGATTTGGGAGCGACTCTCCACTGAACACGGACCAGCCATGACGATCACCTCGCTGCCACCGATGACATGGTCACCCAACGAAAAGACCGTGTCCTCAGCCTTAAACTCACGGCTGGCCAGCTTAAACGGCTTCAGGATAGGCACAACCCGATCCACACCGGGCATGCGCTCAATCTGGTCCCGATTGATCGGCGTACCATCGCCGATAATGCCGATGACGGTGCGCTCCTTACCGTCGGAAAGATGAACCTTGAACCCGCCATCCTCGGCCCGGGCAATAACAGCCGCTTTTTCACGCATGGAGGCGTTCGCCCGCATAATTACAATCATCATCCAATCAATCCTTGATTATTCAGGTAAAAATAAAATTTCGTCGCTATTTATTGATAGCCTTTACAAAGGACGGACAGGTGAGCCATCCCTTGTCATTCAGCATCCCTTTTTAGAGCGTCATTGAAAGGAATTTGACGGCCGCTTCGACAGGCGACATCTGGCGCGGCCGCACCGGCGGCACATTCTTGCGATCAGGCCGCAATATGCGGGCTTCACGCAGGTAGATGTGGGTGATCTCCCCGGCGGATTTCGTCGTGTTCCAATGGATGAGCACACGAATGCAGTGAGGCAGCGAGTCGGGAACCTCCACCTCGTGACCACAAAGCAACGCGGCATCGTTCCAGCCAAGTTGGCGGGCAGCGTAGGCCGGGTAGACAGCAGTTAGATCGGAAGTGGTCGTGAAGTAGGCGCTGGCGATATCATCAACAC
>CAZZJN010000063.1:6672-16774 GCA_964654505.1 uncultured Ardenticatenaceae bacterium | reverse complement strand
CCTGCGGGCCGGATACGGTCCTGATGGATACGGAGATGCATACGCCATCGATCGATCTCTCGGCCGTCGATGAGGCCTGGTTGATGTTCCGTGCCGACTTCTATCCCTACATCGATGAGTTTGGCGAACCGATGGACCATGCCTGGCTCGACGTCAGCGTCAACGGGGGAACTACGTGGGAGACCCTCCTCGATATCGACTATCCGGTTTGGGGGCCGGCCACCATCTTCCAGGACCTGAGCGCCTGGGCCGGGGAGCCGGATGTCATGTTCCGCTTCCGCTACATGGCGCAAGGCTGGCACGCCTGGTGGCAGGTGGACGACGTCAGCATCTATCTGGGCGATCCTCGACCGGCGATCGATTCCCTCATCCCCAACCAGACGGACATCGACACGGCCATCTTCGGCGCGAACACGGAACCCTTCTCCAGCGGCGACCCGGACTTCTTTGGCCCGACCGGGCTGGCGAAGCTGGGGGCCAGCCGGGATACCTTGCTCTATGGCGGCGCGTGGGTGTTCCAGACGGCCACCGGCGGCCCGCGCGAGGTGGTCGGCGCGCCGATGAGCGACGGTCTCGGCCTCATCACGCTCCACAATGTTCTCAACGCCGGGCTTATCGTCGGCGAGCCGGTTGTCGGGCGCGCCTATCAGCTGACGGTCGACCCGGCCCCGCTGGAGGCAGAAGCCGACGGGATAGCCACGGTCAATCCGCTGCAGCTGAGCGCCGAGTGGGATGTCACCGTGGAATCCACGGCCGACCTGCCCGAGGGGCTGAGCGTCACCGGCTTCGGGTTGAGCGAGATCCGCGAGTTCACCGATCAGCCGATCGGCCAGGACGATCCGAGCGACGCCTGCACCGCTCAATGGGTGGAGGAAGTCGTGGCCACCGACAGCGCGCGAATGGATATCACCATGAGCGCGGCCGCGCCGGCTATGGACGTCGATCTCTACCTCGTTCTCGACGGTGGCGACGGCGTGTTTAATTGCTGGGATGATGTGCTGGTGGCCTCGTCGGCCAAATCCGGCTCCGCCGAAAGCGTGAGCGTGACCTTCCCGCCCGACGGCCGCTACTTCGTCGTCGCCCACGGCTGGAGCGTCCCCGGCGGTTCGGGCCTGTTCGACATCACCATCAGGAATATCCAGGGCAACAACGTCATCGTTCACGATCTGCCGTCCGGTCCGATTGCGGCGGGCGAGCCGATCACGTTCGGCGTTGAGGCCCGGGTCGATCATGAGCCGGGGGCCGTGATGAGTGGCTTGCTGTTCATCGGCCCGACCGATGCGCCGTTGGCCATGAATCTGCCCATCACCGTCACCGTGCCGGAGCCGGGCGACGGGCGGTTGTTGGCCAGGCTCTCGGTCGCCCCCGACGCGGTGAAGACCGGCGAGAGCGCGGCCTTCTCGTTGTGGGTGTCGAATCAGGGCGCGGAGGCGGAAGCGGCGAGGTCGCAGTGGATGGCCCTTAGGTCTATGTCAATCGTGCCCGGTTCGGCCGCGGCTTCGGTCGGGCAGGCGCAGATCGATCTGCTCAATCGGACGGTCACCTGGCAGGGCATCCTGGAGGTGGGCCAGAGCGTGACCATCACCTTCGACGCGACCGCCTCGACGTTCAGCGGCCGGGCCGACGTGAGGGCCAAGGTCACCGGCGCGGTGCGCAACACGACGACCAGCGTGTCCGTGCCGGTGTGGGTCAACACGGCGCGGCCGCCGACGATGATCTTCGCGCCCGTGGTCGGCGGGGATTAGATGTAGCTGTAGCGCAAGCTGTCAGCTTGCCGGGCGAAACCGCGACGTCCAAGACCTGACAAGAAAGGGCGAGACAACCGGCGACCTGTAGCGCAAGCTGTCAGCTTGCCGGGCGAAACTGCGGCGAATGACACTTTCTCGCACGACGATGATGATTTCGCCGCCGCTTCGCCCCTGCACCGATCGGGTGCGATGAGAATCGCAGGGGCCAGACAACCGGGACGGCCATGGGTGGAAACCTCACGGCCGCCTTTCCCGGTTGCCTGGCCCTTTTGGGTCCACAACCTGACAGGTTGTGCTACAGGTTGTGCTACAGGTTGTGGGACAGGTTGTACCACAGGTTGTGCCCCGGCCGAATTGAGGCATACTTATGGGTTATGGACTTTTTCGACGTCATCAACTCACACCGCTCGATCCGCCGCTACAAGCCCGACCCCGTGCCCGAAGACCTGCTGGAGCGGGCGCTGTCGGCCGGGCTGCGCGCCTCCTCATCGGGCAATATGCAAACCTGGTCGGTCATCGTCACCGGCGACCGCGAGTTGCGCGAGCGACTCTATGACCCCCACATGGAGCAGGAGATGGTGCTGGACGCGCCGCTGCTGCTCACCTTTTGCGCCGACTTTCGCCGCATGCGCCACTGGCTGCGGCTGCACGAGGCTCCCGACAACTTCGACAACTTCATGAGCTTCATGATCGCCACCATCGACGCCACCCTGGCCTCGCAAAACGTGGCCCTGGCGGCCGAGGCGCAGGGGTTGGGCATTTGCTACATGGGCAGCACGCTGGCCAATTGCGACCGAATCGGCCGCCTGCTGTGCCTGCCGCCGGGGGTCATGCCCGTCGTCGGCTACTCGCTGGGCTGGCCCGACGAAAACCCCGCCCCGCGCGACCGCCTGCCCCTGAGCGGTCTCGTCCACCGCGAGACCTACCACGACTACAGCGACGACGACATCCTCGCCATCTACGCCGAGCGCAACCGCAAGGGCTGGGAGCGCTACATGACCTACCCCGAGCTGCGGGCGCGCATCGAAGGCTCAGGCGTGCAGAACCTGGCCCAGATCTACACCGTGCTCAAATACACCCGCGAATCCCACATCGAGTTTTCCGATACGGTCCTGGATTACCTGCGCCGGCAGGGGTTTTTGGACTGACCCAAACGGAGCGGACAGGCGGCGAGAGAGGCGTCGCTGGTCGGGCGCCTCGGCCGCCGGCCTGTCCGGTTTCGTTGACTAATTGTCCATAAAGACCGGCACGAACAGCATGATCCGGTTCGGGTCCGGCGTCGGCACCAATGTCGGCGGCGGCGTTGCCGTGGGTGGCGGCGTCAGCGTCGGCGGGATGGGTTCCTGCCCGGCATGGACGAAGATGTCCGCCACCCGGTTGGTGTCATTGGGGACGAGGTTGGTGGCGGCCGACTCGAAGGCCACATAGCGGCCGCCGTCCGAGATGGCGGCGCCGTGGGATCGCTCATCCCCCTGCCCGCCTCCGGTCTTGACCGAGACGAGAGTCGTCACGCCGCCCTGCCAATCGCGGACGAACACGTCGCCCCGATGATTGACATCGCCCGGGACGAGTCGCTCGGCCCACGACTCGAAGGCCACAAAGCGGCCATCGGGCGAGATGGATGGCCCGCCCGACCAGTCATATACCTGCCCGCCATTGCTGTCGACCGAGACGCGGATGGTCTCCTTTTTCTGAAGGTCATGGATAAAGACATCCATCAGGATGTTGGTGTCGTCGGGGACCAGGTTCCCGGCCTCGGAGGCAAACGCCACATAGCGGCCGTCGGCCGAGATAGACGGCGCGAATGACTCGTCGTTTCCCTCCCGGCCATTGCTGTTGACCGAGACGCGGATGGTCTCCTTCGTCTGCCGGTCATGGACAAAAATATCCTTGCAGTCGTTGGCGTCGTCGCCGACGAGGTTCCTGGCCCAGGACTCGAAAGCCACAAAACGGCCGTCGGCCGAGATGGCCGGATGGGCCGATTGATCCTTGGCCTGCGAACCGTTGGGGCCGACCGAGACGCGGCTGGTCAGATTCTCCTGCCGGTCGCGGACAAAGATATCGGCCTGGTAATTGGTGTCATTGGGAACGAGGTTACTGGCCAGGGACGAGAAGGCCACGAAGCGGCCGTCGGCCGAGATGGACGGATTATCCGAAAAGTGATTGCCCTGTACGCCATTGGAGTTGAGCGAGACGAGGGTCGTCTTGGCCGTCTCCCGGTCATGGACGAAGACGTCGATCCCGCAAATCACGCAACTGCCGTTGGCATCGTTGGGAACGAGGTTGTTGGCCTCGGACGCAAAAGCCACATAGCGACCGTCGGCCGAGATGGACGGGGCAAAGGAGCGGCCGTTGCCCTGCGTACCATCGGAATTGACCGAGACGCGGCTCGTCTGCCCCGTCGTCCGGTCGTGGACGAAGATGTCGGCCACCTTGTTGCTGTCGTTGGGGACAAGATTGGCGGCCTCGGACGAGAAGGCCACGAAGCGGCCGTTGGCCGAAATGGCCGGGGCGCCGGATGGGCCGTTGCCCTGCGCGCCGCCGGCGACGGATATCCGGTCGGTGATGCCGGTGTTCGCCTGGGCCGCGGCCGATGGTCGCAACCCCAATCCCAATCCGATCAGGCCGATCATCCAGATGGCCGCCCATACCAGTAATGCGCGATACTTCATGCATTCACCTCATCAAACAGGCCCGACAGGATGGCGGACGATGTGTCGGCCGAATTGGCGATTGGCTCGCCGCCCTGCCCAGCCCCGGCAATATCCGGCGTCACAACAACCCGATATTCGCCGCATTTTGATTCATTAGAATTCAGATAGAACGATCCCGAACGGCCTCGTTCCATCGGATTTTCGACCGAATGAAACGGCCGGCAATCCTGTTTTTCGACCGGATCCGCAGACATGGGCGTACATAAATCCGGCGCTGCATAAACAGGCGGTGGGAGTGGCCGGCGGTTTTACCTAAAACCCTCGGCCAGACGGGATGAATGTGCGATTGCCCCATGCCATACGTCGCCTGATGACGCGACGATGGGCGCTCCAATCAAGCGCCCGGCATATTATAGCATCAGTTGTCAAGAACAATCGGCAAATACCAGGCCGAAGTGGCCGTCGGCCGAGGCGTCCCCGGCCGGGTGGGCCTCGATACGAGGGTCGCCGTGGGGGTAAAGGGGGGCGTGGTCGTGGGCGTCGCAGCCGATGATTGCGTCGCCGTCGGGGTGGGGCTAGACGTCGGCGACTGCGTTGGCGATTGTGTCGCTGTCGGGGTGGGGGTCAAGGTGGGCTTGGCCGTCGTGGTGGGCGATGGCGTGACCGTCGGCGCCTTCGTCGGCGTCTTCGTCGGCGTCTTCGTCGGCGTCGGCGTCGGCGTCCTGGTCGAGGTCGCGGTCGGCGTGGGCGTGGGCGTGGGCGGAACGGGCAGCGGTCCGATCTTCACCGGCCCCCAGGCGGCCGTCACATATTTGCCGTCGGCGTTGGAGGTCGTGGCAAAGCCGAAGAGATAGCCCGAGGCCAACCCATCGACAGACCGCGGCGTGTCGAGCATCGTCCAGTTGACGCCGTCAGCCGAATAGTAGCCCGACACCAGCGTCCCGCTGCGAACCAGCCGCAACCAGACAGTCGCGGGAGACGTCGCCGGGCCGTTGACGTTGGTCGTGGCCGCGCCCGCCGCCGAGCGCACTTTCAGCCGGATCAGCCGGTCGGGGCCGGTGACATGGATGGTGAAATGGGGCGCTCCGGCGGCTGTCGAGGCGCGAATCATCAGCCCGGCCTTGGCCGAATCGACCCCGGCAGCGTCCCAGCCGTTCAGTTTGACCCGCAAATCCAGATCGCCCCGGCCGGGCAGGTAGTGATAGAAGAAACCGTCGGCCGTGTTGGCGATGTCGCCGCCGGTGGCATAGAGCGAGAAAACGCCGCCCGATTCCCAGGCCGCCCCGCCGGAGTTCGTGCCGACCGGCGCGCTCGTCCAGTGCGTGACCGACGGCCCGTCGAAGGTGGCCGCGGCCGTCGCCTGCGGGTTGGCCGAGGCTACCGCCATGCCGGCGCGCGCCTCGGCGGGAAAACCGCTCAGGGTAACCGGCGCGGCCGGCTGAGCCCACTGCGTCCCGTCCGTCGACCAGAAGGCGGCGAAATTATCGCCCGTCCGCGCCACCTTCAGCCACAGCGGCGGGGCGATGGCCGGGCCGGTGACGGTCGTCGTGTCCCCGCCCGGCGTCGCCCGCCACTTGAGCCTGAGCGCGTTGCCCGGCCCGGCCAGCTCAACCATATAATAGGGAGCGCCGGGGTCGAGAGAGCCGCGAATCATCAGGCCGGTCTGGGCCGAACCCTCCCCGGCGGCATCCCAACCCGTGAGGCGCGTCGTCAGCTCCACGCTGTCGCTCGCCGCCTGGTGGGCGTAGAAGAACGAGTCGCTCGCCCCGGTCAGATCGCCACCGGCGGCCTTCACGGCGATCAGGCCGTTGCCGTCGTCGTCGTATCGGCCGGTGGCGGCCGCGCCTATGGTCGTCCCCGTCCAGGCGCTGGGGAACGCATTGGAGATGGTCACGGTGTAGCCTGTGCCCGTCTGGCCGTCCACGCGCACCATGACGTGGTCAAGGCCATAGAACGTCTCGCCCACGTGCCAGAGCGCTCCGTTGTCGCCGGGGTTGCCGTTGTTGTCGGCATCCACCACCTGGGCGCGGACGACGCGGTTGACCTTCACCTCATGGATGATAAGCCCCATGCCGGGCAGCTTCTGGTCATAGCCCACCCAGCGGCGAGCCTCCACGGTGTAGAAATGGCTGAGCGAGCCGTCGATGGGAATCCGGGCCAGCAGGTAGCCGTCGTCGGGCGGTTGGGTCAGCTGCTGGAGAACGACGGTTTGCGTGCCCTCGGCATGGGTGTAGACGCGCCCGGCCGGAATCCAGCCCAGCATGTCCTTGTGATAGGCAATGGTCCCCTGGGGCACGCAGCCGTAGACCGGATGCTTGACGATCAGGCAGCCGTCAGTGGCCTTGCTCATCACGTCCCAGGGGCTGTCGTAGGTGTTGCCGTAGGGGCCGGAGGAATGGGGCAAGCCGAAGGTATGGCCCGTCTCGTGGGCGATGACGCTGATGTCCTTGATGCCCCAGAGGGGAACCCAGACCAGGCCCCAGGTCTTGTTGACGCCGTCGAGGGTCATGTCGCGACGACCGCCCCATGCGCAGCAGCCGATATCCTTGTTGAAGGCCATGATGACCGACGCATAGGGCGAGAAATCGACGGTGGCGTCGGCCGCGGCGGTGCAGTCGGCGGCCAGGGCGTCCAGATCAGGCTCGCCGCTGTTCAGATAACCGGCCACGGGCCTGGGCAGGGCGAAGTAGCCGGCGGCGTCGCTGCCCGCCAGATCGATCGCGCCATAGGATTGCTCGCGCCAGAAATGATCGAGGCCAGGGTAGGTGTCGGCGGTCATGCCCTGGAAGTAGTTGAGCGGCTTCGGCTCGTCGGGCGCGTCGCTGAATTTGCACAGGATGGTGATGAAGCGCTGGTTGCCGCTGAGGCCCGACGCGGCGCGGCCGCCGGCGAGTGGTTCGATGGCCATGGCCCGCCGGCTGCCGGGGGAGAAGGCGACGCGCACGCGGCGGCCGTTCAGCTCCGGCAAGCTTGCGGCCAGGGGCGAGGCGGGGTCGATATCCAGAATCTCCGCGCGGCCGTCGTCGCCGGTCAGGGTGACGCGGGTTTGCGGCGGCGCGTCCGAATCGGGGCCGGGGTCGCCCCACAGGACGGTCAGGGTTCCCTCGCGCGCGGCCTCATCCGACAACGCGGGCAGCGCGCGCCAGGCCATCGCCAGCACGAGGCCGGCGGCCAGAAGAAAGGTAACGCTGCGAAGGTTCAATTTCATGAAACGCGATCAAACCGGATACTGGAACGTCCCTCCAAGTATAGGCGAAACCGGCACGGCAGGGTATTAAAGGCGAAACGCCACGATAGGGGAAATCGTGGCGTTTCTGCTTACAAGGAGGAAACTGTTCTTGCTGCCCGATTAAATAATAATCGATCGGGCGGCCGCCCCGCGTAAAGGGCCGGTGCAAAGGTTGTTTAGAAAGCGTGAATGCGGCTGCCGCGGGCAAACGCGGCCTATCCTCCGTGCCCGTTGCTCAGCACAGCCTCAATGCGATCCACGGCCCAGTCGATCTCCTCGCGGGAGATGACCAGCGGCGGGGCGAAGCGGGCCACGGTGTGGTGGGTGTCCTTGCACAGGATGCCCTCGTCGCGCAGGGCGTCGCAGTAGGGGCGCGCCCCCACGGTCAGCTCGACGCCGATGAGCAGCCCCTTGCCGCGCACTTCCTTAATGATGTCGCTCTCGATGCGACGCAGGCGGCCCATGAAGTACTCACCCATCTCGCGCGAGCGACTGACGAGCTTCTCCTCGACCAGCACGTCGAGGGCGGCACGGGCCACGGCCGCGCCCAGCGGGTTGCCGCCGAAGGTGCTGCCGTGGTCGCCGGGGCGGAAGAGGCCCAGGATGGCTTCGTCGGCCAGCACGGCCGAGACGGGATAGAAGCCGCCACTGAGCGCCTTGCCCAGCGTCACGATGTCGGGGCGCACCCCTTCGTGGTCGCAGCACAGCAGCGTGCCGGTGCGGCCCAGGCCGGTCTGAATCTCGTCGGCCATGAACAGAACGTTGGCCGCCTTGCAGATCTCGGCCACGCGCTTCAGATAGCCCGCGGGCGGGACATTGACGCCGCCCTCCCCCTGGATCGGCTCGACAATGAAGGCCACCGTGTTGGGGGTGATGGCCGCGGCCAGGGCGTCGGCGTCGCCATAGGGCACCAGCTTGAAGCCGGGGGTCAGCGGGCCGAAATCTTCCTTGTACTGCTCCTCGCTGGTGAAGCTGATGATGGTGGTGGTGCGGCCGGCGAAGTTGCCCACGCAGGCGATGATCTCGGCCTGGTTGTCGGGCACGCCCTTCACCTGATAGCCCCATTTACGGGCGATCTTGATGGCCGTCTCGACCGCCTCGGCCCCGGTGTTCATGGGCACGGCCATCTCGTAGCCGGTCAGCTCGCACAGTTGACGCAGGAACGGCCCCATCTGGTCGTTATAGAAGGCGCGCGAGGTGAGGGTGACGCGCTTCATCTGGTCGATGGCCGCCTCCATGATGCGCGGGTGGCAGTGGCCCTGATTGACGGCCGAATAGGCCGACAGGCAATCGAGGTAGCGCTTGCCCTCGACATCGTAGACCCATACGCCTTCGCCCCGCTCGATGACGACCTCGATGGGGTTATAGGTATGGGCGGCATATTGCTCGTCGAGTTTGATGAAATCCTGGCTGTTCATAGTTTGCTCTCCTGGCTCGGCGGGTTCGGCGGGAACGCATCCGAATAGGCGTGGGAATTGGGTTATTAACAAAAAAGCCTGACTTACTGGAAATCAGGCTTTGCTCGGACCAAGTTGTGACGCGAAAAGGTCGTCTTGTATAAGGTTTATGCGTTGTGCATTATCCTTATTATACAATGCGGGAGGGGGGTTTGTCGATAGAGGGGATGGGTATTGTCACCAATACCATCACAACTAGAAAAGCTACCAACCCTTTGACGAATTATCACAATACTTATATAATCCGGGGGGTGAAGTCATTGAAATTCGTCGGCTCGAGTTTGGACGACTTACGCAACTTTCCGGCCGAGGCCCGCAGGCATGCCGGTTTTGAGCTATATGCTATCCAACGTGGCCTCGATCCATCAGACTGGAAACCAATGCCGACGATAGGGCCAGGGGTGCGTGAAATTCGCATCCACGTGTTGGGGGAATGGCGGGTAATCTATGTGGCCAAATACGCCGATACGATCTATGTACTGCACGCCTTCCGCAAGAAATCACAAAAGACACATCGAGAAGACATAGAATTAGCCCGGCAACGTTTCCGCCGGATTGAGGAGTGATGACATGACTGAAACCATTCAGGAATCAACCGGCAATATCTTCATGGATCTTGGGTTTGACCCCGGTGAGGCCCCTATTCTGGAAATGCGGGCCAAACTCATGAACGATCTCCGTGAGTACATCGAGACCAGCGGCATGACGCAAATGCAGGCAGCGGATCAATTCGGTATAGCCCAATCGCGCGTATCGGACCTGGTTCGTGGCAAATGGGAAAAATTCAGTCTGGAAATGCTGATCACGCTCGAAGCCCGGGCTGGTCGGCAGGTGACACTGGAGTTTGCCTGAACATCAACCGTTATGCAGTTTGATCAATAAAATCAGTTAATTCCGAGCGGAGGGGGTACGGACGGGACAACTGACGGCGAATCTCGCCCTTTTCGGCTTCGGCCGGTCCGCAAGCTAAAGCATGCGCCACAGGCCGCGGCTTGCTCCTGATTTGTCATTCGT
>CAZZJN010000063.1:1712-6572 GCA_964654505.1 uncultured Ardenticatenaceae bacterium | reverse complement strand
GCAAGCTAAAGCATGCGCCACAGGCCGCGGCTTGCTCCTGATTTGTCATTCGTCACTCCCGGTCGTATTTCTCCTGTTTGGCCCGCAAGCTAAAGCATGCGCCACAGGCCGCGGCTTGCTCCTGATTTGTCATTCGTCATTCCCGGTCGTATTTCTCCCCGTTTTGAGGTATACTATAAGGGTACGCGACTTAATCTTCCCCAAGCCCAGCGAGCAAGCTGCATGTGTCGTCGCAGGGGGCGGCGACGCGCCATTGAACCAATGCGGAGAGAGAAAACTATGACCGACACCACCATCGAAGTAGGCCGGCGCTACCGGAATTCAACCGGTGACTACGAGATTTTATCCATCGACGGGATGTGGGCCACCGTCCAGTATGACAGCGGCGAGACCCGGCGACACCTGCTGGCCGCGCTGCAGATCCATTGGGAGAACGAGCGAGCCGGGGCCGAAGCGGCCGCCGCCGCCGCCCAGAAAACGGCGGCCAAGACCACCCGCACCCGCGCCACCAAACCCCCCGCCGCCTTCCCCATCGACGAGACGGCCGGGCTGATTGCCGGTATCATCCGCGACCGGACGACGGCCGGCGGCGCCTATGTCACCCGCGCGGTCATCGTCGAGGCCCTGCTGGCCGACCCGCGCGGCGGCGAGCTGGTGGCCATCGCCCATCAGGGGTTGTTCTATCGCACCCCGGAGTGGATCGCCGGCAGCATGATCGACCAGTTCGCCAAGGACTTGTCCCGCCGCGGCTCGCCCGTGCGCGAGAAGTTCGAGCGAGAGCAGATCGACAACGTGTGGGCCTATCGGCCGCGATAAATTTGAAATGAACCCGGAACTCTTCGCCCCATTATTCGTGCTGGTGCCGCTGGCGCTGGGCATACTCATGCTGCTGGTCATCTGGAACCGGCGCGGCCGCATGTTCTGATATCCGGTCCCGCGAGCCGGTTGGCCTCAATAGGCCTCCACGCGGTCAACCCGGCGCGCCAGTTCATTGGCGTAGTGACGGCCGAGGGTGTCAGAGTGGGCCGCGGCCCACTCGGTCAGCCGGGTCACGCCGGTGGGAGGCGTCTCCACGTAGAGCAGGTTGGCCATCAGCCCCTCGATCTCGTCGCGGGTGATAGTCACGTCGCCCATCACCCGGCCCACCAACCACCCGGCCCAATAGCCGAGGGCCGGGGGCACACCGACGATCGGCCGCCGCACGCCGATGATCTCCCCGATTTTCTCCACCAGCTCGCGATAGGTGAAAGTCTCCGGCCCGATGGCGTTTAGGGTGACGTCCTCGCGCGACTTCCCCCATTCCACGGCCAGCGCGGCCAAATCATCGACGTGGATCGGTTGCAGCTTGTAGCCGCCGTCGCCAAACACGCCGAAGACGGGCAGCCGCCGCAGCATCCAGGCGATATTGTTGATGAGGATGCCTTCCTCGCCAAACAGCACCGTCGGCCGCAGGATGGCCCAGGACAGCCCGGACTCAATCAGCGCCTGCTCCAAAACGGCCTTGCCGCTGAAATATTCGAGGGGCGAAGATAGCGACGGGTTGGTGATGCTGACGTGGACGAAGCGCTGCACGCCGGCTTTCCGGGCGGCCTCGAACAGGATCAGCGTGTTGCGCACCGCGTCGGCGTGGCGAAAGAGCGGATGGTTGAAGCGCACCCAATAGGTGTTGTAGAGCGTCTCCACCCCCGCCAGCGAGCGGGCCAGCTCGTCCGGCTGCTCGAAGTTGAACGGGTGGGCCACGACACGGCCGCCGAACTCGTTGGCCCGGTCGGGGGAGTTGGTCAGCGTGATAACCGTCCGCCCTTCGGCCAGCAGGCGGCGGGTGATGTATTTGCCGGAGTAGCCGAACGCTCCGGTCACGGCGTGGATGGGTTGGTCGGGCATGGATGTACCTCCAGATGGCCGCCGCACAGCTGTAGCGCCGGCCGGCCGCTTGCGTCTGTAGCACAGTGCTAAAGTGCCTGCCCGTCGCTTGCGTCCGGGGTTGCAGGGGACGCAATCTGACAGGTTACGCTACAGGCGACGCGAACGTAGTATAGCATCGATTGGAGCATCGGGGGAGCCGCCGCTCCACAGACAGGACTGCTTGCGCCACAGCCACCCCAACCGGACAGATTGAGCGACAGACCGATTGACACCGGAGGCAAAAGAATTTTATAATGCGGGCCAAACGGCGCACGCGCGATCCCCCTGCCGCAAGGCAGCCTCACCCGGACGCCCGGTCCCGGCGCGCAGGCGTGTCGCCATCCCTGTTCATTTCAATCGGCAACAAAACAAGGAGTGGGATATGTCTCGCATCAAACGTTGGTCACAACTTTCCCGATCGGCCGTGCTCATGGTCACCCTGCTGGCTGCGCTGCTTTTGGCCACTGTTTCCCTGGCCCAGGACATCAACTCGCCCGAGATCGTCGGCGGGCAGGAGGCCACTCCCGGCGCATGGCCGTGGCAAGTCGCCCTGGTGAAGAAGGGCGCCGATCTCTATGAAAACCAGTTTTGCGGCGGGACGATCATCGCCCCGACCTGGATTCTGACGGCCGCTCATTGCGTCGACACAAAAGGCCCCGGCGACCTCGACGTCGTGGCCGGCATCCACGATCTGGCCAACCCCGCGCCCGATTACCAGCTCCGAACGCTGACCCAGGTCATCGTCCATCCCGGCTGGAACTCGACGACGAACGACAACGACATTGCCCTGCTCGAGTTGTCGTCGCCCATCGCCGAGCAAGCGGCCGGCGGCGGGACGCTGCCCATCAAGTACGCCGGCCTGGTATCGGGCAGTGCGGGCGACCTGGCGGGCGAGGATGTGACGGTGACGGGCTGGGGCAATCGCGCCGCCAATCCCCCGGGCGGCAACGATTACCCCTCCCGCCTGCACGAGGTAACCCTGTCCGTCGTCACCAACGCCGCCTGCAACGTGGCTTATTCGGGCGACATCACCGACAACATGCTGTGCGCCGGCGCCCCCGGCAAGGACTCCTGCCAGGGCGACAGCGGCGGCCCGCTGGTCCATAACAACGGGGGCACGTGGCAACTGGTGGGCGTCGTCAGCTTCGGCATCGGCTGCGCCGACCCGGATTATTACGGCGTCTATGCCCGCGTCTCGCGCTACCGGGAATGGATCAGCGGCTATGTCCCCCCGCCGCAACCGGAGACGGGCGAGGTTTTCTTCCCGGTCGTCCTGGATGTGGGTGCCGCGCCGCCGCCGGGAAGCGGGTTTGTTAACGGCAACTTCGAGAATGGGCCGGGCGTGGGCTGGGACGAGTCCTCTTCCAACAGCCTGGGCCTGATCGGCGACCAGTTGCCGGACTCGGTGACGGCCCACAGCGGCTCCTTCGCCGCCTGGCTGGGCGGCATCGACAGCGAAGTCTCGAACCTCAGCCAGCAGGTCACGGTTCCGGCCGGCCAAAAGTTGTTGCGGTTCTATCATATCATCAGCTCTGAAGACAGCTGCGGCTTTGACTCCGCCAGGGTCCTGGTGGCCGGCGATCCGGTCGCGACCTATGATCTGTGTCAGGACAATAATGCCGGATCATGGCAGCAAGCGACGCTCGATCTGTCGGCCTGGGCCGGGCAAAGCGTGCTGGTTGAATTCGTCGCCGAGACGGACGAATCTTCCATCAGCAGCTGGTTCATCGACGACGTGTCGTTCGCGTCGGGGAATGGCCATGGCGAGTAGCAAGCAGGGAGAGACGCACACACGCAGGGGCGCCCCTGCGCCCGCGTAATCCATCACAGGGGCAAGGCCGCGGCGAAAGGAGTTCGTTCTGCCGAACGGATATCGTTCGTCGCGGCCTCGCCTTCTTCGGCGGTCGGCGGCAAGGCGGCAAGCTAACAGCTTGCTCTACAGGGCAGCTTACCTTTATAATGCGATCCACGTGCAGGGGATTTGGGGAAACCTGCCAAACAATGACCGGTAGAATCAAGGAGCAACAAATGTCTCATCGCGAACGTGGAACCATCATGTCCCGCCTGGTCGCCCTGACGGCCGCCCTGCTGATCCTCCTGCTGGCCGTCGGCGCCGCCCCGGCCCAGGACATCAACTCGCCCGAGATCGTCGGCGGGCAGGAGGCCAGTCCCGGCGAATGGCCCTGGCAGGTCGCCCTGGTGAAGAAGGCAAATGGAGCTGATCTCTATAACGGACAATTTTGTGGCGGGACGATCGTCGCCGCCGACTGGGTCGTCACGGCCGCCCATTGTGTTGAGGGCAGAACCACCGCCTACTTCGACATCGTGGCCGGCATCCACGATCTGGGCACCCCCAATCCCAACTTCCAGCGCCGGCCCATCTCGCAGATCATCAAACATCCCGGCTGGACCCCGAGCACTTTCGACAACGATCTCGCCCTGCTCCGGCTGTCATCGCCCATCGCCGAGCGCAACGCCTCGGGCGGGACGCTGCCCATCAAGTACGCCAAACTGGTGCCGGACAATATAGGCGACCTGGCGGGCAAGAACGTGGCCGTGACCGGCTGGGGCAACCGCGCCGCCAACCCTCCCGGTGGCAACAATTACCCCTACCGGCTGCATGAGGTCGTGGTGCCCGTGGCCACCAACACCGCCTGCAACGCCGCCTATGGCGCGGGAAAGATCACCGACAACATGTTGTGCGCCGGCGCCACCGGCAAGGACTCCTGCCAGGGGGACAGCGGCGGCCCGCTGGTCTATAACAACGGCGGCACGTGGCAGCTGGCCGGCGTGGTCAGCTGGGGCATCGGATGCGCCAATCCCGATTATGATTACCTCGGCGTCTACGCCCGCGTGTCGCGCTATGTCGACTGGATCAAGAGTTATGTCTCGCCGCCACCACCGGGAGCGCACAAGGTCTTTTTCCCCGTCATCCTAAGCCCGGCCTACACGCTG
>CAZZJN010000063.1:0-1612 GCA_964654505.1 uncultured Ardenticatenaceae bacterium | reverse complement strand
ACCGGGAGCGCACAAGGTCTTTTTCCCCGTCATCCTAAGCCCGGCCTACACGCTGATCAACGGCAATTTCGAAGCCGGGCGGGGCGTGGGCTGGGCTGAAAGCTCGACGGGTGACTGGCCACTCATCGTGAACAGTTTCCCCGGAACCGCGACTGCCCACAGCGGAACATGGGCTGCCTGGCTGGGCGGGGCCAGCAACGAAACGTCGATCCTCAGCCAACAGGTGACGATCCGGTCCGTCGCCAAGGCCCTGAGTTTCTACCACTGGATCGCTCATGAGAATAATTGTGGCAACGATGTCGCTCGGGTGCTGGTGAACAATAGCAAAGTCCTGGAGACAAAATTGTGCCAGACCGCCAACACGAACGGGTGGCGAAAAGTGACCCTCAACCTGGGGGCCTACGTCGGGCAAACTGTGACCCTCAAGTTCGTCGTCGTCACGGACAGCTCCCTCAACAGCAACTGGTTCATCGATGACGTGGCCCTCTCGGCAACGGCAGTGGCAGCCGCCGACGAGGCCGCCCCGCCCCCGTCGGTCGCGCCGGGGACCGACAGCATCGTGAAAGGCAAGCAGTAGCACGCCCTGTCAGGTTGTGGGACCCGCAAGCTAACAGCTTGCGCCACAGCCAACAGCCCGCGTGGGACACGCAAGCTAAAAGCTTGCGCTACAGGCGCTCGTCGGGGGATTGCAGCTCGTAGACCATGAACGCCTTGGCCAGCAGGGTCGCCTTGCGCAGTTGTGGCGCACGTTCGTCCACATCGCTGAGGCCGAGCTTCCTGTAGATGCGGCTGATGTGGTTCTCGACCGTCTTGGGGGTGATCGCCAGCGCCGTGGCGATGCCCAGGTTGGATTGCGACCCGGCGATGCGCAGGCCGATGCGGTGTTCCTGTTCGCTCAGGCCGGGGATGAGGATAACGGCGTGGATGACCCAGGGGCGCTCCTCGGCCGACAGGCGGTTGAGGATCTCCTCACCCAGATGGTGGCGATTGGTGGGGGCGATGCCGTCGAGGACGACCGCCCCGGTGGCCACCTGGTTGAGGGAGTCCAGCAGCCGCTCGGGGCGAATGCCCTTCAGCAGGTAGGCGATGCCGCGCACGCCGTCGCGCACCTGGCCCCACACCAGGCCGCCGCGGTCCTCGTGGGCCGAAAAGACGACCACGCCCATGACGGGATCAAGCTCCTTGAGTTGGCGCACCAGCTCCAGCCCGACGGCGTGGTCGATATTGGCTCGCGCGCCGGGTCGGGGGGGGATGACGATGTCGACGACGGCCGCCCAGGGGCGCTCGGCGACGGCCATGGCGTAGGCTTCGGCATGATCGCCCGCCTCCAGCACGGCGTAGTCGTGGCTCTCCAGGTAGAGCCGCATGCCGTCGCGATTGAAGGAGTTGTCGTCGACCAGCAGGATTGTTCTTTTGTCCGAGGGGGAGGGGTTCATGGGATGAATCTCCAGCGTCCGGATTGTGGGTCCTCAATGTAGGCCTCATTTATTGGACGAGGATATTTTACCCCCATTTGGATCATTCTGCCCATACAGTAAGCGCAAGCTTTTGCTTGCGGACCAAACGGTCGCGGCCGCCCTCGCAGACCTGACAGGTTGGCGGACATGAGTCC
>CAZZJN010000062.1:0-16902 GCA_964654505.1 uncultured Ardenticatenaceae bacterium | reverse complement strand
GCCGGCGGTATCGATCAGGCGCACTTCGCGGGCTCTGATCTGCCGATTGATTCGGTAATCAACGATGATGGGTTTGGTCACTTGTGGACGTCTTACTCTTTTAATCTACTATCCTCTTTCCGTCGACTCCGATGAAGCGGAACCGACGCCTGCAATTGACAACAAAATATAGGCCTTAAGCCTAGAGTGCAATATTAGCACAGGGCACACAGGCAGTCAACCGCTTTGCCCGCGTTTTTCGGCCGCGACGGCCGTTCTTATCCGAGGCCCGTATGACGTTAATTCGAAGCCGAAGCAACGATCACGGGGCCAACCGACCGCTGCTGCTCGTCGGCGAGATACGGGATGATGTTGTCATTGAACCAGGTCGGGCCGAAGACTTTAGAGCCATTGACCGCGCTAGGGGCATCCTCCCACAGGAGAATGACGATGGCCCGATCTTCGGCCGACTTGACCAGGTAGAAATCACGAAACCCCGGCAGCCCGGCCAGAATCGGCGCTCCTTCATTCTTGATGGTATCGCGGATTTCATCAACCGGAATGTTGAAATGGAGATGGTTTACAACGGCGAACATGGCACAATGACCTCCTCGAACTTAATCGATTGTTAACAGGATTCCGCAATTTACGTTCCTGATGACGTCGAATCACAAATAACCTAATCCGCGCAATCGCTCCTCGATTTGCTCCGCCTCAGAAGTATCAAACCCCTCTCCGTTGGCGATGTCGTGCTCTTCATTTTCTGAAAATCGCACCGGCGCGGGATCGACCAGCGCCTCATCCAGCATGCGGCCGTCCATGATCCGCGGCACCGGCTCGCCCAGCAGATGCAGGATCGTCGGGGCCAGATCGAGGATATTCTCTTCGGGCAAGGCGACGCCCGCCTTGATACCCGGCCCGGCGGCGATGAAGATGCCCTCGCGCCGGTGGCAGCCGGAGTCGCCGCGAATCTGACTGGTCATGACCCGTCCCTCGGTGGCGAAGAGCGGGCAGGCGATCATGGCGTAGTGATCAAGCTCCAGATGCAAGTCGGGGCCAAGATGGGCGTAAGGGCCGTGGTAGACGTCACGGCCGCGCCACAGGTTGGTCAGGATGGGGTGGCCGTCGTCGTCATGCAGTTCGGTCAGCGCATCGCCGACCTCGGCCAGTCGCCGGTCGTAGTCGGCGTCGGCGACGATGCCGTGTTCGTCGCGGCCGACGCGGTTGATATACACCTGCCCCACGTGGCCCATGCTGTAGGCGATTGTCCGGCTCCAGTCCACGCTGTCGAAGCTGAGGAACTTGCCGACGATATCGTTGCGCGCCTTCTTGCTGACCTGCGCGACGGTGTTTTGCAGGCCTACCCGCGCCACCCACTGATAGGCATTGGCCGGGGTGATGCCGTGCCGGAAGGCCCAGGACTTCAGCTGGGTCATCGCGTCAGGCTTCAGCTTCATCAGGCCGCGATCCATGAAGAACACGTTCAGGTTGACCATGTTTTTCAGGGGGCCGAAGCCGTGGTCGGACATGACGATGGTGCTGGAGCCGGGCGGCAGCTTGGCCATCAGGCCGCCGACGGCGTCATCGACGCGAGCATAGCCGTCGCGAATGGCGTGCTCCCAGGGTGACGGTTCATAGCGCGGGTGGTTGTGGTCCATGAATCGCCACAAGGCGTGCTTGGCGATGTCCATGGAGATGAAGTGCACCATGAGCACGTCGACCGGCTCAGCTTCGGCCAGTTTGAGCGCCCAGCGGATATGGGCGTCAAGTAAATCGTAAATATCGGCGATGAATGCGGCCTCGTTGCCCGGCTTGTATTGGACATTCGGGGCGACGCGGTATGGCCCCAGTTCGGCCTCGTAGCGGTCGATCAGGCCGGCCGGGTGGCTGATGATCGCGTTCTTCGGGCTGAGGATGTCGGTTACCATGAAGCCGTTGACTTCCTGCGGTGGGTAGGTCACCGGCACGTTGAGCACGCCGACGCGATAGCCCATGTCCGACAGCCGCCGCCAGAGGGTTGGTTGTCGAATCTGGGTCGAATTGACGAGGGTGAAGTTCTCGCCGTGGGGCTGGATGAAATCGAAGACGCCGTGCTTGCCGGGATTGACGCCGGTCATGAAGGTCGGCCAGGCGGGGCTGGTGACGGGGGGCAGGGTCGAAGCCAGGTCGGCCGTCACGCCGTCGCGCATCAGTCCGGCCAGATTGGGCAGGAAGCCGTCGCGCGCCCAGGGCTTGATCAGATCGAAGGTCGCGCCGTCGAAGCCGATGATTAATAAGGTCATTCAATGTTCCTCAATCTCCCGATTTCCCCACAATTTCCTTTACCCGATAGACCCGCAGATCCTGCGTCTCATAGTATGTGCGCACGGTTAGCTCGGCGATGAGGCCCATGACGATGAACTGGACGCCGATGATGACCAGCAGCACGCTCAGCAACAGCAACGGCCGATCGCCGATGGTCATGGCGTTGAAGCCCTCGATGCCGCCGGTGATGCCCGCCCATAGCTTGAGCGCCGTCAGATAGCCACCGATGAGCGCGCCCAGAGCGAAGAGGATGATTCCCCAGCGGCCGAAGAGCTGCATCGGCCGGTCGCCATACTTGCGCAGGAAGTGGATGGTGACCAGGTCGAGGATGACGCGGAAGGTGCGCGACAGGCCGTACTTTGACGCGCCGGCCACGCGCGGGCGGTGATTGACCGGCACCTCCGACATGGTGAATCCGCCGAAGTTGACCAGCTCGGGGATGAAGCGGTGAAGTTCGCCATAGAGGTGCAGGTCGCGGACGACCTCGGCGCGAAAGGCGCGCAGCGAGCAGCCGCGATCCTTTAGCCGAACGCCGCTGGTGCGGGCGATGAGCCAATTGGCGACGCGCGATGGGAAGCGGCGAATCAGGTCGTCTTGCCGGTTCTCACGCCAGCCGTTGACGACATCGTAGCCCTTGTCCAGTTCGGCCAGCAGTTTGGGGATGTCGGCCGGGTCGTTCTGGCGATCGGCGTCGAGGGTGACGATGACCTTGCCCTGGGCGTGGTCGAACCCGGCGGCGAAAGCGGCCGTCTGGCCGTAGTTGCGCCGGAAGCGGATGGCGATGATGCGATCATCTTCGGCCGCCAGTTCCTGGAGGATGGCAAAGCTGCCGTCCTTGCTGCCGTCGTCGATGAAGAGAACCTCGTAGTCGAGGCCGGTATCGCTTAGCGCTGCGCGAATCTCCTCGGCCAACGGTCGCAGGTTTTCTTCTTCGTTATAGGTCGGGATGACCAGGCTGAGATCCTTGTTGCCGGAAATGTCGGGGATATTCGAAATCACTCTCAGCCTTCTGTTGCGGGATGACTGCAATCGTCTGGGGAAGCGGGAAAGCCAATAACAGGCTCCCTTTTACTTCGTCGCAAGCATTATACTTGCGAGAACGCATAACTTCAAGAATGCGCAATGCCTCAAAATAAATGTTACCGTGGTGACATGGAAACAAGGCAACCATAGATGGCAAAGGCAACCGAGGCGAGATATTCAAGCGGACAAACCCGGGCTATCCAAACAGCGTGCAAGCGGACATGGTGTAGATTGGGTTTGGGGTCACTTTGCAGTCAACCCCCATAGCAGTCCCGGGACCACCTCGGTTACTGAATATTTGCCACCTGCTATACTGCCGAGGTCATCGTTATCGGCGTTAACATCGGTTTTGTGCAGCCAGAACAAGTTGCCGGAGGTATCTCCGGTAAAATTGTCGATATCCTGAACAAACCTGAACTGCACATCATTGTTAAGGCGATGGCTCATTCCCAAAATATTCCCGAACGTTGAGCCGTCTTCCAGCGGGTTCACGATTAAGGTTGATGGCCCTTGCGCGTTAAGTATTTGGATTACGTGGATAAAATCCTCGTCATTACCCTTGCCGCGTACCACGGGAGACATGACCATCAAGGTGCTGGAGAGAAGGGACAGGCCGATGACGGCGACCATAACAACTGTCCATGCCTGACGTATTCGGGGATTATCGACCGAGATTTTGCTTGCCAACAGATACGCAACCGGCTGGAGCATCGCTAAAAGCGTCAGGGAGATATATCGGGAGGGGGTTGAAAATATAGCTCCTATCACGATATCTATCGCCGCCAGGATGACGAAATTAACCAGGATCAATAGCATCACAAATAGCGATGATCTTCGTGAGGCATGACGAATCATGTAGATCATGCTATAGAGAACCAGTAACAGGATCGGTAAAACAATCGCCAGTTCCATAATTCCCGGCAATTGAAAAAGATCCACGAGAGGCTTGCCGAAATTAATCACCCATGTTTTTAGCAGTTGGGATAATCCAATTCGGCCCAATAACCAGGAACTTGTGTCGTTTGTCGAAAGGATTTTGAGAATCCAGGGCAGGTATGCCAGGATGATAATGATATTTGCCAGGATGAACCAACGAATCTGATTGGATAGCTTGATGAACGGAGCCCTGGTTTGCAGGCCATAGATCAGCAACACGTAGATACCATGGCTGATTTGCAACCATACGTTAAATGCGTTGGTGTAGAAACCAAGAATCATCAGGATCGTATAAAGCAACCACTGCCATCGTTTGTTGGTATGCAACGCCAGTAGCAGGGTTGCGCTGGCGAGAGTCATCAGCAACATTGAGACCGAATAGACGCGGGCTTCCTGGGCAAATTCTATCTGGAATGGCGAGACGGCAACCAGAGCAGTTGCTATGATGGCGGCTATCTTGCTCCACCCCAGGGTACGCGTAAATAAATAGACAGCAGGAATAATCAGTAAACTGAAAAACGCGGAAAGGGCGCGATACGTGGCTGGGCTTTGCCCTGCCACTTGAACCCAGATGCGAGTAAGGACAAAATAAAGCGGGGGGTTCAGAGGCTCTTGAGCGCCCAGGTTCTGAACAACATCGAAGATACTTCGATCAGTTCTTACTGTTTGATACTCGGCCAGGATGTCCTGGGGTGTCCAGGGATTGGAATATAGCGCATCCAGATCGATGTCTCGCCTTGAATTTCCCGTAACCGTAAGGGTCGTGTGAGCTTCATCCATCCAGAAGTATTTCTTGCCCAGGTTTACAAACCTTAACGCTCCGCCAAAGACGATGACGACAACTAAAAATAGTAACACCCAGGGTGCAATCCTGGAAGACTGCTCGGTATCATGAACCGGCAAGCTCGTGTTCGTCATGCGTTTGCTCCTGCCGCGCGTGATGTGTTTGAGAAACGTAGCCCGGCTGGAAAACCATTCATGATACTATCGACTTGGAGGGGTTATTCGCTTTGCGGTCGTAACCGGATCTGTTTCAGCTTGTGATCCGGCCCATGCATTATTTTGGTGTCGGTTTATTGAACTACCTGATCATGGATTCCCGAAAACCGCTGTCAGGATTGATCGTGACTGGCGATGGGGGTAACGGAGATCGTCGGATGCCGCGGTTCGCCGCCGCGCAAGCGACGGAAAAACAAGCGGAACACTGTGTACTGGGCTTTATATATCTCCTGGCGCGAGATTTTTGTCGTTCCTTTTCGGCGATCCTCGAAAATAATAGGAACCTCGCCAATCTGCCAACCCCGGCGCTGGCATAGGAAGAGCATCTCCACCAGGAAGGAGTAGCCGCTGGAGAATATCTCGTCGAGCGGGATGGATAGCAATACTTCTCGACGGTAGAGCCGGAAACCGGCCGTCACATCATTCGCTTCCAGGCTCAGCAGTGTGCGGGCGACCAGATTGGCCAGACGGCTGAGCAGGATGCGTTTTCTGGTGCAGTTGCGTACCCCGCCACCCGGCACATAGCGCGATCCGATGACGATGTGTTTGGTTCGACTGAGCGCGATCATGCTGGGGATGAAGGACGGATTGTGGGAGAAATCGGCATCCATGGACAAGACGCGCTCGGCTTCCAGGTCGTAGATAGCTTTCTTGAACCCGGCGATATATGCCGTGCCCAGGCCGAGTTTCGCCGGTCGATGAACTACGTGGACCCTCTCCGGGTAGCGTTCCGCCCATACGTCGGCTTGCCGGCCCGTTCCGTCGGGTGAATTGTCATCCACGATCACAACGCCGAGCGACACCGGCAATGCCAGCAACTGCTCAACCAGATCATCCAGGTTGTCTATTTCGTTATAGGTCGGGATGATAACGAATGTATTAATATCCATTCTATCGTCTCTATGTGCTGTAATGATGTTACAGGACTCCAAAGATTACTTATGCCATTGCGGGGGTCTGGTGTCAGACGCTTTCCGCCTACCATTCCAAATATTTCATTCGAAACTTACAAACAGGCTTACATGGCCCTCAATTCACCACGGGGACAAATGTCAGGCCACATATCCCAGATCGCGCAGCTTCTGCATCACCAGTTCTTCTTCGGCGTCGCTGTAGACGGAATCGCTGCCGACGCCTTCGCCGGGATCGATGTCGCTGTATTGCACCGGATTGGCGGCGTTGAACTCGTCGGTGAAAGCATCGGTTAGCACGCGGCCGTCCATGTATTCGGGCACGGGCAGGCCCAGGTAATGCAGAATCGTCGGCGCGGGATCGAGCAGGCCGGCGCCCTCCAGCTTCGCTCCGGGGCGCACGCCCGGACCGCGCATGCCGACGACGCCCTCCATGTGGTGGTGGCCGGTCTGGCCGGTGCTCGGCTCGATGACGCGGTTGGAGCCGAAGTCGGCGTGGCCGAAGGAGACGTATTTGGCCCGGTCGGTGTGCAGCACCAGATCGGGCAGGCGCGCCTCGCTGATGCCGTGGAAGACCTCTTCGCGGCGATAGATGACGGGCACGACCTGGCTGCCGTCCTCCGGGTCGCGCAGTTCCTTGGCCGCGGCGATGATCGCGTCACGCAGCGCCTCGTACTCGGCCGGATCGACCGCGCCCTGCGGCCGTTGCCCTTTGACGTTGAGGTAGACCTGTCCGAAGTTGCCCACGGAGAAGGCTTTGGTGCGCGCCCAATCGACGTCGTTGAAGGACAGGAAGAAGCGACGCAATGTCTTGCCGCCGCGGCCGCGCTTGACGTTCTTGCGCATGTCGCTCAGGCCCAGCGCCGTGAGCCATTTCAGGGCGTTGATCGGCGTCACGCCTAGCCGAAAGGCGGCCCGCTTCAATTGGCTGACCGGATTGCGCTTGAAGGCCAGCCAGCCGTTGGCCGCCAGCCAGTTATTGATATGGAAGAATTTGTGGAAGGGGCCGAAGCCGTGGTCGGACAGGACGATCGTGAGCGCGTCTTCCGGCACCAGGGCCAACATCTCGCCCAGCAGACGGTCGACCGTCTCGTAGTAATCGAGGATGTCGGGCAGGACGCGCGCGGCCGTCTCCGGATCGTGCATCGGGTGCGTCGGGTCAACCAGATGCCAGACCTCATGCTGCAGGTTGTCGGTCGTCTCCATCACGTAGACGAACAGGTCCCACGGCTTCTTGCGCAGCAGATATTGTACCGAGCGCGCCCGGTCGATCTCCAGTTGCTTGCAGGCGCGGACGAACACGGCCGGGTCCACGCCACGCCCCTTCTCCGACATGCGCAGGGGGAACGCCCCGCAGGCGTCGAACAGCTCTTGCTTCAGTTCGGGCGGCCAGGTGTAGTCGCTGTCGGGGCTCGGCGTCAGAAAGGAGCAGAGCATGAAGCCGTTCATCGGCCGCGGTGGATAGGTCATGGGCAGGCTGACGACGCCGACCTGCTTGCCGGCCGCTCCGGCGATCTGCCACACGGCGGGGACGGCGACGGTCAGGCCGTTGGAGACGCGAATCTCGTAGCTGTCCTGGGCCGGGTAGGTGAAATCGACCAGACTGTGCTGGCCGGGATTGGTGCCGGTGGCAAAGGACGGCCAGGCCGAGGCGGAGACGGGCGGGATGGTGGAGCGCAGGCGGCCGCCGGCTCCCTCCGCCAGCAGGCGAGCCAGATTGGGCAAGCGGCCGTCATCCAGCCAGGGTTGTAACAGATCGAAGGTGATGCCGTCCAGACCGAAGACGGCGACTTTGCGTTGGGTCATAATTAATTTCTGTGGGAGCCGGATTCAAGCCCGACCCTATGTCTCATGGACCTCGGGCGGGCGGGCGAAGCTCAGGATGCTGCGGAAGGCGTACATGAGGCCTCCCAACAACCCGGCGCTGAAGCGCAGGAAATAGAAGGCCAGGGACATCGAGACGGCTGTCGCCGCCGCCACGCCCACCGGCACGAACAGGAAGGTGTAGGTTCCCTCGCGCAACCCCAGACCGTTGAACGTGATGGGCAGCAGGTTGACGATGGCGATGACCGGCACGAACAGGGCGAAGATGCGAAACGGAAGTTCGACACCCAGGGCATAGGCGATCATCATCTGCAACAGGATTAGATTGAGCGTGAACGGCAGGCTGATGAGCAGCGCGGAGACGAGCGCCCGTAAGGGATAGCGGTGGATGGTATTGACCAGATTTTCAAACTTGCTGTAGAAGGGCAGGGCGGGCGCTTTGGGATAGATGCGCAGCAACAGGGCGATGGGATCCACGGCGCGGGCGATGAAAAAGGCCGGCGGGATGCCCACGGCCGTCACGACGATGAGCGCCCATAGCAGCCAGGGCAGGTCAAGCGTTGTCGCATGGGCATACAGGTTCCATATCAGCGCCACGAGGGCGATGAGCGACGAGCCTACCAGGCCGGTGACGCGCTCCATCAGCACCGAGCTAAGCGCCTCCGAGCCGTGGCCGTGGCGTTGTCGCAGGCTGACGACCTTGACCACATCGCCGCCGAACCCCGACGGGATGAAGTTGTTGGCGAAGAAGCCGATGTAATAAAGGTAGACCAGGTAGCCGAAGCGGGGCTTGTCGTTGAGGGCGCGCAACAGCACGAACCAGCGCCAGGCGCGAATGACCACATTGAGCTGGAACATGGCGAAGGCCAGCGCATACCAACCCCAATGGATATTGGTCAGCGTCTGCACGACTTCCTGGAAGCTGACGCGGCTGAATAGCCAGGTCAGCAGGAGGAGGCTCAGCAGGATTTGGGAGAGGCCGATCAGTTTCTTGCGATTGGCCTTGACGAACTTGCCCATAACAGGTCGATTATAGCACAGGGGAAGATTTGGTATGTACGGCGATTCAATGCGGGATCAATGAATTGCCTACTCACGGGCTGGAGGGTGGCCTCGGTCTGTATTTCTTATTAGTATCTTGATACTACCTTTGCGTCCGCCTTTTTCCGGTTACGGTTACTATGTAAGGAGCGTTTACCCATGAGAGCAATTCGCGTTCACGAATTTGGCGGCCCCGATGTCTTGCGACTTGAAGAAGTCGATAGGCCCGAACCGGGACCCGGCGAGGTCAGGGTGCGGCTTAAGGCCGCCGGCGTTAATTTCATCGATGTCTACCAACGCAGCGGGCAGTACAAGATGGAGCTGCCCTTCACGCCCGGCAGCGAGGGGGGCGGCGTGGTCGATGCCGTCGGGCCGGATGTGGAGGGGTTCAAGCCAGGTGACTTTGTCGTTTACGCCATGCACCTTGGCGCGTATGCCGATTATGCCGTCGTCCCCGCCTGGAAACTGATTCCCGTGCCGGCCGGGCTTAATCTGTTCACGGCCACGGCGGCCATGCTGCAGGGGATGACCGCCCACTATCTGAGCCACGACACCTATCCCATCCGCGAGGGCGACACCGTGCTCATCCATGCCGCGGCCGGGGGCGTCGGCCTGCTGCTGGTGCAGATGGCCAGATTACGCGGCGCGAGGGTGATCGGCACCGTCTCCACCGAGGAGAAGGCCGCGCTGGCCCTTGGGATGGGCGCGGACGAGGTCATCCGTTATACGGAGCAGGAGTTCGAGGGCGAGGTCAAACGGCTGACGGACGGCCGCGGTGTCGATGTCGTCTATGATTCCGTCGGCCGCGACACCTTCGACCGGAGTCTGAACTGCCTGCGGCCGAGGGGCTACATGGTGCTCTGTGGCCAGTCCAGTGGCGCCGTCGAGCCGATCGATCCGCAGCTGCTCAACCGGAAGGGGTCGCTATTCCTCACCCGGCCGAACCTGGTTCACTACATGCTCGACCGGCAGGAGGCGTTGGGCCGGGCGCGGCAACTCTTCGAATGGATTAACGACGGCCGCCTGGCCGTGCGCATCGACGCCACGTATACGCTGGAGGATGCAGCCGAGGCGCACCGGCATCTGGAGTCCCGCCGCAGCATGGGCAAGGTGTTGCTGGGCATGCAACAGGGGATTCTGCCGACGGGCGGGCGGATTGAGAACGCCATCGACCGCGGCGACGTGGTGGATGAGGCCGGGTGGGAGTCGTTTCCCGCCAGCGACCCGCCGTCGTATTAAGGTGGCGGAGGGGCGAGTACGGCGAGATCGCCCCGATAGCGCATCTGCCCGGGTTTAAGTCGGGAATATTTTGCCGAAAGCATTGCCAAACGGCTGTGCTCATGGTAAACTTTCTCTTCGGCCCGTGAATCGGGCTGTATATTTACGCGACTAATATTCACCAGGATTCCTGGGGCAGAGACGGCGTTCCGGCAGGAACGTTGTTTTTTCCATTCGTTGGAGAGCAGAACCATGTCTGATTTACTATTGAAAGCATTTGATAAAGAGAAGAACTCGGACCTGCCGGAGGTAAGCGTGGGCGATAGCGTCACGGTTTACGTGCGCATCAACGTTGGGGACAAGAACGAGCGCGTCCAGATGGTGCGCGGCACGATCATCCGCACGCGCAATGAGGGCAACAACGCCAACTTCACCGTCCGCCGAATCGCGTCGAATGGTGTCGGTGTCGAACGTACTTTCCTGGCCAACTCCCCCCGCATCGAGAAGATCGAAATCCAGAGCCATGGCCATGTCCGTCGCGCGCGCCTCTATTATTTGCGTGACCGCACGGGTAAGGCGACTCGCTTGCGCGCCAAGCGGACTTTCGATTCCCGCTAGTAAAAACCCTTGCCTCGCCGTTAATCGGCGATACACTGGTGTCATGTGATCTGTAGCAGGTGAAAGCGGCCGTCTTTCACCTGTTTTTGTTTTTACTGCTTGCCCTAACGAACCATAGATATGACCACGAACCGAAACACAAGCCGGCCGCTCATCGGCCTGACGACGTATCGCAAGACGATCACCCAAACATCGTCCGTATCCTATTTGGCCCTGATGCCCAGCTACATCGAGGCGGTAACGGCCGCGGGCGGCCTGCCCGTGATGATCCCGTTGGGTCTGGATGAGGGGTCACTGGCGGCGCTGCTCGACCGGCTGGACGGCCTCGTGCTGACCGGCGGCGGCGATATCTCCGGAGCGCGCTACCGGAGTGCGCACGCCGAATATATATTCGACGTCGATGAGGATCGCGATCGCGTCGAGTTGACTCTGGCGCGGGAGGCCGTTGAACGTGACAAGCCGCTGCTGGCGATCTGCCGCGGCCATCAGATTCTCAACGTCGCCCTCGGCGGCACGCTGTATGAGGACGTCTTCAAGCGGATGCCGGGGGCCATGAAGCACGACTACTTTGGCGATTTTCCGCGCAGCCACCTGGCGCATGCGGTCACTATCGAGCCGGGCAGCAAGCTGGCGATGGCCCTGGGGCAGGGCGAGGCGAAGGTCAACAGCCTGCATCATCAGGGTATCCGCGACTTGGCTCCGGGACTGAAAGCGGCCGCCTACGCGCCGGATGGCCTCATCGAAAGCGTCGAGGCAGACGGGCATCCCTTTGCCGTGGGCGTGCAATGGCACCCCGAGAACCTGATCGCCGACGAGCCGGAGATGCTGGCCCTGTTCCGCGGCCTGGTGGATGCAGCCGGATAAGCTTGCCCATGAACGAGTTGACGCCGGTCGGTCATGCATTGCAGGCGTTGGGCATCCCCTTTCAGGAGTTTCGCCACGTCGGGCCGGTCGGTTCGTTGGAACAGGCGGCCACGGAACGGGACCAGCGGCCCGAGCAGGTCGTCCGCAGCATCCTCTTTCGCCTGGCGCAGGATGAGTACCTGATGGTGCTGGTAGGCGGGCCAAAGCAGGTCAACTGGAAGCTGCTGCGGAAAGTGGTGGGCCATTCGCGAATGACCATGGCCACGCCCGACGAGGTGCGCGCGGTGACGGGATACGAGATTGGGGCGGTGGCGCCGTTTGCCTTGCCACGGCCTGTCCGGGTATTGCTGGATGAGAGTGTGATGGGTGAGGAAGAGATTTCGCTTGGCTCGGGCGTTCGCGGCACGGCCGTCATTCTGACCACGGCGGACCTGGCGCGGGCTTTGGGTGACGTCGAGCGGGTCTCGGTTGTCCAGAGCAGTCTTGACTAAGGGGCTTCACGGATCGCCGATGAGGTATCGGTCAACAGGCGAACCATAGTGTCAGTGCCCTCGTTGAACGTTTAATCCCTCAGGTCGGCAAACCAGTCCAGCAGGGCGGCTAGTTGACGCACAACGTCATCGCGCCCGCCGTTATTGGTGATGACAAAATGGGGGTGGCGCGGCGGCTCAAAGAACCCGGCGATCAGGCACGCGTATTCCACCGTCACCGGATTATTGCCTCGCGACAGCCGCGACAAGCGCACGGCTTCATCGGCCTCCACCAGCACAAAGACCACGTCAGGTTCGGCCGCGGCGATGAGTTCGCGGTGGTGCTCCTTGAAAGTGGCCTGGCAGAAAGCCAGGTCGGGGTGGGCGGGGCGCAAGGCGGCGAGACGGTCGACCAGCACGGCATAGAAATGGTCGCGCATGACCTCGGTGAACGGCCGTCCCTCGCGCACGGCGTCGCGCATCTCCGGCGTCAGGTCGAGATCGCCATCGTAGAAGGTATAACCGAACTCCTCGGCCAGTACCTCGCCGACATAGTTCTTTCCCGCCGCGGGCAATCCAAACAGGTAGATCAGCATCGTCTTCGCTCGACCCATTTAGGGCAATGATCGACAGGCCCGCCCGTCGCCACGGCCGTCCAGCCGGTGGACGTCATTACCCGTCGTCTCCATACAGTAGTCGTAGCAGGTTTGCGCTTCCGCTTGCGTCTGGAAATCGCGGCAGTCATAGAGATTGCGGTCGCAATCGCATGGCCCCACCAGATCGGGGCGGCTCCACATGCCGGCTGAGGCTTCCCGGGCTTGCCGCTGCAACTCGCGCAGATAATCGGTCTGGGCCACGTCGGGCGGGAAGGTAACCAGCCGGGCCATCCCGTTGATCATCAGTTCGCCGTTGACGAAGGTGCCGTCTTCCAGATAGACATAGCGCAGCAGGCGGCCGTAGCGGTCGGTCTCGCTGACGTCCTGAACCAGAATCACGGTCTGATCTTCCACCAGGTCGCGATTGAACTCCAGGGCTTCCTGATAGAACGGCTCGTCGCGCTCCGGCGTATCGACGCCGATATAGCGCAGGCGGTAGGTCCGGCCGTTCAGATCAACCTCAATGGTGTCGCCATCGAAAACGTGGGTGACTTTGGCGGGAACGCCGGCGGGATCGAGGGTCGGCATGGGAGCCGGTTGCGACGAGATGGCCGTGGATGGCTGAGTGGTTGACTGCGGTTGCGCGGTCGTTGGGCTTTGAGTCGTCGAAACGGCTGCGTCGCGGCAGGCGGCGAGGCCGATGAGCAGGCCGAACAGGAACAGGATCGGGAAGGAGCGGGTCAACAGTTTGTTCATCATGAATAAAAGCCCGGCGAACGTCGCCGGGGCACCTGAGATAGTAGCTTGTTTTATGTTGGGCGTCATCTGTTGGCGCCGGCAAATTCCCGTTATTTGACGTCGATTGTGGTCTCATTTATACTTGCCGAATCCATATTCATTTATTGAGTAGTCAGGTAATGAGTCCATTGCTGCAATCCCCCCTAACGATTGAATACGCGCTGCTGGGCTTTGTCCGGCGCGAGCCATTGCACGGCTATGAGATCTACCATCGCCTGGTCGGGACGCCCGAATTGCATCTGGTCTGGCGCGTGAAGCAGAGCCGCCTGTATGCCTTGCTGGCGCGGCTGGAGGGCGAGGGCCTGCTGGGAGCCACCCATGAGCCACAAGACGGCCGTCCGCCGCGCAAGGTCTATCATCTGACTCCGGCGGGAGAGATCGCCTACGGCCGTTGGCTGGTTGCTCCGGTTCGGCTGCCGCGGGAGATGCGCCTGGAATTTATGCTCAAGCTTTATTTCGCCGGGGAGGAAGGGCCGGAAACGGCCGGAAAGTTGATTCATGCACAACAGGCGGTATGCGCGCAATGGCCGGCGATGTGGGCAGAGGATGAAGAGACGGCCGGCCCGTTCGGCCGCGCTGTCAGGCTCTATCGTCGCAAGCATATTGAGGCGATTCGGGATTGGCTGGCGTCATTGGCGACCGAGCATGTCACCCCGTCCCGCGACTCCGTAAGTGAGTTTGAAGCCGGCTGACGGTTACCGACTATCCAATATGTTCGGTAACCTCTCACGCCGCAAGCAAGGCCCGGCCCATGCGACCGGGCATCAAGCAATGAGTCCGTTTGGACACAAAAGAGGAAGAACGATGGTTAACCGCTCGTCAGTTGTCAGGTTCGGATTATTGTTGATTTTGCTGATTATGCCGGTCGTTATGACGATCGGCTGTGCCGGAGAGCCGGCACCAACCAGTCAGTCGCCCACTACTGAGGTTGCCGCGCCGACCGAGGATGCTTCGCAACCGCCCCAGAAGCTCGAAGATGTCACCCTGACCGTTTTTGCGGCCGCGTCACTGGCCGACGCCTTCACGCAAATGGGCAAGCAGTTTGATGCGGCCAACCCGGGCGTCACGACGGAGTTCAATTTCGCCGGGTCCAACCAACTGGCGACGCAGATCAACGAGGGCGCGCCGGTTGATGTGTTTGCCAGCGCCAATATCACCCAAATGGATGCCGTGGTTGAATCGGGTAGGGTGGCTGCGGACGCGCCGGTGCTGTTTGTCTCCAATCGCCTTGTCGTCGTTATCCCGGCCGACAACCCCGGCGAAATCCAGTCGCTGCAAGACCTGGCCGAGCCGGGCAAGCTGATTGTACTGGCCGCGGAGGAGGTCCCGGTCGGCCGCTATTCGCTCGAGTTCCTCGACAAGGCATCGGCCGACCCGGCGTTCAACGGTTCCTTTCGCGATGACGTGCTGGCCAATGTGGCTTCCTATGAGGAGAACGTTCGCAGCGTGCTCAACAAGGTCGCACTGGGCGAGGCCGACGCGGGGATCGTCTACACCAGTGACCTGTTCGGGGTTACCGGGGTCGAGAGCCTGGAGATACCCGACGCGCTTAATGTCCTGGCTGAATATCCCATCGCGTCTCTAGTCGGGAGCGGGAACCCGGACGTCGCCGCGGCCTTCGTCGAGTACGTCCTGAGCACCCCCGGGCAGGCCGTCATGATGTATTACGGGTTTTCGCCGTCTGTCCGGTGATGACCGTGATCGATCTGCCGCAGGACAGGCAACAAAGCCGTCCCGTCTTGCGCCGGCACAAGGCGGAAGGATGGTGGGCGCTATCGTTGCCTCTGCTGTTGTTCCTGCTGTTGCCGCTGCTGGCGCTCATTTTCTATAGTTCCCCGGCCGAATTGGCGGCCAATTTGCGCTTGCCACAGGTCCGGCAGGCGCTGGGTCTCAGCCTGAGGACGAGCACCTGGGCGACATTGGCGGCCGTCGTGTTGGGGATGCCGGTCGCCTATTTGCTGGCGCGGCGACAATTCCCCGGCCGGGTCCTGCTCGATAATCTCATTGACCTGCCCATCGTGCTGCCGCCGGCCGTGGCCGGTCTGTCGCTGTTGCTGGTGTTCGGCCGTCGTGGCCTGCTGGGCGCGCCGCTGAACGAGCTAGGGGTACGCATCACCTTCACCGAGTTGGCGGTCATCATCGCCCAGACGTTCATCGCCGTGTCGCTGTTCATTCGCGCCGCGAGCATCGGTCTTGCCGCGGTTGAGCCGGAGCTGGAGGACGCGGCGGCTATCGACGGGGCCAATCCGTGGCAGATATTCCGGCGTGTTACCCTGCCGATCTCTCGCCGGGCCGTCCTGTCGGGGGCGGCTATGGCCTGGGCGCGGGCCTTGGGTGAGTTCGGGGCGACCATCATCTTTGCCGGCAACTTTCCCGGCCGCACGCAGACGATGCCGCTGGCGATCTATCTGGGGTTTGAGTTGAACCTGGATGTGGCGGTGACGCTGTCGATCATCCTGGTGGCTTTTTCATTTGTGGCGTTGCTGCTGGTGAAGCTGGTGTTGGGGCGAGGCGAAGGAGCCTATTGACTTTTGTCCTTTTAATATGCTAGACTGCACTTTTGACATACCTGTTTTTTGGAAGAGGCAGAGGTGCGTGGAGCAGCCCATCCATTGCGGACAATACATATTATCTGATTTTTTTTGATGGCTGAACCCCTATTTCTCACCATAAACCCGCGCACCATTTGGGCATAGATTTTTCCCGAAAACCCGAGGGAAACCGCAAGGAATTATTGACCAATGACAGATCTGAACGATCCATTGTCCGATGAAATGGAAATTCTCAACGCGCTGCTTAACGAAGGAATTGAACAACGATATCTGACTTACGATCAAATTCTGGAAGCGCTGCCCGAGATTGAGAACAATATCACCCTTCTGGAGACTTTGCTTGAAGAGGCCCAGACCCTCGGCCTGGCGATTTATGAGAACGAAGACGATATCGTAGCCGCGGCGTTAAGCTCCGGTGACGAGGACGAAGACGGCGTCATCATCATCGAAGAGGAAACCATTGAAACGGTGGTTCGCGTGCGGCCGGCTCGGGTTCGGTCTCATGACGCCCCTCTGTTTGACTTGAGCAACGTGCCTATTGATGATTCCGTTGGCCTTTATTTTCGCGAGATGGGGCAGCAATCGTTGTTGTCGGCCGAAGAAGAGGTACATCTGGCGATGGAGATCGAGGCCGGGCGCGAAGCGATCGAACGGCTCGACTCCGGCGAGGAGATCGATCTGGATGAGCGGGATCGCCTTGAGCGGCAACGCGAAGTCGGCGACGCCGCCCGCGCGCACCTGATTCGCGCCAACACCCGTCTGGTCGTCA
>CAZZJN010000061.1:7224-17105 GCA_964654505.1 uncultured Ardenticatenaceae bacterium | reverse complement strand
GCCAGGGTCTGCGCCATCGTCACGGCATGGACGGGGATGCTGAGGATGGAAATGGCTTCGGGCGCGATCACCTCGGCACCTCCGCGCCTCTTCTCCCCCGCTCCTCTACCTCCCGCCACGCGCCCGGCAGCAGCCCTTCAAGCGTCCACTCGCCGATGGCCCAGCGGATGAGGCGCAGCGTGGGATGGCCGACGGCGGCCGTCATGCGCCTGACCTGCCGGTTGCGTCCCTCGGTCAGGGTCAGCTCCAGCCACGACGTGGGGATGTTACGGCGATAGCGGATGGGTGGCGTGCGCGGCCACACGTCCGGTTCGGCCATCAGGTGGGCGCGGGCGGGGGCGGTGAGGCCGTCGCCAAGCTTGACGCCGCCGCGCAGCCGGGAGATGGCGCGCTGGTCGGGTGTTCCTTCCACCTGTGCCCAGTAGACTTTGGGGTATTTCTGGCGGGGATCGGCGATGTCGTGTTGCAGGCGGCCGTCGCCGGTCAGTAGCAGCAGCCCCTCGCTGTCGTAATCCAGCCGTCCAGCGGCGTAGACCTCCGGCACGGGGATATAGTCGGCCAGCGTCGGCCGTCCTTCGCGGTCAGTGAACTGGCACATAACACGAAAGGGCTTGTTGAACAAAATCAGGCGGCTCAAGGGTCGATCAGCGGCGAAAGATGCGCAGGACGATGTTCAGCAGGATGGTGCCGAGGATGCTGACCAGGATCATCGTCGCCAGCGGGAAGTAAACCTTGTAATTCTCGCCTTCGAAGCGCATATCGCCGGGCAGGTTGCCCAGCCACGGCAGATAGCGGTTGGCGACAAGGATGACCAGGCCGCAAAAGGCGATGGCCAGGCCGATGATGAGCAAGAGACGGCCGAATTCAACCATGGGCTAACCTCCGGGCGGGGCATCGAACAGGGAGCGCTGTGATTCGCGCGGGCCGTTTTGGGGAACCGGCAGGTTGAGGTGGGCGTAGGCGTGGGGCGAGGCGATGCGCCCTCGCGGCGTTCGTTCCAGGAAGCCGAGTTGCAGCAGATAAGGCTCGACGACATCCATGATCGTGTCCGACTCCTCGCTGATGGACGCGGCGATAGTCTCCAACCCGGTCGGCCCGCCACCAAACTTCTCGATGATAGCCCGCAACACGCGCCGGTCGAGGTCGTCGAGGCCCAGGCCGTCAATTTCCATCAGGTCGAGCGCGGCCACGGCCGTCTCGTGGGTGATCTCGCCGTCACCGCGTACCTGGGCGTAGTCGCGAACGCGCCGCAACAGGCGCAAGGCCACACGAGGCGTGCCGCGGGCGCGGCGGGCGATCTCGACCGTCCCCATCGGCTCGATGGGCACTTCCAGAATGCGCGCGCCGCGATTGACAATCTCCTCCATCGCCGGCTGGTCATAGAAATCCATGCGATAGACCGCGCCGAAGCGGGCGCGCAGCGGGGCGGTCATCAGCGCCAGCCGGGTCGTCGCGCCAACGACCGTGAAGCGTGGCAGCTTGAGCCGGACGTTCTTGGCCCCCGGTCCCTTGCCGACGATCAGGTCGAGCACGAAGTCCTCCATCGCCGGATAAAGGATTTCCTCGACCGGGCGGCTGAGGCGGTGGACTTCGTCGATGAACAGGATGTCGCCGCTGCGCATGTTGGACAGAATGGCGGCCAGATCGCCGGAGTGTTCGATGGCCGGGCCGGCCGTATGGCGGATGTTGGCCCCCATCTCGTTGGCGACGACCTGGGCCAGCGTGGTCTTGCCCAGGCCCGGCGGGCCATGGAACAGCACGTGGTCGAGTGGTTCGCTTCGGCCGCGCGCGGCGTCGATCAGGATGCGCAGGTTGTCCTTCAGCCGTTCCTGGCCGGTGAACTGGGAGAGGTGCTGCGGCCGCAGCATGGTATCGAGGCCGACATCGTCGGCTTTCTGCTGCGGGGCGATCGGCCGATCGGCCGGGGTTCCGGGTGTCGTCATACGATTCTTGTCCAACAGGGCGATTATACGCCAAGTGAGACAGGATGGGTATTTGCGGCTGACCTGCGCTTTCTCGCATTGCCGCTCATGTCGGCTACAATGATGAAACCTAGACAAGGGAGTAACAGGATGGTTTTTGAGTCACAACACCCGCTGGTCAAACATAAATTAACCCAGATGCGCGATATCAACACGAAACCGGAGAAGTTCCGCCAACTCATTCGCGAGATATCCATGCTGCTTTGCTATGAGGCGACGGCCGACTTGAACACGACGCCGGTCACCGTCGAGTCGCCGATGGGCACGGCCGAGGGGCTGGACGTGGTTGATACGGTGGGCCTGATTCCGGTTTTACGCGCCGGTCTGGGTATGGTCGAGGGTATCTGGGAGATGATGCCCGGCGCGGAGGTGTGGCATATCGGTCTCTATCGCGACGAGCGCACGCTCAAGCCGGTGTCGTACTATAACAAGCTGCCGACCAATCCGACGGTACAGGTTTGCCTGGTGCTCGACCCGATGCTGGCCACCGGCGGCTCGGCTGTGGCTACCGTCGATCTGCTCAAGAAGTGGGGGGCGCGACGCATCAAGTTCGTCGGTATCCTGGCCGCGCCGGAGGGTGTCGCCCGTCTGAGTGGCGCTCATCCTGACGTACCCATCCATATCGCCCATGTCGATTCCCATTTGAACGAGATCGGCTACATCGTTCCCGGCCTCGGCGATGCCGGGGACCGGCAGTTCGGGACGGGTTAATCGCCCCTAATGGTTTACCTGATCGTCGCCCTTGTCTCGGTCGTCGCGGCGCTGGCGCTATCGCCGGTCGTTCGCCGGCTCTCATTCCGCTGGGGCATCGTGGCCGAGCCGGGCGGCCGCCGCAAGCACAAGGGCAGCATCCCCAAACTGGGCGGGTTGGCCGTCTTCATCGCCTGGCTGGCGGGGATCATCGTGACCTGGTGGCTGCTGCCACCGGCCAACCCCGACGACGCGCTCCGGCTGCGCGGGGTCGTACTGGGCAGTTTTGTGATGGTCGCCGGCGGCTTGCTGGATGATCGCTACGATTTGTCGCCCGGTATCCAGTTCGTTATCCAGCTCCTGGGAGCGTTGATCGCCATCCTGCACATCATCTTCATCGAGGTATTCACCAACCCGCTGCCCGACGCCGGGTTGTGGGAGGCGCTGCCTCTGTTTCGCGTAGAGGGCGAGTTGGTGTGGCTGTGGCGGCCGCTGGCGTTGCTGTTCACGATTTTCTGGGTGGTGGGGATGATCAACGCCGTCAACTTCCTCGATGGCCTCGACGGGCTGGCGGCGGGGGTCTGTCTCATCGCCGCGGTCTTCTTCGCCTTCCACAGCTATCGGCTGGAGCAGGTGACCGTGCCGCTTTTCGCGGTGGCGCTGGCGGCGGCGTTGCTGGGGTTCCTGCCCTTCAACTTCTCTCCGGCGCGGCTCTTTCTTGGCTCGGCCGGGGCCTGGTTCCTGGGCTATCAGATGGCGACCCTGTCCATCCTCTCTCCGGCCAAGTTGTCCACGGCGCTGCTGGTGATGGCCGTGCCGATCATCGACGTCGCCTGGCAGATCGTCTCGCGCATTCGCCACGGCCGCCATCCCATGCGCGGCGATCGTGGCCATTTGCATTTTCGCCTCTCTGACCGGGGCCTGCCGACGGCGCGAATCGTTATCGGCTATTACGTGGTGGCTATCCTGTTTGGGCTGGTTGCCGTGCTGGTCACGTCGCCGTTGATGAAGGTGGCGATGCTTGTTGGACTGGCCGCGGCCGTGTTTGCCCTCCTGATGCGGCTCAGTATGAGAAAGGAATAGAGCCTGTAGAATATGGCTTGTTATTCAGCCGCTGGAGTAGCCGGGATTACTATGTCTCCCATAAGCCAAAAAGCGCCCGCCCCGCCCTTCAAGCAGTGTGCGGGAGTGCGTTGGCGTACTTGCTCGTCCAGAAGAACATACGATACCTCGCCGCCTCCAACTTGCACTGTTTCTCCGCTGCGCCATACGAGCTTCTCGCCTGTGATCTCATCACTGATCTCAACCATGTCCTCTTTGATATCGACTGTATAATCGGGCGGCCATATAAGCAGGTAGTCATTAATGCGCAGACATTCACTTTCTATCGTTAGCTCGCCAACCATCTCAGCCAATAAACGCGTCGCAATCATCGGCGGTGTTGCAGCAGAAGTGGTAACCTGGGGTTTTGTGCCACAGGCTGTTAAACCAAGTAATGCCAAAATAAAAAAGCAACTTTCATAGCCCCTCGCAGAGCAGGGCCCTAATGGGGTACATGTGATCATCGTATTTCCCATTACAGCCATACAGGCGACGAGAGACCTGACAGGTGTTCCGACACCTGTCAGGTCTGTTTAGAACCCGTCGCTATACCAGACCAGATAATCAATCAGATTTGCCCGCCAATAGGCTTCGTCGTGCGTCCCCTCGTTGACGCGCCACTCATGCGCCACGCCGGCGGCTGCCAATGCCTCATGTAACGGCCGCGCCTCGATCAGATACGGATCACGTTCGCCGATGTCGATCCAGATGCGCAGGTCGCCCAGATCGTTGGTCACGCCGGTGATGACCGGGTCCTCGGCCGGGCCGGCGTGACTGTCGATTAGCGCCGGACTGTGCGCGCCCACGCTGCGGAACAGGTCGGGTCGCCGAAAGGCCATCATCAGCGACCAGTAGCCGCCGCGCGAAAGCCCGCCCACCGCGCGGCCGTTCGCGTCGGGCCGGGCGAGATACGTGGCTTCGATATGGGGGATCAATTCATTGAGCACGAACCCCTCATAGGAGTTCGGCCCGCTGGTTGTGGTATTCGCCAGCCAGCCGTTGTCCGGCATCACGATGAGCAGCGGCGGGATGTCGCCCCGCGCGATGGCTGCCTCGGCCGCCTCATCCAGCCCAAGCGTGTCCCAGATGGCGTCGTCGTGCACGTTGCCGCCGAACATGTAGAGGGTGGGATAGACGCGGTCGTCCTGCCCGTAGCACGGCGGCAGATAGATGCGGTAGCGCATGGCTTCTCCGGCCACGGCGCTGTCAACCGAGCCGAATTCGATGCGACCCGACTCGGTGCAGAGGGGTGGCGTGGGAGAGGGCGGATCGGTGGGCACGATGGTAGGGGCGGGCGGCGGGTCGGTGAGGATAATTGCCGCGACGGCCGTCGTCGTCGGAAGGATGACGGGAGCAATCCCGGTCGATGAGAGGGTGGGCCAATTCGCCGGCGCAGTTGGCAATGCCATGGCCTGGGCCGGATCGATGACGGTCGGTATCGGCCCGGCGGTTACGACGAGGGTTGGAATAGCGGTTCCGGCGGTGCATCCCGCCGCGGCGAGGACGACTAACAGCAGGGGGAAGATGAAACGAAGCCGGGCCATGGAACGGCTCCGGGAGCAGCGCCTAGCGGGTGACGGCCGCCGGCGGCTCGGTCATCAGCTTGCGGTAAGCGCCGTGCCAATCCGACGGCTTGCGGGTCATCGTTTTGACGTGGATGTCGTCGAAGTGGGGCGAGAGGTCGGCCAGCAGTTCCGGCAGCAAGTCCCAGGCGCTATGGCGAATGACATCCTCGATATTGTCGGCCAGCTCGGGGATCCACTCCCAGTCGCGAACGAACCGCTCGACTTTCATCCAGTAGCCGCGCTTCTCCCAGGCCGCGGCCGATTCATCGACCGTCTCCTTGATGTCGCGCAGCAGATAGACGAGCGACGCCGCCATGTCACGCGCTTCCTCGTCAATTTGTCCCTTGCGGCCCAGCAGGCGCAGTATCTCAGCGATCGAGCGTCGCGACTGATTACGCCGCTTGCCCGGACTGTCCACATGAATCACTCGACTCATGAAATCTCCTCTTGCAAAGCTGTCAAATCGTCGCCCGCGGCACGATTCGCTGCGCGCGCCGCAGAATCATAACATGGCCCCATGAAGCAGGCCAATTGCCCGTCACTTGTGTGCCAATTCCACAGGTTGGTTGTATAGTAATCTTGCGGCTACGCATGATTACCAATACCATCAGCGACTCACAGACGGAGGGCATATGCCATACATGAAGAGTGTCCTGGGCCTTATTCTGGGTGGTGGGCAAGGCGCACGCCTGTATCCTCTCACCAAGGAGCGCTCGAAGCCGGCCGTTCCCCTGGCGGGGAAGTACCGGCTGATCGATATCCCCATGAGCAATTGCTTCCATGCCGATATCGAGAAGATCGCCATCCTCACCCAGTTCAACTCCGCGTCCCTCCATCGCCATATCTGGAGCACCTACACCCGCGATCAGTTCTCGCCTGGCTGGATACAGATATTGGCTGCCGAGCAGACACCGCGCAGTCGCGACTGGTATCAGGGAACGGCCGACGCCGTGCGCAAGCAATGGGTCGAGATCAAGGAGGCCGGCACGCGCTACGTCCTCATTCTGGCCGGCGATCATCTCTATCGCATGAACTACCGCGATTTCATCGACCGCCATGTCGAGCTTGGGGCCGATATCAGCGTGGCCGTGCAGCCGGTCGACCGGGAGAGCGTCTCCGGGCTGGGCATCCTGAAGATGAACAGCGACAATCGCATCACCGCCTTCACGGAAAAACCCAAGGACGCCAAGACTCTCAAACAGTTCGAGAGCGGAGCCAATCCCGACAAGCCCTTCATGGCCTCCATGGGCATCTACGTCTTCAATATGGAGACGCTGCAAGAGGTATTGGCGGAGAATTACGTCGATTTCGGTCGAGACATCCTTCCCCAATCCATCGAGAAACGGCAGGTATTCGGCTACACCTTCGACGGCTTCTGGGAGGACATCGGAACCATTCGCCGGTTCTATGAGGTCAATCTGCGCATGGCCCGGACCGATCCGCCGTTTGATTTTTACGACGCCCACGCGCCGATCTATACTCATGCCCGCTTTCTGCCCGGCTCGGAAGTTCAAAACTCGCGGCTGGATGAGGTGCTGCTGGCCGACGGTTGCCGTATCTTTGACGCCACCGTGCGCGAGACGGTCGTCGGTTTGCGCTGCGTCATCAAGGCTGAGGCCAATGTCCAGTCGTCGGTGCTCATGGGCGCCGACTATTACGAGACTGACGCGGAGAAAATGGAAAACCGCGCTCTCGGCCGCCCCGATATTGGGGTTGGCGAAAACGCGGTGATCAAGGGCGCGATTATCGACAAGAACGCCCGCATCGGCCGTAACGTCACCATTCGCTATATCCCCGACCGGCCCGATGAGGAGACCGAGAACTGGGTATCACGGGACGGCATCATCATCGTGCCCAAGGGGGCTACCCTGCGGGATGGCGAGGTGATCTAGTCTCCACTACGTTCAAAAGAAAAGACCGGCCTTTGGGCTGGTCTTTTTTGATCAGGAAGTCGCTCTGTCAAGGTGCTTGGAGGCTGCCTCGGGGCTGGTGAATGGCTCCTTCACGTGCCCGTGGATGAGGACGTGGCCGTCTTCCATGTTCACAACGGCCGGGTACCAGCCGTGTTCGGCTTGGGGGGGATGGACGGCCGCGCTATAGCCACCGTGGCGTATCCGGGGGAATTGCCAGATCACCCAGGCGAATAAACGTTCCATGGGAACGGAGGTTGGTCCGGCCGGGTCCAGTGTGATGCCATCCAGGACTACCTTTTTTCGAGCAGCCATGTCACTTGCCTCCAGACTAAAACAGAGGTTCTACTCCGCTATGCCCAATACTTCGGCCGCGCGCGGCCACAGCGGTTCATCGACCGCGTCCAGCGTGGGTGTGGGCGGGCCGACCTCGATGCCGCGCTGGTTGAGAATGGCCTTGATGCCGCCAATGCGCGCCCCGGCCAGAACTTCCAGCAAGCGATTGATGCAGCGTTGCCACTCGCGCGCGCCGTCGATATCGCCCGCGCCGAATGTGCGGGTCAGCTCCACAAACGGCTCCGGAATGGCGGTGCTCAAACCGCTGATTAGTCCGTCCGCACCCAGGGCCAACAGGCCCAGCGCCGCGCTTTCGTTCCCCGCCAACAGGATCCGGTCGGGCGGCAAGGCGTCGATGAGCCGCCGGACGATCTGGACATCGCCGCGGCTGCATTTCAGTCCAGCCAGCGACGGAATCTCGCGGGCCAGTGCCGCCAGCAGCGACGGGCTGATGCCGTTCACCGCGAACTGCGGGATGTCGTAAAGGAAGAGCGGTGTGTCGGGCGCGGCCTCGGCGATGGCCGTGAAGTGGCGAGTCAGCGCGGCGTCGCTCATGCCGAAGAACGTTGGCGTCATGGCTACGATGGCGTCGGGTTGCAGCCCGACGGCGTGTTTGGCCAGGGCGACGGCCGTTTCGGTCCGCTGGGCCGCGACGTGGAGCAGAATAGCCACACGGCCACCGGCCGCGGTCATGGCTGCCTCGTGCAACGCGTGGCGTTGATCGTCATCGAGCAGGATACCCTCGCCGGTTGTGCCACCCACGAACAGCCCCTTCACGCCCTTGCCGGCCAGAAAATCGACCAGCGCGGGCACGGCCGCTGTGTTGACGGTGTGGGTTCCGGGGATGAGCGGCGTGGCCATGGCCGGCGATACGCCGTTGCGCAAAGTCGCTTTTAATGTCGCAATCCGATCGGCAATCGTCATCTTATGCTCCGTTCTTCAGATAGTGCGCCTCGGCTTCGGCCAGCGCCTTCTCAAAAATTGACAGTCCTTCTTCGACCAGCGGCCGCTCGATATTGAGCGGCGGGGTCATGCGAATGGAGTTGGTGCCGCAGGGGATGAGCAGCAAACCCATCTCGAACGCGCGCTGGATGATGTGGTTGCGCAGATCGACGGCCCGCTCTTTCGTCTCGCGATCCTTCACGAACTCGATGCCTATCATCAGACCGCGGCCGCGCACCTGGCCGATGCTCGGATGGCGAGCTTCCATCTCCGCCAGGGCGTCCATGATGTATTCGCCGGTGTCGGTCGCCCGCGCCAGAAGGCCCTCGCGCTCGATGACTTCCAGCGTCGCCAGAGCCGACGCAGCGGCCACCGGATTGCCGCCGAACGTGCTGCCGTGCGAGCCGCGCCCCCAGCTCATCAGGCTGTCGCGAGCGATGATGCCGCCGATGGGCATGCCGCTGGTGACGCCTTTGGCGAAGCAGACGATATCCGGCTCGACCTTCTCGTGCTCGGTAGCCCACCATTGGCCTGTGCGGCCCGCTCCGCTCTGGATCTCGTCCACCATCAGCAGGATGCCGTATTTGTCGCAAAGCTCGCGCAGGCGCGGGAAGAAACCAGCCGACGGGACGACATAGCCGCCCTCACCCTGAATCGGCTCAACCAAAATGCCCGCCACGTCGGTCGGCGCCAGCATGTGATAGAAGATTTGCTCTTCCAGATAATCGATCACCGTGTCGCCATAATTGGCGCCCGGTTTGCCGGACAGGACGGGGCGGTATTCATTGGGATAGGGAATGTGATGGACCTTGACTCCCGGCAGATAGTTGGCCCGCTGGACGGCCTTGCTGGCGGTGAAGGACAGAGAGCCGAGCGTGCGGCCGTGGAACGCGCCCAAAAAGCCGATGAAGCGCGTGCGGCCGGTGTTGTACATGGCCAGCTTGATGGCCGATTCGACGGCTTCAGTGCCCGAATTGCTCAGATAAACCTTGGTCTTCTCCGACATAGGGGCGATGGCTTGCAGTTTTTCGGCCAGGGTGATCGCGTTGGGATAGTAGAAGTCGGACAGACAGATATGCCAGAACTTGCCGATCTGCTCCTCGACGGCCGCCTGCACATAGGGATGGCGATGGCCGACGTTTAGGACAGCGACACCGGCCATGAAATCAATATAATGACGTCCGTCGACATCCCACACTTCCGAACCCTGGGCATGGTCGACCACCAGGGCATATTCACGACTATAGGAGGGGGACAAGCTGGCTGTGTCGCGCTCGATCCAGCTTTGGCCGACAGTGCCGGCCCCGCTAAGGCTGAAACTCATAAAAAAACTCCTTCTGAGGCGTGGCTCACGC